>CANGXP010000037.1 GCA_947457935.1 Alphaproteobacteria bacterium | reverse complement strand
GTGACCTATAAATTTATCACGCCTGTGAATAAGATTTTTGTCGGCGATAACACCAAAGTGCTGAAGTTTGGTCAGGTTGTGCCTGTGGGGATCACGGTTTGTCCAGCAGGACAGGCGTTGACCAGTGCGGGGGTGTGTGCTGCCTCAACAGTGACATGTGGCGCGGGGCAGTTCCTTACCGCCAGCGGGACGTGTTCGGCGCCCGTTCCAGTTTGTAACGGTGCAGGGCAAGCGTTGCAGTTTGATGGGACGAATTGGAGTTGTGTGAATGTACTCGCTGGCGCTACTGCAGTTGCTGATGTTGATTGTTACTGGTCGGATTGGGGGTATGAGTGGAACCGATCGGGTGGTAGATGTGCAGCTACCCACGTCGTGCAATCTATTGATGTGTCATGGTTTCCTGGTGGTGATGCTGATGCTGTTAGGGCTCTGTGTTGTCGACTGAGAGTTCAGTAATCTTCTAGGCGCTTCTCTTTCACTCTGGATTTCTATCTTGGGAAACAATCCACCACCCCCTCCACATCCCTCACAACCGTATACAGTTGTCGAATACTCGGGCTTGCATAACCACTCTCAATAATATGGTCAAGCAGGGCGAGGAGCGGTTGCCAATAGCCTTCCGTATCCACAAAAATAATCGGCTTGTTGTGCATCTTTAGCTGTTTCCACGTCAGCATTTCAAACAGCTCATCCAGCGTGCCAATGCCGCCCGCCAGCACCACAAACGCGTCGCTCCTATCAAACATCATCTGTTTGCGCGTGTGCATGTTGGGCACAATATGAAGCGTGGTTACCCCCTGATGCCCCACCTCAGATTGCTGCAAATGGTCGGGGATTATGCCGATGACCTTGCCGCCATTTTTAAGCGCACTATCCGCAAGTACCCCCATCATGCCAATGCGCGCGCCGCCATATACCAAGGTTATCTTGTTAGCAGCGAGAAGTTCCCCAAGGCGTGTTGCTGCATGGAGATGGGCGGGGGTTTGCGGCGCACGTGCGCCACAGTATACGCATACTGCTTTGATGGATGTCATGGTGTTTCCTTTGTGGGTGGGGGTATTAAGAAAACGCATGGAGGGCTTTCCCGAAAGATTGACTCCGCGTGTCATTCCCTCGAAAGAGGGAATCCACACTTTTTGAGTAAGAGTGGATTCCCTCTTTCGAGGGAATGACACATGCGATGTACTGTAGATATTCGAGTAAGTCAGTACATGACTATAGTCTTCCTACTTCGGTACCGCCATTTTGCCTGCAGCTACAACGCCTTTCACCGTGTTGCGGACACCCGCAGATGCACCCGCTGTGCTCACGTCTACCACCAAATTCACACCCGTTTCAACCCATTTACGGATGATAGTAATCAGCCCATTCGCAAGGTTTGCATCAATTTTGCTGTCAAAGAAATACTCTGCTAATTTCGGAGCTTGTTTTAACATATGGAGCATCAAAAAACCGCCCATGAGCACCACCCAATAGTTGCCTTGCTGCATGAAAAGTTTATCTGTGCTCCCCATCTTGGCAAGCATGTCGCCTGTAAGAAACATCTCATTCGTCATGCTGATAATAATACCAAGGATGGTTGCCATCATCACCGCTGTCATCCCCGCATGACCCAGCCCCTTGAGCGCGGCAGTTGCCGTGCCGCGTGTCCCTGGAAAAATTACCGAAACAGCAATAATCGGGAAGAATATGGAAATAACGACCCATTTGAACACAAAATCCAGCATGTAGATGGGGTAGATGAGCCACAAATAGCCGTAAATACCAACAATAAAAAACGCAACGAGAATGCGTGTGATGATGTCCATAAGCGCACTGCCAAGTCCTTGTTGCTGAACAGCAGATGCAAAATCTTTAAGTCCAACAACATTACTCCATGTTTTGCTCGCGAAAGCAACGGCTGCATCTTTTAATCCACCGAGAAGATCGAAAAAGCCTTTTACCACTTGCTCTTCAGGGCTGCTAGGCGGCGGTGGTGGTGTACCACAGGTGGGGTTTTTCCCTTCAAAACAGGTATCAAAGCCAAGGGCAAGCATGGCACTGCATAAGCCCAACCCAATGCTTCGTTGGGCAACGCGTGTTTGTGACACAACAGAATTAATGATGCGCTCTTCTGTGGTGAGGGTGGTGGTGATGGGGCAGCCGCGTGCATCAAGCGTGGCGGTATCTATGCCGCTATCACTCCCAAATTTACTGGCGGTGGTAAGCATGGTGTTGCTCACCTCAAGGCTTGTATCAATAACGGGGTACAGAATATAATTCATGTAGAGCGAGGAGTTTTGAATGAACAGCACCACCATAATGCCAATGCCCACGCGCCCGAATGTTTCATTAAGAATTTTGGTGGCACGGTCAAGGGGGTCAAACGGATAGAAAAGTTTTCCCGCTTGAATAGCTATCCAAATTGCCAGCATGGTGGCAACGAGTGTGCTAAGGGAGTCAGAAACTTTTTCCGCCATTACCTTGGTGAGATTCAGCCCACCTTTCATAAACGCATGTACCACAGGGCACACGGGGCAAAGAACTACACTGTCGGTGCCTGTGCCGTTGCGCGTCATTTTTGCCTTAAATTGCTCATCTGTAATTGCCATGCTGACGTTTGCAAAGCACACCCATAACACCATCGCTAGCAAAAAGCTGCGAAGGAGTATAGAAAATGTGCTGTGTGGGTTCGCTGTCATTGGGAGTAAGATTTTTAAGATGTTGAAGGTGTAGAAGGTGTAGAAGGTGTTGGGTAGGCCTTTTCTTGGCGGACATCTTTTAAGTGTTGTTGGAAATTCTGCATATCGTGTGAAGCGGCGCGCCCGAGTGTATTATTGACAATATTCTGCACCGTCCCCCCATTCAGAATGGACTGCCCGAAGTCTCCCGCTGCGCCGCCTGTCATACTGCCGATGAGTTTACCCGCAAGGTCACGGCATTTAAATAAAAGCGCACCACACAGCAGCCCAATAAACGTAATATTCCAGAATGCGGCACGGTTGATGGTGGGGGCGAACACTTGCCCTTTTCTGATGGCTTCAATATAGCTGTTGGGGTCATTCAATTTTCCTGTGTAACTAGGGTCAACGTCAATATTCGCGAGCAGGCTTGCCGTTACAGCCGCGACAATAGACATGAGGGCAAACGCCACCAGCGATTCAAGCATACCCTTCATGCCGAATCCAAAAAAAGAACGCGTTTGTTTGGTGAGGAACGAGGCAATCATCAGAGGGCTAATCATGGACATAAAAGTCCACCGCCACACCACATCAATCATCGCAAATAAGAATTTAAGCGTGGCATAAAAATAGACAGCAATAATGGGAATGGCACTGAAAATAAGCAGGAAGTTCTTCGCAACGTTAATCCATGAAGCAGGGTTTTCTGTTACTTCATAGCGGCGCATGGAATCAATCATTGCCCAACCCACGCGCAGCCCTTGGCTGAGTGTTTCCACAATATTCTTAGTTTGGCATTCAATGCGGTCTGCCAGCAACGAACTTTGCTCTGACACTGTGCCAATAACAGGCACAGCAGGGCACACTGCATAGCCCTGAATGCCGCCCACGCTTTGCAAAATAACATCGCTAATATCAACGGAGGCTTGTAACACGGGCACATACACATACTGCCAAAAATAGGTCATGCTGCTCAGGATAATCGACAGCATTATCCCTAACCCCGCGAGGTAAACCAGTTGATTAACGGTTTTGCCAATATTTTCGGTGGGGCCAAACGGCAGGAAAAGCGTACCGATTTTATACATCATAATCAGCGCAATCACCACACCAATCAGCGAGACTAAAGTTTCGCGCAACCCATTAAAAATGTCTTCTCCTAAATCAGCAGAAATTTTAATAATAGCTTTGATGAGCGGGCAACTAAAGCAGGTTATGTTGGCGATGTCTTGCGGCGTTTGGTCGGCGATGGAGCCTGTTGCGCCAGTGGGAACACTGCCGTTTCCTCCTCCATTAATTTCTTTTAAACGGCGGCTTTGATCACACCAGATTTTGGCGCATTGATCAGGTGTTTTATAATAACAGCTTATACCCCCTGCTGCGAACTCAAGTGTTTTGGCAGTTGGCGAAATATAAGAGCAAATTCTGGCTCTTAATATTCTGTTGTTTGCATCGATGCCATTATCCTTTAAACACTGCAATCCCTCTGCGGGGATAGCCCATGGTGTGCTGTTCCCAGCCGAATATAAATTGGGATTATCAAGACATCTCCCGAAACCAGATACTCCTAATGGTGATTGTACATAGAAATCAATAAAGTTGATGAGGATTGCATCTCGTTGTGTTGGGTCTATAGTTTTTCCTGCTGCATATGCATCAAACGCTTGTTTTCCAGGGATAATGAAGTCGTTTAAACAGCTTCTGTCTGCCGCATCTGTGCTGCTTGTAACCTTTGTGTTGCTACATAATCCAACATTCCTTACGCCACTATCAAAATGTAAGCAGTATTTTGCGGGATTAATTTCACCATTCGGCAAGCACATTCCCTCAGACTTACAGATAAGCCTTGCGGCGTTTCCATATTGAGGATTGTTCATAATGCTATCAAAACTAGCCGATTTAGTGCAAGCCCACACCCCCCCATGCCCCAACACCAACAGCACCACAGCCAGCAGTAAACAGGAGAAGATTTTTCTCATTTTATCTCCTTTTGCCCAACAGCGGCGACCACATCACTTGTCATGTTCGCGCCTTTTTGTGCTGCTTTGCTTGCTGTATCTTCCATGCGTTTTGCATATTTACTGGCAACGCCCGTATCAAGCCCCTGTCCTTGTGCGTCGCTCGGGTCTGCAAAGGCAACGGCAAAGCTTTGCACTTTCCCCATCATAATGTTGGCAAGCCATGCAATTGTCCACAACTGCAAGAACAAGGCAGAACTTACGGTGAACGGTGTTTTGTCCCCCTTTGATAGCTCTATGACTTCTTGCATTGCCGTCGTGCACAGCACCATAATCACGCCAATTAACATCAATTCAAAGGCGGATTGCACAAGGCCACGCAATCCCGCCATCATAAAGCCGCGTGTGGCGGGAAACACGGCGCCCGCAATCATCAGCGGACTAAGCATACTAATGATTGTCCAGCGAATAACAATATCAGCAACACGGAACGGCAAGTTCATGTATAGCGGTAGCCACGTGAGCATAAGAATACCACCACCGATGAGCGTAACAAGAACGCCCCAAACATTACTCACCGTTGCAACAGTACTTGCTGCACGATAGATAGCATTAAAAAGATTTTGACCAAAAGTGATGATCCCACCGAGGATAGGGGTATTATTAGGGGCGGGTTGATCTTCATTTCTGCCAATAATAGTTTGGAACATCGCCTCAACAGAGAAAGATAGCCCTGTGTAAATGGTCGCTTGAATCTCTTTTAACAGGCAGGTGATAGATTTACCGATTTTGCGCGCGTCTTCCTCTGCCTCCGTTGTATTATCAATGGTTATGCCATTGGCAGAGGGTGTACAGGCAGGATCATCAGATGCAGAGGCTGTGGGAGATCCTGTAATAATGGTATTTGCTTCTTTTAAAATAGTGTTGGTGTAATTGATGCTGCTGGTGATAACGGGGGCATAAATATATTTCCAATAGCTGCCAAAACTTAACAGCAACGTGCCCACAATCAGCGTTAAGCCAAGCTTGGTTACAACGCCATTAAAAATACCAGAAACTCTGTCTAGCGGGCCAAACGGGAAGAGTAATTTACCCACCTGAATAACCAGCCAAATCCCCACCGCTGTTGCAAGCAGGGAGAACGTGCCGCGTTGAATGCCATCAAAAACTTTTTTGCCTAGTCCTGCTGTCACTTCCACCATTTTTTCGATAATGGTGCAGGGCATACACGCATCTTTGAATTGCAATAACTCGAAACTAACGCCACCTTCGCAGTTAAGTTCGCCGCTCTTCCCTTGTGAAAGAGGACAATTAGCATCGTTGGTTTTTTGGCAAAAATCTTTTACAAAACCATTCATTTGGAAGGACTTATTTCTCTCCCCGCCATATGCTGTTTTATTGCCGCCTGCGCAAAGCTTACCCTCAGCTGAAGAGGCGAACTTTAAAAGCTGTTTACGTTGCTCGCTTGTCAGTGCGGGGGAGCTACAATGTTGTTTTATGAAAGGTTCAAGTTGACTTTCGCACGTTTCTGCTGAGGATTTGTTGCCACAAGTAAATTCATTGCTTTTTGGGTCTAATTTTATTGCTTCATTGCATGTTTTTGGATCGTTGATTGCGCAGTAGTTAATAATTTTTTGTTTTACGAGATTAAAAGTTTCGGTGCACTTTGCCTTATCAACAGAAGTGCTTTTGCCGTTTGCAGCAATAACGGCGGCTTGAATAACGCTAGCGCCTGTTGCACGGCGTTGAACACTGCATGTTGACGCAGATAGTGTTATTTGCGCAGATAGCCTATTATCACCGCCTAAATAACCAGAAACAATCGTATTGGTATCGGGCGGGCAGTTTGTGAAAGGCTCAATAGATTTAGACGGATCAAACGCATCAGATGTTTGTGTGGTGCCAAAAACAAGAACAAGCACCAGCAATGCTCTGATAAGCATTTTTTGGCTCATAAAATAAAAGAACTTGTAAATTGGCATAACAGGATTTTTAAAATTAAATCTATAATGTGAGTTTTATCATGTTTTATGTAATTTTGGAAGCGTTTTATTTATGTTTTCAAGAGTTATTGATAACAGTGTGAGTATTTTAAGGGCTAGAAGCGGAGTTTTTTTTGTATTTACCTTGTTAAAGCGAGCAAAAGAGAGGAGGGGTGACGTCTTCACAAATGTTGAACTGTGGTTTTGTTGACACAGCAAAACAAGTCCCGCCCTTCACTCACACCCTTTTTCCGAAACCCGATACACAGCCCGCCGATACAATCGCAACATCCACGGATAACGATACACACAGTCTTTTAATTTTGCCTTAAGGCGCGGCGTGTTGAACCAAAATGCGCTGGCATTGCGTACCATGCCAAGGGGGAGGGGGAGTTTGTAGTTTTGCGTCATGTCCCACACGCGGGGGGCATAATGCTGGGTGGTGCGATGGCGATAGCTTAAATCCACCGCGAGGAAAGGCTTACGCGAAAACGAGGTGAGGGATTGCACCGCATAAAACATCCCCGTTTGGGCATAGCGTTGCCACAGTTCCCACATATCAAGGCTGCCCAGTTGCTCGTGTAGTCCGCCGAAATGGTCATACAGTTCACGGCGAAACAAAATAGATTGCGGCGCAATAAAATTATGGCTCAACAGGTTTTGCCAAAAATCAGCCGCATAACTTTTGGGCACAAACGTGCGTTTTTCTTCATAGTGCAGCGGTTGCAATTTATGTACAATCGTTTCACGAATTTCCGCAAAGGCATATACAGCGGGCGCGTCATCATGATTTTCTAACGCTTTTACCAGCACGCTGAGATGTTCAGGGAAAAATTGGGCATCATCTTCCAAGAATCCTAAATACTGCCCTTGTGCCTTGCTTAAGCCCACATTACCTGCGTTGGCTATGCTGGTTTTTTCCAACGGCACATACCGAAGGAACAGATGCGGCGCTTCATTTTTAGAAGCGGTAATAATATCCGCCAGCGTATGACTCCCATTCTCCACAATCAGCACTTCAAAATTTTTGAAGGTTTGGCGTTTCAGGGAATCCAATGCCTCACGCAAAAAGCCCTGCCGCCCCTGTTGGGTGCGAACAATAATACTCACAAGCGGTTGATTGGGGGTGTTTTGCGTCATTATGCGCAAAATCTATACAACTTGAGAGATAGACGCAAGAATCTGTGGGGGACAAGATGTTATTTTGTTACGCGCTGTGGTTTTTAAGAGAGGGGTGGTAAAAATGGGCGGTAGATTGTTAAAATGCTTGACACATATATATATATATATTAGGCTAAGTTAATTACTTCAGTGGGCAATCTTTTTTGCTGCACTCGTTCATCTCACAAATCACGTTATATTTTGAGATTTATTATGTCTGCTACTAATCGTAAGCTAGTTTGTTTCAATTTGCAGATTGCAATTGCCGCCATCCTCGATGGTGCGATTGCTGAGGAGCAGATTGAAAAAATAATTACTGAAACCATGTATGAAAACTATACCAATTGGGACGATCTGATTAAGATTTATAGGCGGAGTCACTGGTTCGATAATCCAGACGAGGGCGAGGCAATTCTGCGGCGTTTGCTAGCGGCAGAAAAAATCATCCAACCCCTCCTCGGGGAGCAATTGGGAGCCCTTGAAGGGCATATTCCCATGAGGGATGGTTACGTATCAGTGGGTAAAATCGGTTCCCTCTGGATCGACGCTGAGACGTTTGAGTCTGTAAACATTGCTTCTTAAGATTTGAAAAAAGCCTTTGCCTTCGCAAGGGCTTTTTTCTTGTGTGAACATCACCAAGCCCCGCCTTTAGTCGCGTGACAATGCCGCACTCAAAATCCCCCGCAACCCCTCCCGATACGTTGGATAGCGCAACACAACCCCCAACTCTTCCTTGATCCGCGTATTATCCACCCGCTTGCACTCGGCATAAAAACTCTGTGCCATCTCAGAAAGAACGGCATGTTCATAAGGAATAAGTGACGGCACAGGCAGGTTCAGCAGGGTGGCTGCGTATTCAATCACGTCTTGCGGCGGGGCGGGGTCGTCATCCGCACAATTATAAATCCGTCCGTTACGCCCGCCCTGCATAGAGGCACACACAATGTGGGCAATGTCTTCAACGTGAATGCGGGAAAAGACATGCCCTTGTTTGAAAATGCGCTGTGCCGACCCCTCTTGCACGCGTTCAAGCGCACTGCGCCCCGCGCCATAAATCCCCGCAAGGCGAAAAATATTGGCAGCAATATTCAACGAACGCCACTGATTTTCGGCAAGTACACGATGCTGAGCGCGGGGCGAAAGCGGCGCAACAGGGGTTTCTTCTGTCACCCAGTTGCCCTGATGGTCACCATACACCCCCGTTGTGGAGAGATACCCCGCCCATGCAAGGTTCGGCAGGGCATTGATAGCGTCAACATGATGGATAAACGCTGCATCCCCTTGTGCGTTTGCAGGGAGCGAACATAGCAAATGGGTTGTATCGCCATGTTCTGCTAAAAAATCAGCAATTGGGGCTGTGCCGTCAAACAATACAACGTCAGAAAAACCCTGTTGCAAGAGCTTCAATCGATTTTCTGGTGTGCGCGTTGTGCCCACAACATGAAACCCCGCCTTAATGCAATCCCGCGTAATCGCCTGTGCAGAATACCCCAAGCCGAAGCAAAATAGTTTTTTGGTAGCCATTTTGAAACAGCTAGTTTAGATTTACGAAAAGATCAAGGTTTGTACGCTATGAAAACCACTCTCTCTCTTCTGTTCCTCTGTTTTTTACTGGCATCGACTGCAGCGCGCGCCCAAACCGTGCCCGTGCCCGCTGACCATGAAAAAGAATACAAAGCCTGTCTGGAGTTGGTGAAAATAAAGCCCGATAAAGCGATGATTGCCGCGGCATATTGGATGAGCATCGGCGGTGGTATAGGCGCGGCGCATTGCAGTGCCTTAGCGATGGTGGGCTTGCAGAAATACACGGATGCAGCAGATATATTCTTGCAAATCAGCGCAACGGATGCCCCCCTGCCTGATGAGGTGCGCGCCAGAATGATGGCGCAAGCAGCCAATGCAACGCTGATGGCACGCCAACCCGAAAAAGCGATTGATATGCTCAGCCGCGCCATTACGGTGAAGGATAATGAACAATATCGGATTGACCGCGCCCTTGCCTATGCATCCTTGCAAAATTATCAGCAAGCCTTGCACGATTTAAACACCGTGTTGGATGAAAACCCGCAACAGGGCGAAGCGTTGACATTCCGCGCCAACATTTACCGCTTGCAAGGGAATGTGCCCGCCGCGCAAAAAGATATTGCCGCCGCGTTGCGTGCCAACCCCAATTTGCAAGTGGCATGGTTAGAACAGGGAACCCTCCTGCAAATGCAAGGAAAACGGGAAGAAGCCAAGCAAGCGTGGCGCAAAACAATCGCGTTGGATGCTGCAACCGACGCTGGTATTTTGGCGCAAAGAAACTTAGAGAATGTAAATTAGATTTTTTACTGGCAGTTTTAGGGGCTATTTTGTATCAGTAGCCACCAACGTATGTGAAAAAAGCACCTTCCTTATGGCAAAATTTGATTTAGAACGACTCTCTGTCTTAATCATAGACGATAATCAATTTATGCGGGCTCTCTTGGGGCGGGTATTACGCTCCTTGAACGTGCTGCAAATTCTGAACGCAGCCGATGGTGCAGAGGCGATTAACATCATCAAAGAAATACATACAAACCCCCAAAAAGCGGGGGTGCAGCGGTTAGATTTAATTATTTGCGATTGGATGATGTCGCCTGTTGATGGGGCGATGCTGCTCAAATGGTTGCGGCGGCATAAAGATTCGCCCAATAAATTTATGCCGTTTATTATGATTAGTGCGCTGTCAGAAGTTGATAAGGTGATGGAAGCACGGAATTTAGGCGCAAATGAGTTCCTCACCAAGCCATTCTCCATCAACAGCATTGCGGCGAAACTAACGGCATTAATTGATAAGCCGCGCACCTACATTTATACAAAAGACTATTTCGGGCCCGACAGACGGCGGCAACAGCTCCCTATGAAGGCAGAGAACAGACGCACTGCAACCAAAGAGAATATTGAGATTATTCATAACGGGAAAATCCCTACCGTCTTCAAAGATGGTATAAAAGCGTATTATATGCGGGTGCCAAACAAGTTGCGTGATTTAGTAGGGGGCTTGGGGCAGAAATCCACGCCGTTTGTGATTGATGAGGCGTTGCTTGAGGTAGCCGCGGAAGAAATCGTCGCTATGGAATCCGATTATGCCGATTGGGTGAAAGACACCGTGAATGCGTTGCGTGCCGCACATCTTGCGCTTAAAGAACAGCCTAAGAATAATTGGAAATATTTCGGGATTATCAATAATCTTGCCCATGAGTTGCGAGGGCAGGGGAGTACGTTCAGCTATCCGTTGGTGACCGAGTTCGGAAAATCCTTGTTCAACTACACTAAAATAAAAGTAGAGCCAGACGAAAAATTTATTGAGTTGATTCACGCCCACATTGAATCCATTCAAGCGGTGGTGCGCGAACGCATTAAAGGCGATGGCGGTGAGGTGGGAAAAATTATCGTGGAGACACTCAATACTGCAAAAACACGCTACAACGCTCAATACTAGTTTTTATGGGATTACCGCTCTTTTGAGCAATTAACACGCTAAACTTAAGGACAAAAACATGACACTCTCTCTCAAAAATCCTGCCCCCGTTTTCTCAGGCGCAACCGATGGCAACGGCACTATTGCACTGGAATCACTGCGCGGTAAAAACGTGGTGTTGTTCTTTTATCCCAAAGATAATACCTCAGGCTGCACCGTTGAATCATGCGGCTTTCGCGATGCCTTGCCAGACTTTACCGCTTGCAACACAGTGATTGTGGGCGTGTCGAAAGACTCGGTAAAAAGCCACGATAAATTCAAAAAAGACCATGATTTAAACTTCCCGCTGTTGTCAGATGGCGAGGGCTTGGCGTGTGATGCCTACGGCGTTATCAAAGAAAAGAGCATGTATGGCAAAAAATACCTCGGTATTGAACGCTCCACGTTCTTGGTTGATGCAAACGGCATTCTCCAGCAAATCTGGCAGCCTGTCACCATTGCAGGGCACGTTGCGGCGGTGCTCCAAGCCGCGCAAGCCCTGCATAACAGCGCACAAGCTGCTTAACCTATCATGCCTGCCCCTGTTCTGAACCACTTAGCGATTATCATGGACGGCAACGGGCGTTGGGCTAAGCAACGTAAACGCCCCCGTATTTTTGGGCATCGGGCAGGCGCAAAAGCAGTGCGAGAAGCGATTGAGGGCTGCAAGGAAGCAGGTATCCGCTATCTCACGCTCTACAGTTTTTCCACAGAGAATTGGACGCGCCCGCCTGCGGAAGTCCACGCCCTGATGAATCTGCTACGGCGGTACCTGAAAAGTGAAATCAACGAGCTTCACGCGCAAAACATCCGCCTCAGGGTTATCGGCGATAGAACCCCGCTTGATACAGACATCCTCGCACTCATCGAAACCGCTGAAACCCTCACCCAAGCCAACACCAGCTTACAGGTTATTCTGGCATTAAATTATGGCGGGCGGCAGGAATTGGCAACGGTTGCAGCCCAGCTTGCTGTTGCGGTGAGCAAAGGTGAACTCACACTCACAGACATTACCCCTGAAAAAATCACCCAAACACTGCAAACAAACGACATCCCCGATCCCGATGTTATTCTTCGCACCAGCGGTGAGCAACGCCTGAGTAATTTTCTGTTGTGGCAGAGTGCCTATAGCGAACTCATTTTCATCAAAACCCTGTGGCCAGATTTCAACCGCCAGCACATCCACGATGCTGTGGCAGAATTCCAACAACGCGAGCGACGTTTCGGCGGAATTGCCAGCGCACAGTAGTTTTTGATTGGTAATTTGCGGTTTTTTGCGCCATCAAGATGCACATCATGCCAACCCTCCCTGCAATCCATATCCGCCCTAAGGCAAAACAGCGCATCCTCTCAGGGATTGCGATGGTGGGCTTGGTTGCCGCAACCTATCATTTCGGGCAACCGTATGTAAACATCCTGCTACTGCTCTTGGCGATGCTTGGCGTGTATGAATGGAGCAAGGTGTGCGCGCTGCCCACCGCCTATCGGGTATTATTATATGTCGTCGCCGCCTCTCTTTTGAGTACGCCATTTTTGATGAATCAGTTTGTGGGGATGGTAACAGGTATCATTTCGGTTGCTATCGGGTTGGGGGTGGGGTTGCCGCTGTTGGCTCTCACGCTCAAAAGCAAACGGCTTAAGCAAAGCCCTTTGTGTTGGGCATTATTAGGTATTATGTTTTGTGTCATGCCGCCCCTTGCGCTGCAGGTTATTTATAGCGTGCAGCCGCAAGCGATTGTCTCGCTGATTGTGCTCGTGGCGTTGGTGGATACGCTCGCGTATATTGTGGGGAAAAATTGGGGAAAATATCCGATGACGCCGATTCTCAGTCCCAAAAAAACGTGGGAGGGATTCGCTGCAGGCGTGTTGCTTGCGCCCTTATTGGCAATAACTTTTGATGTGTTTGTTGCCGAGAGATTGCTGCTTGCCTTGCCGCAAAGTTTCTCGCTGCCAAGCACACCACTCCATTGGGGCTATGCGTTAGGATGCTATGCAGCACTTGCCGTGTTTGCCCAGCTTAGTGATTTGCTGGAATCAGCCGTCAAGCGGCACTTTAAGGTAAAAGACATGAGCAACATCATCCCGGGGCATGGCGGCGTGCTAGACAGGCTCGACAGCCTCATTCTCACCGCGCCGCTTGTCGCGTTAATGACCGTCGTATCCTATTTAAGCTTTTTGTTTTTGATGTAGAGAGGCGGGTAGGGGGTATAGTGAAGGCGGCACGCAGGGGCGTTGCTGGCAAAGCAGGGCGTGTATGCGGGGCTTTATAACATGCAGTTTCGCGAGGGTGCTTCGGCTTAAACAGAGTTGTTTTACGCAAAAAAAAGAAGCCCCTACCATGTGGGGGCAAGAGCTTCTTTAAGTATTAATCAAAAAACAGAAAAAACAGATTAGGCAACGGCAGGTGGTACTACGTTTGCCATCCGTTGTTTTCTCATGCTTAGTGGCTTGGGAGTATTGTCCGTCACCAAACGTAAGGTGATGGTGACGGCAGCGTCTTCATCACGAATGATTCTGTTTGCCTTGCCGTACTGAGCACTGCTGTGCCCAGATAGACCGCTGACACCTGCTCCGAGACCATGGATACCAAGACCTTTAGTGGCACCACGCGTTATCCCGCCACGAGTTGCACCAAAGGATTCTCCACCAAGAGTGTGGGGCATTTCAAATTCCTGTTCTGGATAGAACGTTACCTGAACCAAGCCTTTCTCTTTCTGGGAGACAACCGCTTCTCCGACTGCGGCAGCTTCGGTTGTTCCACTGGCGTAGAATGTGAAGCGTTGTTGTGAATCGCTTGGGTGTTCAATCGCCCATACCTGACCTGCAAGCAGGCGGTATTCACCGATTTTGTCCCCATCGATCGAAACGACAGCGTCACACTGTAGATTGGTGTGATTTGCAACCTGAATGCGATATTGTTGTGCATGTTGCATCACAACATAACCATCAGTGCGTTCGCGACCTTCAGGGATCGCCAAGCCAAAAGAACCTACGTTCATGATAAATAACCTCAAAACATATAAAAAAGTGAACATCGAGAGGTTGTAATTGCAAATGAGCAATACAGTTAATCTTAAGCTAATATATATATATATTCGTCAAGCATTTTATTCAGAATTTTAGGGGGCAGGTGATTAGGGGAATCGGGGGCGGGGTTTCGGCAATAGCGCGGATGTAACGATCGCAACAAAATCGTCTAATGATGTTTTGAGATTTTTAGCAGGCTGTCACAGCAAAGCCTGTCACCCCGTGCTTGTCACAGGGGCTGGACTTAAAACGCCTGCTGCGAACGTATCTTCTCCCCCTCACCCCAGCCCTCTCCCACAAGGGGAGAGGGGGTATCCGCATACCGCTTGCCACAATTCTTTCAAGGATGTTGTAAAATATACGGCACAAAGAAAGCTCCCTCTCCCCTTGTGGGAGAGGGCTGGGGTGAGG
>CANGXP010000036.1 GCA_947457935.1 Alphaproteobacteria bacterium | reverse complement strand
CGCTTGGGTTATCCTTAAACGCGCCGCATATGCCCTCAAAACTACCGTCTATCAACTAAAAGAAAAATTACTCTATGACTATGTATATTCAGCGTTGAATAATCCACTCAGACTTGTGATGTGAATCACTCAGCTGCGTAAGTCCTGTTGTAAATACTTTTGGCATAGCTGGCTTCTTTTTGAATTATTAAATAAAATATTTTGTAAATATACAGGAGTTTTTTGTTTCTGTCAAGCGCTCAGTATGCTGGCGCAAGACGTACAACATTTTGCATGGGTGCGGGGGAAGGAGCAGGTGGTGCAGGCGGGGCAATAGACTGTCAAGACACAATAGCTAGACTTTCCAAGGATTTAACAGGTTTACCCCCGTTTCTTGAAAGTCTTTTACGTTGCGCGTCATAACGTGGAGATTATGACGAAGGGCTGTTGCTGCAATAAGTCCGTCGGCACTAGGGCGTGTCATCAATTAAAATCGGCTGTGATTTTTGAGGAAAAAACGAGAGATTGCAACGCAAAGGGCGCAGGGGGTATCGAGATACCCGCAAGACCTTTAAGGCAGCAAGAATCGTTTTTTACCAAAAAGCATACCGAAAAAGAGCCTCGCAAAGCCTTTTCTCGTCTTTTTGCCCTCTGACGGCGAGAAAATCCTTACTGGTATCTCGATACCAGTTACGGCTTTTCCCTTGTCATAGAACAAAAATCCTTCAAAATGCTCTTGCGTTTTAATTGATGACACGCCCTAGGGATAACAATCCCTTTTTGTTGGGCGCGGGCTGTTATATCTCCCCAAATCATGGCGACTTCTGTGTCAATCGCCAATACACGATTGCTGTATGTTGTTTTTATCGTTGTAAGCCATGACAGCAAATCCCGCTTACGCTGTCCTTCCGCTAATAATGCGATGCCCTTGCTAATTTCGCCAATCGTAATAACGCTGAGGTAAATTTCCTCAGGTGATAGAGCCGCAACAGCCTGTTTAACGTGGATTGCTCCCGCAGGATGATACAGTTCTGACAAAACGCAGGTATCAAGCAGAGTCATCATAAATCAACGGGGCGCATCGGGCTTTTATCCCGCACTACAAACACATCTTCTATACCAACAGGCGCATTGAGTAGGTGTTCTTTAAAAGAGTATTGGTGTGTGAGGCGTTCATATTCTTGTTTTGAGATAATCACAACAGCGTCTTCTGAGCGATGCACGACCTGCGGTTCGCCCAACAGGGCGTTGTTCAGCAGTTCTGCGAAGTGATTTTCTGCGTCCCGTAAGCCCCAGTCCATAAAACATCCTTTTATGATTTCACCCATCATACAAAAAAATAACTTTTTGGCAACAATAGGGATTTTTTATAGATTTATCCAACATCCCAACAATGTTTCACGTGAAACATTATTTCAACGGCAGATTTTCGCCATTTTTTCAAAAATCGGCGTTTTGGAAGATGGCTTTCAGAGGCTTGAAAAGTTAATAATGTATTGATAAGCAATGAATATTTTGTTTAAACCACCCTTTCAAACACGCCCCAAACATCTTTTGCCTTTGCTTCTATCGTCTCTTTCACTGCCGCAAAGGTCTCCACCCCACACAAAATACACAATTTCCGCACAAGGCTTTCAGAGGCACGGTCTTCGGGCGAAATTTTGCCAAACGTGAGGCGGAGCAAGTTTTGGATGTTGCGCCACAGGGTGTAGGTTTCCACCAACAGCAGGCAATCAGCGTTGCTTAACACACCTGCCTCATGCAAGGCTTTGAGACTGGCAATCGTGCTCCGTTGCAAAACATCAGGAAAACTAGCCGCATGGCGGAGTTGCAGATATTGCGCGATGAACTCAATATCCAGCATTCCGCCACGAATGTGTTTAACATGCCAACAATCACGCGGTTTATGATGCTCCACAATTTTTGCATGCATCTCTAGCACGTTTTGCCGCAAAATTTCAGGATCACGCGGGCGGGTGAGAATGTGATGCAACGCCGTTTCCAGCCGTTCGCGTAACAATCCCTCGCTGTTGCTTTCAAACACCACACGGGCGCGGGTTAATGCGAGATGCTCCCATGTCCACGATGATTCTTGATGATAGTGTTGAAACGCCTCAACACTGGTGGCAACAGGCCCCGCACTGCCGCTAGGTCTAAGCCGCATATCTACATTATAGAGGAAGCCTTCTGCAACAGGCACGGTGAGCGCGGAAACAATCCGTTGACACAATCGTGCTGCATACACAGCGGGTTGCAGGGGGCGGCTACCGTTGGAAAGCGTGTCCTCGGGGATGTCGTATATAAAGACAAGGTCAAGGTCTGAGTCGATGCTCATTTCATAGCTGCCTTGTTTGCCAAGGGCGATGACAGCAAAATTACCTGCCTCAAACGTGCCGTAAGTCTGGCTAAATTCGGTGATAAGTGTGGGTATGAGGACGATCATCACCGCATCGGCAATGGCGGTAAGGGCAAGGCTGATGTCTGCCACGGTGCGCTGTTGTTGCAGTACTTCTAAGCCAATATGGAAATGCACATCTTTGACGAACAGGCGGATGGTGCGGAGCGTTTCTTCATAGTCTGCCAAATGCCCCAAGCGTTGCAGCAGCAAAATGGTATAATCAGACGCATCGGTAAAGAACAGGCGGCTGTTGGGCAGGAGTAAATTATCCAAGAGGGCAGGGTGTTGCGCGAGTTGCAGCGCAAGACTCGGCGCATCGCCCATGAGTTCCGCCAACTGTGCAAGGAGGCGTTTGTTGGCGGCAAGGAGCGAGAAAACCTGCACGCCAGCGGGCAGTTTTTCAAGGAATGTGTCAAAGTGGAGGAGGGCTTGCGCGGGGTCAGACGTTTTGGCAAACGCCGCTAATAAATCAGGGGTGAGTTGTTTGAGGAGTTCTTGCGCTTTCGGACTCCGTACCACGCGATATTGCCCGCTTTGCCAGCGTTTCAGCGTGGCATAGACAATTTCTGCTTGTTTAAAGCCTTGTTGCTTGAGGGTATCAACGGCTGCTTGGCTATCTTGCGGAAGCAAGGAGGGCAGGTGGCTAGTTGTCTGCTGATTACTGAATAACTGGCGATACACCGTTTCCACAAAACGCAGATGGTGCAAGAGGGTTGTGGTAAACGCCTCTAGCGTGGGAAAACCGCAAAAAACCGCGATGTGACGCAAGCCATCCGTGGTATTCGGTAAGCTATGCGTTTGTTGGTCTTCCACCATTTGCAGTCGATGCTCCACCATCCGCAAAAATGTATAGCTGTCTTTCAGCGTTTCCGCCGTTTGGGGTTCAATCAGCTTCAAATGGGCGAGCATATTCAGCACGGTGCAGGTGTCCCGTTGCCGCAGAGATTTTTCTCGCCCCCCCCAAATCAACTGATGCGTTTGCGCGAAAAACTCAATCTCGCGGATACCGCCCACGCCCAATTTAATATTATGCCCCTCTAGTTTTAACGCCCCACCTAAATTGTGAAAGGCATTCATTTGCTGCTTTAGGGCATGAATTTCATGGAGCGCATTAAAATCAAGGTAGCGTCGCCAAATGAAACTTTGCAGGAATTGCAAAAAGTCATCCGCAACCATAAAATCCCCCGCGATAGGGCGGGCTTTAATCATGGCGGCGCGTTCCCACGTTTGCGCCATGGAGCTATAATAGGATTCCGCCGCTGCCACGGAAAGCGCGAGCGGCGTAGAGGCAGGGTCAGGGCGCAACCGTAAATCCGTGCGGAATACATAGCCGTCCGCCGTTTTTTCCTCTAAAATGGTGACAAAATCCCGCGTGAGGCGCACCATGGTTTGCGAGAGTTTTTCCACATTGGCAATCGCCACCTTCGCGCTGTCATAGAGCACAATAAGGTCAATATCACTGGAGTAATTCAGCTCTTTTGCGCCTAACTTGCCCATACCGAGAATAAAAATTCCTGATTCTTCCTGTAGGCTGGCGGCTGTGGACGGCAACAACAAGCCGCGTTGTTGATAATCCCGCAACAGAAAATCAAGCGTTAATTGCGCGCTTAAATCTGCAAACAGGCTGAGAACCGCGGTGACTTTAAGGGTTGTCCAGATGCCTGCTACATCCGCAATCGCGGTAAGGAGGGCTACTTGCTGCTTTTTCACCCGCAAAAAATGCTTGATTTCCTCGAAAGTATGCAGGTTATGGCTAACGGTGCGCCAGTCTTGCCCGAACAGATGGGTGAAGGTGGCAGCCGTGCCGTGTTCGGCAAGATAGAGGAAAAAATCGGGCTGTTTTTCAAGGAGCGTGCTGAGGTAGGGGCTGTTGCCGCACAGAGCTTTTACAAGGGGAGCGAGATCTTCAGGGATTTTTATCGCCGCAACCGCTTGTTCCGCTTGTGTAGCAAAGGCAGGTTGGGGTAAGATTTTTATCTCATCTAATAGTTTCATCATCAAACGATAGATACACTTTTGACCGAAACAGACAACCCTAAACCCGCAATCGCGCCGCGTAAAAAACGCTCCTGCTTTTCTTGGCGGTGTGCGCGGCTTGTTGGCTTTATTATAAGCTCTATTGTGTCACTATTTTTGCTGGCGGTGATGGTGGTGCTGTTGCTGATGTCGCGCCCACAAAGTAGCCAGATGCTCACCCCGTTGTTGCAAGAAGTTGTGTCACTGTATGCCGATGCGGATGTCTCAAGCGGGCTTGCCACTGTGCAAATTGATGCGAGCAATAACGAGATTGCTTTTGATTGGCAGGATATTGTTTTGTCTTCCCCTGAGATGGGCATGCAAATGACTGTGAAAAGTGTGATGCTGAAAGCGCGGTATCGGTGGAGTCTTTTAAAACCGTTTGCACTGCATAGTATTGCGTTAGACAGACCACACTTGACGCTTACACCCGTTACACAAACCGCGCAAAAATCTGCCCCGTTTCATCCTGAAAAATTGATTGCTAGCTTAGAGAGTTTTTTGAGTATACCTCTTGCAGAGGCGGTGCTCTATGATGGTGCAGTGGAAAGTGCGGCAGGGAGCATCAGGAGCATTACGCTGAAATATGGCGTGGCAAATACGCATTCCACCCTGAACGGCGGCGGCGAGATTGTAACACAAGACCACCGTGTGCCGCTGCTCATTGCAGGCACAGGAACACTCAATCAAAATAGCCTTGAGCAGTTTGATTTAACGGTAAACAGCCGTGATGTGTCTAGCTTG
This sequence comes from Alphaproteobacteria bacterium, assembly GCA_947457935.1. Lineage (GTDB taxonomy): Bacteria > Pseudomonadota > Alphaproteobacteria > JAJTHO01 > CANGXP01 > CANGXP01. Next base: position 9,968 of record CANGXP010000036.1, on the reverse strand, counting down.
ATGCAGGGACTAACACAGGCTTTTCTGAAAATCAGCCTGCGCCCCGCACAACAACAGCTTGTGTTAGAAGAATTTTCTACCAAATTAGAAAATGTGGCACTCAAAGCCAATGCAACGCTGCATTGGCAGGCGAAAAATGCCACCCTTGAGGGGATGATTGCCGCGCAAAATCTGGATATTACGACCGCGTTGCGCTATTGGCCTGTGGGTTTAGCAAATGGCGCAAAAGCATGGGTTTCTGAGAATATTAAACAAGGTGTTGTGCCGAAGGGGACGATTGCGGTGGCGTTGGAAATGCCTGAATTTTTACCGCAAAATCTAAAACTTAAAAAACTCCAAGGTAAAGCCGCGTTGCAAAACATTACCGCGCAATATTTCGCCAAAGCACCGTTATTTCAAAACACCCAAGGAGAGATTTTATTCGATGATACCAGCATCACCGCGAACATCACCCAAGCAACGCTTAACACGCTGCCTGTCAATAAAGCGCAGGTTATACTCACGAATCTTGATACGGACTTGCCACAGTTGAAACTCGATGCAACCATCACAGGATTATTAGCACGGCAAATGGAGTTAGCGTTGCCATTTCCCGCTGTTAAACGCAATATCACGACCAACACCAGAACAGAGGTGTTCGGCACGGGCACAACCGTTGTGAAGGTTGGCTTCCCGCTGCAAAACGAGATTCGCAATGAGGATATTAATTTTGATATTCAGGGCAAATTTACAGATGTTTCCTTGCCGTTGCCACGGGTGAACGTGCCCGCAACCGAAAGTGCGGCAACGCTTACCATCAATAATGATACCGCGAAAATGGCGGTCAAAGGCAAGCTGGTGGGGCTTCCCGCCGTGTGGGAATGGACAGGCTATTTGAAAGAAGCGGCAACAACGGCAGAAACAGCGGTGGTGACCTTCACCCCGAATTTTACTGACCTACAAGACCTAGGCGGCGCGGCATTCGGGGCAGGGGATTTTACAGCGCAACTCACCTATAAACGCCCTGCCAAAGGTGATGGCACGGTGGATGTGTTGGCAGATTTCACCGCTGCTAAACTCACCCCCCCCGTGATTGCATGGGAAAAACCTGCGGGCAGCAAGGCAACGCTCGCGATGCGTCTGCCTGTCAAAAACTATAGCGTCAATAGCATCACCGATTTGCAGTTTAAAGTGGGGGATGTGTTGGCGGTGCAAGGCAATGCAATGCTTGCTGCTAGCGGCAAGGTAGCGGATGGCTATAGCATCGTGCTGAAGAAATTTGCTTTGGGAGAGACTATTTTTACAGGCGCAATACAAAAAAATCGGGATAGTGCTTCTATTACTGCCGCTGTGCCGTCGTTGCGTTTGCAAAGTTTAAGCGGGGGCGGCAAGGAGGGAAGCAAGGGCAGTGAGGACGATACAGTGTTGTTTCAATGGTCTACGCAAGTGCCTGTCAACGTAGCACTGACTTTTGGGAAAATTACCGTGGGGGCGCAAACAACCCCGCTGCTGAACACCAGCATTACAGCCACACTGCGTGACAAAAAAATTACAACAGCCAGCATAACAGGCAGCGTGAAAGGCAGGCAAGGAGACACGCCGTTTAGCATGACGATTGATAAAGCACGCGGCGGCTTGCGTGCCTTTAATGCCAGCACGGATAATATGGGGGAATTGCTGCAAGCCTTAGATGTGTATTCAAATATGCGTAACGGTGTGTTGCGTGTAACAGGCTCGCTGAATGAACGCTCCCAGCTTGACTCCAAAATTAAAATTACAGATTTTTCCGTGGTGCGTGCGCCAATTTTAGCAAAAATTCTTAACGTGGCAAGCATCACCGCGCCGTTGCAACTTCTGCAAAACAAGGGAATTGTGTTTAATAAGACACTCATCAACATGCGTAAGCAGGGCGATAGTATTACGCTGACAGACGGGCGTTTAGCGGGGGAATCTATTGGGCTTACCGTTGAAGGCAGCATCAATATGGCTGATAACACGTTGGATTTAAGCGGTACGGTGTTGCCATTTTATATGATTAATAACATATTTGCGAATATTCCCCTGTTGGGAGACTTACTCACCAACAACAAAAAAGAGGGGTTGATTGCGCTGCGCTATAGCGTGCGGGGCGACCAAGAAGACCCTGATGTGATGGTGAACCCGTTAAGTGTGCTGACACCGGGGTTTTTGAGGCAGTTTTTTGATGTGTTTTAGGGGGGATCCTATTATACTAAGTCCCTTAAATTTCTTAAAAAAATCTGGATACCAGCTAATACGCACCACAGGTAGTCTTTGCGGGAGTAGCGAATCACCAGCGCAAGCTGGTGTCCAGTTACTTTATTTAAGATATAGTCTCATTCAACTTACTTCTGCAACCACGTCCGCTCAATGGTTGGCTTTGCAAAATAATAGCCCTGCAACAATTCCACACCCACGTTTTTCATCGCGGTATACTGTTCCACTGTCTCAATGCCCTCGGCAATAACCTTTAATTTAAAGGCGCGGGCTAAATCCAGCAGCGTGTTCACAAACAGTCTGCTTTCTTCATCCTCATTAAATTTGCGCACAAAATCGCCATCGATTTTCATATAATCAATCGGCAAAGCACGAAGCTGGCGGAAGGAGGTGTAGCCTGAACCGAAATCATCCAACGCCACATGGCAACCGAGGTCACGAATTTTCTTCACGAAACGCACGGTTGCATCCGTTTCATCAAGATTTTTGGTTTCGGTAATCTCAACAATGAGACGTTCTGCCTTATCAGGATGCGCCTTTAACAGTGCGGTAAGCGCGTCTAGCCACACATTGTCATTGGTGGTCATGGCAGAAATATTAAAGGCAAGCTGAAGATTTTTATCAGACTCCAACTCTTGTGTAATATTTTCCAAAACATGCCGATCAATGAGGCGAATAAGCCCTAATTCCTCCGCAGCAGGAATGAACATGCCCGCAGGGAGCAACCCTTTTTCTGGATGCTGCAGACGGATGAGGCATTCATATGCAGCAGGTTTTTGCGTGTCTGTATGAACGATGGGTTGAAAAGCAATGCGGAATTGACGTTCTGCTAGCGCAATGGCAATCAGCGCACCACTTTCGGCGAGCGCATGTTTATCAGCGATTTCGCGCTCTTCGAACACATAGCTAACATGGCAATTACGTCCTGTTTTCTTTGCACAATCTAAAGCAGTTTCTGCTTTTTGAATGCAATCAACCGCTGTTGTGGCATGGGTGGGAAATACGACACTGCCCATAGAAATGGTAACTTGGAGTGTTCCGTGCGGCGTTACAATCGGTGTTTGATTAGCAGATTTTAAAAAGCGATCCGCTGCTTTATGGACGTCTTCTTCTGTACATTTATTTAAGACTAAGCCTAAGCGATTACCGTCAATGCGCCCAATAACATCACTAGCCCGAAGATAATCTTGCAGGCGCTTACACAGTTCTGCCATGACAGCATCTCCTGTTGCAACGCCGAATACTTCGTTAAATTTTGAGAGTTCGTCAATCGCAATGACAATATACGCGCCTTTTTCTTTATAACGCTGGCAATAAGAAAGGGTATGCTCTAGCATATCCCTTAGCCGAAATTGATTATACGCACCTGTTAAGTCATCGAAATAGGCAAGTCTGCCGTAAGAGCTGCTGTTTTTTGCATCCGTGATGTCTGATAGGGTGCCGTAAATTTTAGCGGGAATATTGCCTTCAAACAGAATCATTGCCGTTTCTCGAAACCAATAGCGCGTGCCGTCTTTCGCGATGATACGAAACTCTGACGTAAAACCGGTATGATTTTCTAGTGCTTCCGCACGGGTTTGCGCCCGTTGGTTTGCATCACTAATTTCAAGCAATCCGAGAAATGCTTTCTCTGTATCAACTTTAAAGCTGGGGATAATTTCTTGTAGATCTGTTGCTAAATGAAGCCACGCAAAGCTATTCTGCTGCAAGTCAATCTCATAAACAGATTTTCCTGTCACGTTTAATGCAGTGGCTAGAGCGTTAAAGTCCGTCATGATTCCCCTTGTATAGTATAGCTACAATAAAGCGTAAAAGTTAATAACCTGCTAAACAAAGAACGAAATTTTCTGTGGCTTTCAGGGAACAAAAAAATAACACTGATTTTTCTCAGTACAAAAAGAAGGTTGCGATGCTTCACAAAAAGATGGTAAGAAATTTTATGTTAAAAAGGATTGTACAATGTCCACAGACCAAATTCTCAAAGAATTGCCCTCGAAAACAACAAATAAAGGGCGCTTTACTAATCGCACACAGCAAATTGATAAACATGTTGGCGCGCGCATTCGCGAACGCCGCACTATGTTGGGATTAACCCAGCAACAACTCGCTGATCTTATTGGAGTGACCTATCAGCAAGCCCATAAATATGAGCGCGGCATTAATCGTGTTTCTGCAGGGAGGCTTTATGAAGTGGGGCAAGTACTCGGTGTGAATGTGACCTTTTTTTATGAAGGACTCGACACTAACACGGAACTTGTGGTCAATGATCGTCAGCGTTTGTGTTTAGAACTAGCGCGTAATTTTTCTCTTATCGGTAATGCAAAACACCAAGAAGCGTTGACACAGCTCGCGCGTGCCTTGGCAAATGATGTGCCGCTTGAGAATGCTCTTCAACCTGCATTATAAGTGTTATTTTAAATCATGTTAGCTAATCGTCTCTCTCGCATTAAACCGTCGCCTACTATTGCTGTAACCCAACGCGCAAAAGACCTCAAAGCCGCAGGGCGCGACATTATTGTGTTGGGCGCGGGAGAACCAGATTTTGACACGCCCGATCATATTAAGTTGGCGGCAAAACAGGCGATTGATGCAGGCGACACGAAATATACGGCTGTGGATGGCACACCCGCACTTAAAAAAGCCGCTTGTGCAAAATTTAAACGCGATAACAATTTAGACTATACGCCTGAACAAATCACCGTGGGTACGGGCGCAAAACAAATTATTTACAATGCATTAATGGCAACAGTGAATGCAGGAGATGAAGTCATTATTCCAGCACCTTATTGGGTTTCTTATCCTGACATGGTGGAGTTGGCAGAAGGCACACCCGTTGTCGTGCCCTGCACGGAAGAAAACTTTTTTAAGCTGCAACCAGCGGACTTAGAAAAAGCCATTACCCCCAAAACCAAGTGGATTATTCTTAACAGCCCCAGCAACCCCACGGGTGCAGGCTATTCGTTTGCGGAGATGAAAGCCCTTACTGATGTGCTCGTGAAATACCCGCAAGTACATGTTTTGGCAGATGATATTTACGAATACATGGCATATGATGATTTTAAATTCGTGACCCCCGCCCAAGTTGAGCCAAAACTCTATGACCGTACGCTTACCGTAAACGGTGTTTCTAAATCATATGCTATGACAGGCTGGCGGATTGGTTTTGCAGGCGGACCAGTAAAACTTATTAAAGCGATTGCGATTATTCAGTCCCAAAGCACCAGCAACCCTAGCTCTATTAGCCAAGCGGCTTCCGTTGAAGCACTCAATGGCAACATGGATTTCCTCAAAACTTTCCGTGAATCATTCCAAGCGCGGCGCAACTTAGTGGTTGAGGCGATTAACAAAATTGACGGTTTGTCATGCCATAAGCCTGAAGGCGCGTTTTATGTTTACGCCTCGTGCGCGAATTTCATTGGCGCAACCACCCCGCAAGGTACAGTGATTACCTCGGACACAGATTTTGCAACGTATCTGCTGGAAGCAGAGGGCGTGGCGGTGGTGCAAGGCGTTGCGTTTGGATTAAGCCCGTATTTCCGTATTTCATATGCCACCTCTGAAGCAGAATTGATTGAGGCATGTGCGCGGATTAAAAGAGCGTGTGGTGCGTTGCAAAGATAGTCATTCCAAAACAAAGTTACCCACGTCTGCAAACTTCCTTTAGCGTCTCTCATGTACAAATGGTACACTTCGCGCCGCTGCAGTCGTTTTCGCCAGTTGGTAATTTTGTTTTGAAACAACTATGGCTTCTGCAAAGATTGCTTAAAACTGAAGGATTCTAAGAAATCCAATTCAAAACGCGCCCAAATGCGCCCGTAAATTTAAGTTTTCCGTGTGTAACAACAAGGCAGATGCACTCTTCACCCATCTCTGCAACGGGTGTGTGCTCAACAGTGGCATCGGAATAGATAAAATCCCCGCGTCGTAATGTGCCGCGATGATCACTTAAACCCCCTTGTAAAACGAGCACAAACTCATCACCTTTGTGGGTGTGCTTAGGGATTGTGTGCCCTGCTTTAACACCCATTATTTTGCACGTTGCTCCATTAAATCCTTTTGCAAGGGGGAGTTGACGCAAGCTGCCGCCAACCTGTTGCCATGATTTTTGCGGGGGGAAAGCAGCCAGAAAATCATTGAGGGTTTGAGGGTAAAAATCTTCTTGATGCGGCATTAATTTTATTTTTGGTGTGTTTTGTTGTTGTTCAGGAAGCTTGCTCAGCAATGCTTGTAAAATTTCCTCGCCACAGGGTGTATCATCAGACTGTTCAAGGAATTCAGCGGCAAGGGATGCGTATACGGCTGATTTTTTCTGGCACTCTTCGCAGACTTCAATGTGTGCTGCGATGACAAGAGCGGTTGCTTGGTCAAGCTGCCCTGCTGTAAGTTCGATTAGCAATGTTTCGTCGGGATGAAAGGAGGGCATAAATTTTATTCGCTAATGTCTAAAACAGCATGAAGTTTTTTGAGGGCGAGTCGCGCCCGAGACTTTACAGTCCCTAATGCAACGCCTTCTTGTTTGGCAATTTCTTGATGGGTTTGTCCTTCAAAAAAATTCTTGTATATAACAGTAAATTGTTCGGCATTGAGCACTTTCAAGGCTTTGCGGACATCTTTTTTCGTGTCAGGATTGTGTGTGCCGTCGCTGGCTATCTCTACAATCAACTCAGGGTAATGTTCTTGGCGGAGTTTATCAATTTTTTTGTTGCGGGCGATGGTGTAAATCCATGTTGCAACACTGGCTTTTTCAGGATTAAACAGCGGTGCTTTTTGCCAAAGTGTGAGAAAAGTTTCTTGAATAATTTCTTCGGCAATATTGGGGGATGCGCCGCCTTTTAGTAACCAGCTTTTTAGTTTGGGGGCGTAACTTTTAAAAAGGATAACGAATGCTTGTTTGTCTTGGTTGTTTGCAACACGTGCTATTAACAAAGCGGGATTGTTTTCTGGTGTTTCTGTGATAGTCTCATAGACGTTTTTACACATAATCAATGGCAGTTTCTTCCAATGCGTTTTCAACACTTTGCTTTTATGCTGTTCGTAATTTCCGCCAGTACTATAACAGATGTGGCACGCGCTGCAAGTCCTCGCTTACTCTTGCAAAATGGCGATTGGAAAGCATATACGCTGCCTAATGAAGAGGGGAAAATATGTTATGTTGTTGCAAAGCCCTTGCGAACCGAAGGCGGAGGGAAAGCGCGGGGTGTCACACACCTTTTTATTAATTTTCGACCGCGTTTAGCAGTGAAAGACGAGGTGATTATTGAGGCAAGTTACCCCTTCAAAAAAAACGCACCTGTTGTGGCTACTGTAAGTAATAATAAGTTTAGTTTTGTGAGTGACAATATACGCGCATGGCAGGTGGGCGCGGGAACGGATAGGGCACTCGTAAGGGCAATGCTCCGTTCTAAAACGATTGTTGTACAAAGTAATTCTGCGCAAGGCGCACAAATAACCGCAACGTATTCTTTGCGAGGCTTTGCTGAGGCATATGCGGCGGCTGCAAAGGATTGTGGGAGTTTATAATTGATTCTAGCTATTAGTGTAATCTACTAACGAGCTGATGCCCGTGAAACTCACTGCCCCTGCGGCAAACACAGCGCACCACAGGCATATTATCATATACCCCTTTTGCTGCAGTTGTTAAGCAAAGCTGCTTGCAAGCCGAGCCGCTCTCAAAATAAACGGTTTCTTGCGTGGGGACAAGCGTGCCATTGAAAAGATAAAAGATGAGAAACCAGTTTGCCATAGTGCCACCTTGGTGCTGCATCAGCAAAATAATATTTTGACAGTACAGTAATGTCAAGCCGATTACTTATAGTACTGATCTGATCTCTTGCAGGTGCAATGCACCACTTGCTCGCCTTGATACACCCCTTCTTTCATAATTGTTGAACACGCTGCACGGCACTGCCCTGCAAACTCAACTGTTTGCGTTTTCACAGTGGGTTGTAATGTCCCGTTAAAGAGGTAAATAATAAGAACCCAAGAGATCATAATGTGCTCCTATAGGAAAGAGGCGAGAGCGAAGTGAGGCATCAAAAAGCTCTCGCCTCCCGCCTTTCTCCTATTGCCTAGCTTGGTTGATAGTTCGGTGACTCCCGCGTGATAGTTATATCATGAACGTGGCTTTCGCGCATCCCCGCTGCGGTAATTTGAATGAATTCTGCCTTTTCTTGCATGGCGGGGATTGTGGCGCACCCTGTATAGCCCATGGAAGCGCGTAATCCCCCCGTGAGTTGATACAAAATACCGCTCAATGCCCCCTTATACGGTACGCGTCCTTCAACGCCTTCAGGCACGAATTTTTGTGCGTTGGTTACTTCTGCTTGGAAGTATCTATCCGCTGATCCTTGCGCCATTGCGCCTACTGACCCCATGCCGCGATAGGATTTATACGACCGCCCTTGATAGAGGAGTGTCTCTCCGGGGGCCTCTTCTGTGCCTGCAAAGAGCGAGCCAAGCATCACCACATTTGCCCCTGCTGCAATGGCCTTTGCCACATCGCCTGAATACCGAATGCCGCCATCGGCAATCACAGGAATATTATGCTGTTTGCAGGCTTTGGCGCAATCAGAAACTGCGGTAAGTTGTGGTACGCCAACGCCTGCCACAATGCGTGTGGTGCAGATTGACCCCGGTCCGATACCCACTTTTACCGCGTCCACACCCGCTTCGATGAGTGCCATTGCAGCACTCGCGGTTGCCACGTTCCCCGCAATTAATTGCGTGCGATTTTTCGATACGTTAAGCGTGCGAATGGTGTCTAAGACTTTACTGGAATGCCCGTGCGCCGTATCCACCACCACCGCATCCACGCCCGCTGCAAACAAGGCTTCTGCACGCTCAATCCCTGCCGTGCCCGTGCCTGTTGCGGCTGCAACGCGCAACCGCCCTTGGGTGTCTTTACAAGCGTTGGGGTGTTGCTGGGCTTTCTCAATATCTTTCACCGTAATAAGCCCGATGCAGCGATACGCCTCATCCACCACCACTAATTTCTCAATACGATGTTGGTGCAGCAATTTTTGCGCATCTTGTTTGCTCACGCCTTCTTTAACGGTGATAAGATTGCTTGCTGTCATCAGCGTGCTAATGGGTTGCTGCACATTTTGGGCAAAACGCACATCGCGGTGGGTAAGAATCCCCACCAATTTTCCTGAAGATTTTTCCACGACAGGAATACCAGAAATTTTATGTTGTGCCATAAGGGAGAGCGCATCCGCAAGTGGCTGTTCGGGCGCAATTGTCACGGGGTTTACGACCATCCCTGACTCAAATTTTTTCACGGTGGTTACTTCCGCCGCTTGTTTTTCAATGCTCATGTTCCGATGAATAACACCAATGCCGCCCGCCTGTGCCATCGCAATCGCAAGGCGGCTTTCCGTCACAGTGTCCATCGCCGCAGACATCAGCGGAATACCTAAAATAATCTCGCGTGTAAGGCGCGTAGTTATGCCTGTTTCGTGCGGCAAAATGTTGGAGGCAGCGGGGAGCAAGAGTACATCGTCAAACGTCAAACCAAGGCGTAGTTGCATAAAAGTTCGTCCCCTATCATGCAGCGGTATTATAGTAGCTTTTTGGGCATTTGCAATGTATTATAGCATTCCTAATTTTCAGGACTTACGCAGTTCTATACTCATCGTAACTGAAGAAGTTGCGATGTTTCGCTCAAGCGCCGCGCGGGCTTTACCGCTCGCAAATTTTTTTGCAAATCTTGAGGTGCGAGCGGTATAGTCAAGCGTAGCGCGTTGTTTTATAAT
>CANGXP010000035.1 GCA_947457935.1 Alphaproteobacteria bacterium | reverse complement strand
CTGGTGTCTCACACCTCGTGCCTAATCTCCTCCTCCAAGTCCACGATGAACTCATCTTTGAAGTGCCTGCCGAACAGGCAGATACCCATGCGGCTGCCTTAAAAGATATAATGGAAAATGCGGCAGCCCCCGCCGTGTCGCTCAAAGTGCCGCTCGTGGTGGATGTGGGCAAGGGGATGACGTGGGGCGAGGCGCATTAGGAATAAATTCCATCATCCAAACGCGTATCAAAAAATTTAAAAAAACAATATGTTGCGTCATTCCCATGCAAACGGGAATCCACTCTTATCGTTATTCAAAACTCCAACAAAAAAAGCGGGGGAATTCCCCCGCCCTTCTTTTGTATTCTAAAAAGCAAATAACAGCTTAGTTTGTGCTGGTGCTTGTGCTTGTGCTGGTTGCTGTTGTGGTTTTGTTTTCGCTGGTTGCTGCGGCAACGCCTGCACCAACAGCTACGGCTGCTGCTGCACCCGCTGCGATCGCGCCTGCACTGAGGCCGCCCGCTGCTGCTGCTGCACCACCCACGCCTGCAGCAGTTCCGCCAGCACCCGCTGCGCCTGCAGCACCTGTGCTCGCGCCTGCAGTTGTGCCACTTGCACCTGCGGTTCCACCGCTAGCAGCCGAACCTGTTCCGCCTTTAGCAGAAGCGTCACCGCCAGCTGCTGCTGCACCCTGTGCATAGCTAGATACAGGGCTGATCATCAACGCTACAGCAGCGGTCAATGTTAGTAATTTTGTTGCGATTGTCATGGTATTTCTCCGTTATTGTTATAAGCATGAGGGGGCAGTACACTGCAAGTTCACACGCACAATACTCTTAGCATGTTTCTGCAAAGCACCAAACTATTTATGTGTTTAGATACCTTCTTTAAAAACACAACCAATGCCCTCACAAACCAGTCTGCAAGGCGTTTGTCTGCAGATAACTCCTTAGAATCGTGTGGAATTCTGGCTCGTGTAGCAAAAAAGCATCATGTCCGCGTTGGGTGTCAATCTCCACAAAACTTACATTTGCCGCAACGGCATTCAATGCCCGCACGATTGCTTTGTGTTCCGAAGTGGGGAACAACCAATCGCTCGACAGCGAAATGATGCAATATCGGGGTTTATCACTAAACGTTTTTGCTAAGTTTCCGCCATAGTCTGCGGACAAATCGAAATAATCAACTGCCCGTGTGAGATAGAGATACGAGTTCGCATCAAACCTGTCCACAAACGTCATGCCCTGATGCCGTAGGTAACTTTCCACTTGAAAGTCTGCTTCAAACCCGTAAGAAATTGTTTCTCTATTTTGCAACTTTCGCCCAAACTTTTCATGGAGCGAGCTTTCCGACAAATAGGTGATGTGCGCTGCCATCCTTGCCACGGCAAGCCCGCGATGCGGCGTTGCGGCTTTGCTTAAATACTCTCCGCCATGCCATTCTAAATCAGCAATAATTGCTTGCCTGCCCACTTCATGGAACGCAATATTTTGCGCCGTATGCCGATAAGAACAAGCAATCGCCACCACACTGTGCATCGCCTCAGGATACGCCACTGCCCATTGCAACGCCTGCATCCCCCCCATGGAAGCGCCCACCACGGCAAACAGCTTCTCAATCCCTAAATGCTTGGTAATAAGCCATTGTTGGGCACGCACCATATCGCCGATTGTCACGGTAGGGAATTCCGTGCCGTAAGGCTTGCCCGTCTCAGAATTCGTATCTCTGGGGCCTGTTGAGCCACAGCAACTGCCCAACACATTGCTGCAAATGACAAAATATTTATCTGTGTCGATGGGTTTTCCCGCACCAATCGCCAAATGCCACCAGCCCGTTTTGCCTGTGATGGGGTTGGAACTTGCCGCATATTGATCGCCCGTTAAGGCATGACACACCAAAATCGCATTCGATTTATCCGCATTCAGCGTCCCGTAGGTCTCGTAGGCAATGGTCACATTCGCTAATAACGCGCCACTATCCAGCGGCAACGGCTCTTCCAGATGATACCGAGGGCCTGGAAAATCAGCAGAGGCGAGGAGCGTGGGGGAAAGGGAGGGGTTTCTCATTTTGTTAATTTAAAGTATGGTTGTTATTTCTTATCACCCATCAGTTTGTGTCATACCAGAACCTGCTTTTGCCCAATCCCCTCATTTCTTGGGATTGGTCTTGCAAAAGCACGGTATCAGGTATCCACTCTTAATAAGAGTGGATTCCCGACAACAGTCTCGTTTCCAAGGAATACCTTGGACTCGACTAGTTTCGGGAATGACACCCAAGCAAACTGATGGGTATCAAGGTTGTTATTTGAACAACACGATTGTTGACGATTACACCACCATCCGTCTATTACCAATAAAAATATATGACTGACACACCTCTCCTCACCCTCCGCAATAAAATCGATGCGTTCGACAATGAGATTCTGCGCCTGCTAGAACAGCGCACGGCGGTGGTGGAGGAAGTGGCGGTATATAAAAAACAATCGGGCGCGGCGGTGTTCATTCGCCCCAATCGCGAGGCGCAAATCATCCGTCGCCTTATCAAGCAACGTACAAAAAAATCCGTGCAACCCGCTCTTATTACACAGCTTTGGCGGGATTTAATGATGGCATCCCTGCAACTCGAATGCCCGTTCAGCGTTGCCGTGTGCAACACAGGCTCACACGCCCTCCTTGCCGCCCGCAACCATTTTGGGGCGCTCACGCCGTTACAGTCTTACGATACGCCAATAGCCGCCCTTAATGCTGTTGCAGAAAACAGCGCGTTGCTTGCCGTGCTCTCCTGCCCTAGCACAGATTCTTGGTGGACAGCATTTACAGAACCTCGCTACCATGGCATCAATGTTGTTTTTAAATTGCCGTTTTTGGCGGTTAAGAATGCCCCCGCTTTTCTAGTATTAGGGCGCGTCCCGTTTGAACCCAGCGGAGACGATAAAACCGTTGTACTCATAGATAAACAGGATGCGGCACCGCTGCCTACCTCTACTGCCTACAGCGTTCTTGCGCAGCATCAAAACAAGGTATTGTTAGAACTGCACGGTTTTTACACCCCCGATACCCCGCTTGACGGCTTACCCACAAAAATCCAATATCTTGGTGGCTATGCAACGCCTCTTGATTTTGTAGCGCGAATGCAGTACATTTAGCAGATGCAAAAAACAGAACATATTAATTTTCGTACCGATGCGGGCACAAAACTTGCCGCAGAAGCCGTTTTGCGTGAATTAGGGATGAAACCAAGCGAAGCCCTCAACCTGTTTTATCATCAGGTTGCCTTGCACCGTGCCTTACCGTTCTCACTTGCCCTCCCCAATGCCGAAACGCGCCAAACCTTTCTGGAGACCGACAGAGGGGAAAACTTGCAATCCTTTAACTCTGTTGATGACTTTTTCACGCATATTGATGTGAAATAATGTATAACGTCGTCGTCACCAACCGCTTTGAAAAAGACGTCAAACTGGCGGCAAAACGTGGGGGAAAACTCGATAAACTCAAAAGTGTTATGCACATGTTAGCAGCGGGAGAACCACTCCCACCCCGCAATCGCGATCATACCTTAATAGGGAATTTTGCAGGGCGGCGCGAATGCCACATTGAACCCGACTGGTTGCTGATTTATAAACTCGACAATATCACCCAAACCATTATTTTTGAACGAACAGGTACGCACGCGGATTTGTTTTAATGCAACGCCTATCCCCTTAACCCCTAACCCTTAACCCTCATTCTATGACCCAAACAGTTCTCATCACAGGTGGCGCAGGCTACATCGGCAGTCACGCAGTGCTCGCCTTCCTCAAAGCTGGCTGGCGCGTTGTCGTGTTTGATGACCTCTCCACAGGCTTCAAGCATCTTGTGCCCACAGGCGTGCCGTTGGTGGTTGAGAATCTCAGCAACACAAAAGCGGTAGCAAAAGCCTTGCAAGACTATCACTGTTCGGCGGTGGTGCATTTTGCAGGCTCGATTGTCGTGCCTGAATCTGTCACCAACCCCTTGTTTTATTACTATAACAACAGCTCGATTTCTCGTGGGCTGTTCCAAGTGTGCGTTGAGCAAAACATCAAGGCGGTGTTGTTTTCCTCCACAGCGGCGGTGTATGGCGATGCGAAAATTAATCCCATCACCGAACAATCCCCCACCGTGCCTATTAATCCTTACGGTACGTCAAAACTCGTCACCGAATACATGCTGCGCGATGCCGCCGCCGCCCACGATTTCAACTACGGTATTTTACGCTATTTCAATGTAGCAGGGGCGGATCCTGAACGCCGCACAGGGCAATGCTCCAAAGCCGCCACCCACCTCATTAAAGTCGCCAGCGAAGTTGCAAGCGGCAAACGCCCGCAAATAAGCGTTTTTGGCACGGATTATGACACCCCCGACGGCACCTGCATCCGCGATTATATCCACGTCAGTGACCTTGCACATGCCCACGTCCTCACCCTTGAACACATTCTAAAAACCCAACAAAACGTCACGTTTAATTGTGGCTATGGGCATGGCTATTCTGTTAAAGAGGTGCTCAACACCGTGCAAAAAGTCGCGGGCAAAAGCATCACCATCGTGGAAACAGACCGCCGCTTAGGCGACCCGCCCGCCCTTGTTGCCGATAGCACCCTCATCCGCACCACCCTTAACTGGCAACCGCAACACGATAACCTTGAGTTTATTGTGCAAACGGCGTTGGCGTGGGAAGCGGGGTTGGTTTAGGCAAAAAAATACCCCCTTTTTACAGGGGGCTTTTGTTAAATTATAAACAAAGAATTTATTGTGGCAAAGCAAGAGTTGCTCCACCCACACGATTAACCTCCATCTTCACAGTATCACCTGTGTTAATGAGGTCAAATTGCGTGCAAGGCAAACCCCAAGCGCCAGTTTTTTGTTGGTCGCCTTCTTTATAAAAGCCAACGACCTTACAAAACTCTTGCGGGGCAAGAGCACGTTGAGGATAGAAGCCATTGCCCAAAGTTACACGAGGTGCAATGCGGGGTTGGTCATCAACACCCTGATTTCTCAAGGTATTGAGATACTCCCATTCCTGCACGATATACGTTTCCCATGTATCATACACAGGTAACGTAACCATATTAGGAATGACCTTAGGCACCAAGCGTGTGTCGTACACCGCAATTTTACGCTCCCGTGTTACGGGACGAGTGCTGTATTGCGGCACTTGACGTGTCTTCGACACAGAGCGAGTACTGTACACAGGAATAGTTGTGCAACTCTTCCGACCAGCACCTGTACCAGTCGTTGTGGTTTTGCAATCGTCTTCCGTCCCAGACTGATACCGTTCAGAGTCAGTATAAGACTCTGTTTTAGTACCAGACTGATACTGCTCTTGCACAGTGTAGGTCTCTGTTTTAGTACCAGATTGGTACTGCTCAGACACTTGAATGGTCTTAGTCCCTTGCTGCTCTTCCCGTGTGCCACGCTGACGCGTTTCAGACGATAAGATGCGCGCATTCAAAGGAACTGTTTCATCCCAGCCTTCACGCTGGATGGGGTGAAGCTCCTGCAACTCAACAGTAACCTCCCAAGGAAGGGATTGCACCTTCACTTCAAGAGGACGTGGCGCAAAGAGCCACCATCCACCCAAAAATACCAAAGAACCCACACCAGCAATTCCCAGCCCCCAAGCAATCTTACGCCAAGGGAGAGATTGCCAGTCAAAGCTGGGTAGCTCTGGCATAGAAAGCGACGGGCGATTGTCGTTGGCAGGAGCAGCGTGTCGGAGAAGATTTTCAGGAACGACTTCAAGTCGATCCCGAATCGCTTCGGTGCGCTGCTGAACCTTTTCACCAGTTTGGTCAAGCAATGGAGCATTAGGACTTATTTCGTCCTGCTGGAATTGATGGCAAACACGGCAAGCCATCGTTTGCTCTCCGATACCAGTCTGTGGATTTAAAGATCCACAATATTTACATTCCCAATCAATCTTTCCAGATTCGATCCGTTCGATCAAATCTGGATCAGTAATGGGTCGGCTCTCTGGGCGATCATAAAGCGCATCATTACGCTTGCGGTTGTAGGCACAATGTGGGCATGTAAACCCATCATGCTCCATACCACCATCAATTGCAGAGATTGCTTGTTGACCGCACTCGGGGCAGTCCCAAAACAGCTCAACATATCCATCTTGAGAATCAGGATTACTCACAGCAGTACCCTCGTCTTGGAGGGGTAGAATTTTAACAATGTCAAAGAACAACTTATAATCATGCAAGCCCTTTATGGGCATGATGATAAATCAACACAGGCATAAAGCCCCTACGGGTTAAACCAAACGATTACAAGTTAGAACTTATATATACCTATTTAATTTATAATGCAACAATTTTTAACTAAACCCCCACTGTCACACTCGTTCCCCCGCCACTCCCCGCCACGCGCGCGCGGATTTTAACATTTCCCAACTGAAAGTTGCTTGCTTTAGCGCTGGTAAAGCTCACGTCATCCACGGCAATCCACGTTGTGCCGCCGTCAAAGCTAGCCTCTAGACTCACGGTAGCAGTGCCAAACGTCCCTTGGGCAAAGAAGGTTCCAATCCCCCCCTGCCAGTCGTAAGCCGTGCTGGTGGTGTCCGTTGTTTGGTTGGTCAATAAATTTGGCATGATGCGCTCTCCTTGTTTTTGAACATAAAAAAAGCCCGCAAGCGACAACCGCTGGCAGACTTTATTGGTATTACAGAATACTTTTCTAGAGAATCCAGATACACGCCTAAAGTGTTTCTCCATCCCTATACAACAAACAGTATCACATCTAAAAACAAATTACAAGGGGTGCAACGAAATAAAATTACTCGTCGCGTCTGTCAATGGGCACTACAGTAGTTGTTTGAGCACCTGCCGTTTTTACTGTCGTCTCACCTTCCAGTGCCGCAAGATACTTCTCAAGACGCTCTAAACGCCCCTTCATTTCTTGATTTTCGTTCTGAATAGCCAGAACTTGCTGTTCATTATACGCCTTCTGGTAATTCATCCCCGCGATAAAAGCGGGCTGGCATGCAGGGGCAACGCTTTGCGCTTGCGCCTCTGTTGCAACAGATGCGAACAAAGAAAGAACGAAAATACTTCTAACCATGTTTCTCAAGGAAACCATTGTAAACCTCTGTTTTTGTCTTGTGGAGTATTTACCGCAAACAACCCATTCAAGCAATCTCAAACGGCGCGTTTCACGAAAGGTTCATTCTCCTGTCACAAAAGTGTCTTAGAACTTGTTTTTAACTTGGGCGCACCATCTCACTCGGCACAACCCACTCAGCAAACTGCTCTTTCGTCACCAAGCCCAATGACAACGCCGATTCCAACAGCGTTGTCCCTTCTTTATGGGCTTTCTTGGCGATTTTTGCCGCATTATCATAGCCAATATGCGGGTTCAGCGCGGTAACCAACATGAGGGATTGCTCCATCAGTTGGTTGATACGCGTCATGTTCGGCTCAATGCCCACCACGCAATTATCGGTGAAGCTCACGGAGGCATCCGCCAACAGACGAATCGATTGCAGTAGGTTATACGCCATCACGGGCTTAAACACATTGAGTTGCAGGTGGCTGTGGGTGTTGGCAACAGAAATGGTAGTGTGGTTGCCAATCACTTGACAGGCAACCATGGTGAGTGCTTCCACCTGTGTGGGGTTCACCTTTCCGGGCATAATGCTTGAGCCGGGTTCGTTTTCAGGCAATAGCAATTCGCCCAAGCCACTGCGGGGGCCACAGCCCAACAGGCGGATATTATTGGCAATCGCCATGAGGGAGGTGGCGATGGTGTTAAGTGCGCCTGACGCTTCAACATAAGCATCATGCACCGAAAGGGACTCAAATTTATTGGGGGCAGTCACAAACGGCAGCCCTGTCAACGCCGCTACTTTTTTGGCGAACAGTACATCAAAGCCGATTTTACAGTTAATCCCTGTACCCACCGCTGTGCCGCCTTGCGCGAGTTCATAGAGGCGCGGCAGAACGTCATGCACCCGTTTGATATTATTGTCCAACTGCTGCACATACCCTGAAAATTCTTGTCCCAAGGTGAGCGGCGTTGCATCCTGCAAATGGGTACGCCCAATTTTCACAATCTCGTGATACGCCTTTGCCTTGTCTGCCAACGCGCCGCGCAATTTTGCCAAAGCGGGGAGCAAGCGCTTGTTTAACTCAATCGCTGCCGCAATATGCATCACCGTCGGATAGGTATCATTCGATGATTGCCCGCGATTAACGTGGTCATTCGGGTGAACGGGCTTTTGACTGCCGCGTGCGCCACCAAGCTTTTCATTGGCATAGTTGGCGATGACCTCGTTAGTGTTCATGTTGGTTTGTGTGCCGCTACCTGTCTGCCACACAACAAGCGGGAATTCATCGTTTAGCTTCCCTGCAATAATTTGCTCCGCTGCGTCAATAATCGCATCAGCGAGTTTCGCATCCAGCGAGCCTTGCTCTTTGTTGGCCTCTGCCGCTGCCTTTTTCTGAATCCCGAGTGCCGCAATCAATGGCAACGGCATCCGCTCCCCGCCAATATCAAAATTTTGGATAGAACGTTGTGTTTGTGCGCCCCAATAGCGGTGGCTGGGCACTTCAATCGCACCAAAGGTATCATGTTCGGT
Organism: Alphaproteobacteria bacterium; assembly: GCA_947457935.1. GTDB lineage: Bacteria > Pseudomonadota > Alphaproteobacteria > JAJTHO01 > CANGXP01 > CANGXP01. The sequence goes on along the minus strand of CANGXP010000035.1, from coordinate 8,408 downwards.
GCGGGTTGCGGTGGGCTGGGTGGCAAGAGCGGTCATACATTCCTCATTCTTTTGGCCTCATTTTGTTGGCTAATACTTAGCGTATCAAAGTATTGAGGGCAATAGGAGGATGATAAAGAATCTTACTTTCGCAACACAACCAACAAAGAAACCCCTATTGGCAAGCTAGCTCGCTTAAGCCAATGCCGCTCGCTGGCAAAAACAGCCTGTAGTACAGCATTTGTGCGGTTAGAAGGTAGTTTTTCATCGCTTGAATCATGCCGCCCTAAGAGTTTATTCAGAAATCGCACGCCGACCACGACAGGAAACAGCAGTGCGTTGTAGTAGCTAAATTTTTCAATCGCAAAGCCCGCCGCTAAACATAATGTTTTGAGTTGCTGCTTTGTGTAACGGCGATGGTGGTGCCGCTGTTTATCGTGGTAACTCCATAAACTGGGGAAGGCTGGCACGGTGAGCACAAGGTATCCCCCTTTTTTCAACAGGCTATGCACGGTTTTAAGGCTTGCTGCATCATTATCAACATGTTCCAAAACATCGAGCATCGCCACCATATCCACGCTTTCGGGCGGGATGGGCATTTGATCGGGCAATAATCCGTCTTGCACAGTAAAACCGCGCTGTTTGATGAACTCCCGCCCCTCGCTATTGGGTTCAATCGCTTCCACCTGCCCAAATTGCGCTAACATATGCAGATTACCGCCCGTGCCGCTGCCAATTTCCACAATTTTCGGAGAAGCTGGCAGCGCAAGCGTTTTCAGCACCGTTGCAATAATTTGCCGCCGCGCTGCATACCTCCAATGCTTGTCTTCAAGGTGGAACATTTCTTTGTAAATCCATTGTTCCATTTAGTTTTTTTTCTCAATTTCGTAAAATTTTTAGTGAAGCGTCTATAACAGATATTGCGTGTCATTCCCGCGCAGGCGGGAATCCAGTCTTTTTAAGTAATTCTGGATCCCCTCTTTCGAGGGGATGACACGCGGAATTACTGTCGTGCGTAAGTCCAGTCTCGTAAACCTTCTGCACAATATACAAAGGCCGCCCCTTAACCTCGGTGTAAACTCGTCCGAGGTATTCCCCCAAAACACCTAAACTAATCAGCTGTATGCCCCCCAAAAACAGCACCACCAACATAAGAGAGGCATACCCCGGTGCATCGCGCCCATTAATCAGCGTATCGAGTAAAATCACGATCCCATAAATAAACGCAATAAAAGAAACTGCCCCGCCGATATAGCTCCAAAAACGGAGCGGCACGGTACTAAACCCTGTGATGCCATCAAGGGCAAAGTTCCAAAGTTTCCACATTGACCATTTAGACTCGCCCGCCATGCGGGGCGCACGTTCTAGCTCTATTACCGTTGTTTTGTATCCCACCCACGCAATAATACCTTTGGTGAAGCGGCTGCGTTCGCGCAATTTCAAGACGGAATCAAGGGCAATTCTATCAATAATACAAAAGTCACTCACGTTTTGTTGAATGGGTACTGCAGCTATTTTGTTATAGCTTCTATAGAAAAATTCTGATGTTTTACGCTTAAGCCAACTGTCGCTCTGGCGATTGGGGCGCACGGTGAATACTACTTGAAACCCATCGCGCCATTTTTCTATAAGTTTTAGAATGGCTTCTGGAGGGTCTTGCAAGTCAACATCTAACAGGATAATGGCATCCCCCGTGGCATGATCCATCCCCGCAATCAACCCGCGTTCTTTGCCAAAATTCCGCGATAAGTCGACTATCTTAATGTAACGCTTTTGCGTTTGTAATTTAAGTAACAACGGCAATGTATTGTCTTTACTGCCATCATTAACGCACACAACTTCAAAATCCATGCCTGTGCTTTGCAAAATCGGTTCAACGATGGCAAAGAGTTTTTCCAAGACTTCCTGCTCGTTGTACATGGGGACAACGAGGGAGAGTTTTTGAGAGGCAGGATTAGCAGGTAGCGTTTTTTTAGGAGGCATACTGCACTTTTACGCAGCACACGATTAAATCAACGTTAATTTGTGTTCGCTGACGACAAATTATGTGAGGGTGTGAGATTTTCAAAACCATTCACCTGCCCCGCTTCAATTCTCCTTTACGCCCCACGGTTTTGTGGTATTCTCAAACGCATGCCTCAGCCAACCACTCCCCTGCTTGATACCCTCCCCTTGCCAAAATATTTGCGTGAGCTAGCACGCGAGCAACTGCCGCAAGTGGCAGAAGAATTACGCCGCGAAACGATTAGTGCGGTATCCAAAACGGGCGGGCATTTAGGGGCAGGACTTGGTGTGGTGGAACTTACCGTTGCGTTGCATTATGTGTTCAACACCCCCGAAGACCGCGTAATTTGGGATGTAGGGCATCAGGCGTATCCCCATAAAATTCTCACAGGGCGGCGCGATAAAATCCGCACGCTCCGCCAACCTAACGGCTTATCAGGCTTTACCAAGCGCGATGAAAGCGAGTATGACCCGTTCGGCGCGGCGCACAGCTCCACCAGTATCTCGGCAGGCTTAGGGATGGTGGTGGCGAATACCCTTAAAAATGAGCCACAACGCCATGTTATCGCGGTGATTGGTGATGGGGCGATGAGCGCAGGGATGGCATATGAAGCCCTCAACAATGCAGGGGCATTAGGGCACAAGCTGATTGTGATTCTGAATGATAATGACATGTCCATTGCACCGCCTGTGGGCGCGATGAGTAATTACCTCGTAAAGCTGGTGTCGTCTAAGTCTTACCGCTCCATACGGCATCGCGTGGGGGATTTTACCCGCCGTATCTCGCGCCGTGCCTATAAAGCCGCCCGCCGCATGGAAGAATACACCCGTGGCATGGTAACAGGCGGCACGCTGTTTGAAGAGCTCGGCTTTTATTACATCGGCCCCGTTGACGGGCATAATCTTGAATCGCTGGTGCATATTCTGGAGAACGTGCGGGATAGCACCACCACAGGCCCTGTGCTGATTCATGCCATCACGCAAAAAGGGCGCGGCTATGCCCCTGCTGAAGCGGCTGCGGATAAGTATCACGGGGTGACAAAGTTTGATGTTATTACGGGCACACAAAGCAAAGCCGCCAGTGTTGCGCCGAGTTATACTAACGTGTTTGCGAACAGCCTCATTCAAATGGCAGAACAAGACGATAAAATCGTGGCGATTACTGCTGCGATGCCGTCTGGCACGGGCTTAGATAAATTCGCCGCGCAATTCCCCACCCGCTGTTTTGATGTGGGTATTGCCGAGCAACATGGTGTCACCTTCGCTGCAGGGCTTGCAACCGAAGGGATGAAGCCATTTTGCGCCATTTATTCTACGTTTTTGCAACGGGCTTACGACCAAGTGGTGCATGATGTGGCGATTCAATCGCTCCCTGTGCGCTTTGCGATTGACCGTGCAGGCTTGGTGGGGGCGGATGGCGCAACCCATGCAGGCAGCTTTGACATAACCTACCTCGCCTCCCTCCCCAACTTTGTGGTGATGGCACCCAGTGATGAGGCAGAACTCGCCCTCATGGTTGCAACCGCCGCCAGCATTGACGACCGCCCCAGTGCGTTTCGCTATCCCCGTGGGGAAGGCGTGGGCGTTAGTATCCCGTCTATTCTCGCTCCCCTGCCAATTGGCAAAGGACGCATTGTGCGGGAAGGCAGCACCGTTGCGATTTTAAGCCTTGGCACACGCTTGGCAGAATGCCTGAAAGCGGCTGATCTTTTAGCCGCGCAAGGATTCAGCACCACCGTTGCCGATGCCCGCTTTGCCAAACCGCTTGATGGTGACCTGATTACCCAGCTTGCCTTAAACCATGAAATGCTCTTAACGGTTGAAGAAGGGGCGATTGGCGGCTTTGGCAGCCATGTTTTGGGGTATTTAAGCGGGGAAGGCTTACTGGACAGCGGTACGCTGAAAGTGCGGACTCTCCACCTGCCCGATATATTCCAAGACCATAACACCCCTATGGCGCAATATGACGAGGCAGGGCTGAATGCGGCGCAGATTGCAGGGGTAGTGTTGGGTTTGTTGAAACATGACGTGCAGACGACCGCAAAAATACCCTTGGGTGTCGCGTAATTAATCGGTGATTAATTACCACAAAGAAAGAATACTTCATGACCTTCACCCTCAATGACCTTGAACGCATTATCAGCGAACGCGCCACCGCCCCTGTGGAGGAATCCTACACAGCTAAGTTGCTCAGCCGTGGCACACCCAAAGTCGCGCAAAAAGTGGGCGAAGAAGCGGTGGAAGTGGTGATTGAAGCCCTGCTCCACAACAAAGAACGCCTGATTTATGAGACGGCAGATTTGCTGTATCACCTAGGTGTGCTGCTGCACGACCAAGGGGTATCGTTGCAAGACGTGTATGATGAGCTAGAGAAACGCTGGCGAGAAAAAGGCGGGGCGGTTTGATTATCGGATTTTCAAATCCTTTAAAACTTTAGCAATAATGCTTCCTGCCTCAACTCCAAGATTGGTCAGCTCTTCCGCAATCTCATTTGTAAGATTGGCAACGGCTTTGGCTGCTTGCGATGTTGTTTGTCCCGCAGCATTTGCGCTATTAATAAAAAGACTTGTCGCTTCTTCTATGGAACTGTTAGCGGCTACTGCCCCCGCTTCGATGCCTTTTTGCAGGAACTGCTGCGCGAGATCTGTTCTGCCAAACTGCACACACACCGCGATCATCCCTGTATAGGCAGCTGCAGGAATCAACGCAGGATTGTTGATCCGATTGCCACTCGCATTAAATTTATTGTCTGTGCGTGGGAAAAAATCTGTATTTTGGTAGAGAGTGTATTGAAGGGCATCTTTTAAATTCGCAGCGGTTATACCTTTTTCGTAATTAAGATTAGGATGCTCTGCGAGCATCTCTTGAATATCTTTGATGTCGCACTCTGCTGCCCTATCAATATTAGGGCAAAGCATTTGTGTTGCGGTGACGATATTAACAATATTTTGGAATTCTGCTATGTTGCGGGCTCGTCCAACAGCTTGCACAATAGTTGATAGCCCACTATGACAATTCCCCTTGCCACCTTTTGTTTCAAGGGGAGCATAAGGCACTTGTAGCTCGTTATAGGACGCTGCCGCGACGGCAAGAGCGTAAAAGGTTTGTGCCGCTAAATCTGGCTCATTTTTAAACGTTTTTAGGGGGACAAAATGGCTATCTGATAGTGGTCTAGATAATTTAACGGGGGCAAAAATATTGTCACCCCAATAAGCATCTTCATTTAAATCGTCAACGCTAATATTTATGGGAGGATGTGTTGGGTCTGCTTCTAATCCATATGTTGCGTATTCTCCTTGTCCATTTGGAATAACCAAAAGCAGTCGAGTATGCGCGGTGATAGCAGTCCCTGTTTTATCCGTTACTTGGCTAAGAGGGCTTATTTCAACGCCAATAGTAGTGTGGTTTAGCCAAGGGACTTCTGGTACTATTGTGCTGAGTGCGCTAAGATAGTAGGCTGCAGTATAAGGAAGGACAAGGGTGACTTCTTTGCCTGCAGTGCTTACTGCGTTTAATGCAAAATCAATAGGACTGGCTGCTTGTCCTTGCAAGGCACTGATTTTTTGTGGGCGATCAGCCAGTGTATCCAAAAGATAATCGGTAATCTCCGCGCCTGTTGCCATGATAATACCGTTCTTAAATAAAAATGGATTCTTGTTTATGAAGAAATGAGGCTGGCAACATAGTCAAGGTGTTCCGAAGAATGTATGTAAAAAAATCTATCATAAATATATAAAAAAATCAATAAAAATCCCCCCGCACAACCGCACGGGGGGATTTTCTTGTCTACACGAAAGACAGGGCGTGTTTTACTCCGCCGCTGTTCTTGCGCCAGCAACTTCTTTGCGCATGGTGCGGGCGGCATTAACCATCGCGGCTAACGCTGGTTTTACTTCTGCCCATTTGCGGGTTTTCAGACCACAATCAGGGTTCACCCAAATTTGCTGTGCATCGAGGCTGCGGATGGATTTTTTGAGCAAGTCAACCATCCATGCTTCGCTAGGAATACGCGGAGAGTGAATGTCATACACACCGGGCCCGATTTCGTTGGGGTATTTGTATTCCTCAAACGATTCGAGCAACTCCATTTGTGAACGGGATGTCTCGATGGAAATAACATCCGCATCCATTGCGCCGATAGACGGCATGATGTCGTTGAATTCAGAGTAGCACATATGCGTGTGAATTTGTGTGCTGTCGTCCACCACGCTGGCAGACAGGCGGAACGCTTCCACTGCCCAATTCAAATACGCTGCCCAATCTGCCTTGCGAATGGGGAGACCTTCACGGATAGCAGGCTCATCAATCTGAATGATTTTAATGCCTGCTTTTTCTAAGTCTGCCACTTCATCGCGAATTGCCAAGGCAATTTGACGGCAGGTTTCAGAACGGGGTTGGTCATCGCGCACGAACGCCCATTGCAACATGGTGATCGGCCCTGTGAGCATCCCCTTCATCCATGATTTGGTGAGTTTTTGCGCAAACGCTGTCCATTCAACAGTCATGGCAACAGGACGGTTCACATCCCCAAAAATGATGGGGGGTTTCACACACCGTGAGCCATAGCTTTGCACCCAACCGTTTTTGGTGAAGGCATATCCTTCCAAGAGTTCACCAAAATATTCCACCATGTCGTTGCGCTCGAACTCGCCGTGTACCAACACGTCAATGCCAATTTCTTCTTGGTAGGTGACCACGTCACGGATTTTTTCTTCCATCGCCGCGTTGTATTGCGCCTCGGTGATGTCCCCACGCTTCAAGTCAGCACGGTATTTCCGCACCTCAGGGGTTTGCGGGAACGAGCCGATGGTGGTGGTGGGAAACAACGGCAAGCCCAACGCTTTCACTTGTGCTTCACGGCGTTGCGCAAACGGATGTTTGCGGTTTGCCATGTCTTTGGTCACAGCAGCAAGGCGTTGCTTGACGGCAGGGTTATGCACACGGTTTGAGCTGCTGCGGCTCGCAATTGCGTTGCGGCTGGTCTCAAGCTGTGCCGATACCGACGCAACGCCCTTGTTGAGGGCGTTGGTAAGGGTGGCAATTTCTTCCAGTTTTTGGGTTGCAAACGCAAGCCAGCTCTTGAATTCAGCATCCAACTTGGTTTCTTCCGCCAAATCAACAGGGCTGTGCAGCAACGAGCAAGAACCCGCGATAATCACGCGCTCTTTGCCCAATTTCGCCACTGCTTTTTCTGCAGCAGCAAGGGCTTTATCAAGGTCTGTACGCCAGATGTTGCGACCATCAACCACCCCAAGAGAGAGGGATTTATCAGCAGGTAATGCATTGAGCACGGCATCGAGCTGTTGTGGCGCACGCACCAAGTCAATGTGCAGCGCTTGCACAGGCAGGTTTACGGCTGTTTGCAGGTTGTCGCCCAACGCTTCAAAGTAGGTTGCAACAAGAATGTTTAAGCCTGATGCTTTCAGCGCGGTATATGCCGTGGTGAAGGCTTTTTGTTGTGACGGGGTAAGGTCTGTCACCAAGAATGGCTCATCCAGTTGCACCCACTCTGCGCCAGCAGCTTTGAGTTCATTCAACAGTTGCACATAGACTGGCAACAGTTTTGGCAACAGGTCAAGGCGGTCAAAATCCGCGCCTTTGCACTTGCCCAACAACAAGTAAGATACAGGCCCTACGAGGACAGGCTTGGTTTTAATGCCCAGTGCCAACGCTTCTTTAAATTCATCCACCGCTTTACGAGACTTCAACGCGAAGTTTTGCGCCCCTTCAAATTCAGGCACGAGGTAGTGGTAGTTGGTGTCAAGCCACTTGGTCATTTCCATGGCAACAACATCACGCGCGGCTGTTTGCTCACCGCGTGCCATCGCAAAGAAGGTGCCGAGGTCAACCGTATCACCGTTAAAATTATAACGTTCTGGCACCGCGCCCACCATGCAGGTGGTGTCAAGAACATGGTCGTAGAATGAGAAGTCGTTAGACGGAATGTGCTGAATGCCTTTTTCTGCCTGCAGTTTCCAGTGGCGTGCCCGCAATTCTTTTGCGGTTGCTTGCAACGCCTCAACAGTGCTGTTACCTGCCCAATAGGATTCAACGGCGGTCTTCAACTCCCGCTTTACGCCAATCCGTGGAAATCCTAAATTCGCCGCCAATACCATAATTTAAGTCCTCTGTGTGTTCTTTCCGCACGTTATTTTATAACATGCTGTTATAGAAAATACACCATAGCAAGATTTTTAGGGGGGTCAAGCGCGAGATGCGTTTTTGTTCAAAAATTTGTTGACAATTATATATATTACTTTATTTTCAGGACTTACGTAGCTGAGTGATTCACATCACAAGTCTGAGTGGATTATTCAACGCTGAATATACATAGTCATAGAGTAATTTTTCTTTTAGTTGATAGACGGTAGTTTTGAGGGCATATGCGGCGCGTTTAAGGATAACCCAAGCGAGATTTACGCACG
>CANGXP010000034.1 GCA_947457935.1 Alphaproteobacteria bacterium | reverse complement strand
TGACCTATAAATTTATCACGCCTGTGAATAAGATTTTTGTCGGCGATAACACCAAAGTGCTGAAGTTTGGTCAGGTTGTGCCTGTGGGGGTTACGGTTTGTCCAGCAGGGCAGGCGTTGACCAGCGCGGGTGTGTGTGCTCCTTCAACAGTGACGTGTGGTGCGGGGGAGTTTCTTGTTGGAAGCACAACATGCAAAAAGCCAGAGCTTTCTTTTGCGCAGTTTACCTCTCCAGAACAATGCGAGATGTCGAGTTGGGTAACAGTGCCAAACTCAAACACGCTTCCCACTTTTTGTTCATTATCTGCTGTAGATAATGATTATCCTACTATCATTTCAGGAGCATATCAATGTATGGTTCGTCGTAACTCCTCAGGGGGCTGGGAGTACTTTTTCCCCGTCCCATGCGGAAACATCAATTGTCAAGTTAGCTGTTTTTCAGCATCTATTACCATTCCCTAAATATATTGCCAAGACTTACGGGACTGTGTAGCGTAGGAGGCTGTATTTCTTGGGCCTCCAGTGTTGGATCGCCTGCTCATAATGATGGCCAATACTTCAGTACTTGCATGAAAGATTAAGCTCTTCAAAATCCTTCTATCTTAGAAGTAAAATAGACATTAGATTGAAGAAAACGGGTGTGGATATTCCCCCCGTTTTCTTTTATTCTAAAGCGATGACTCTTCTCTTCTCCCTCCGCGCCATTCTTGAAGCTCACAACCACCAAGGCATGCTTATTCCCTTGGCAGACCAGTATCAAAACGAGTATGTGGCAGGGAGTGCCAAGCGCTTGGAATGGCTGACGGGGTTCACAGGCTCGGCAGGGTTTGCGATAGTGTTGCTGGATACAGCCGCGCTGTTTGTGGATGGACGCTACACACTGCAAGCCCCGCAAGAGGTGGATGAGAATTTGTTCACCATTGTGCCTCTATCGGAACAATCCCCGCAAAGTTGGCTTGAGGAAAATACCCAGTCAGGGGATAGGATTGTTTACGACCCGTGGCTACACACAGCGGACACTATCAAAAAATTTAGCACAACGCTCAATAATACAGGGGTTGAACTCGTTGCGCTAGACAGCAACCCGATTGATGCACTTTGGGCAGACCAACCACCGCAACCCGCTACGCCTATTGTGCTGCATCCAGAAGAGTATGCGGGGAAATCGTGGCAAGTGAAGCTGGCGGAGGTTATCGCCACACTGCACAAGCAAAACAGGGAAAGCGTTGTGCTGTCTAACCCTGCCTCGATTTGTTGGTTGCTCAATATCCGTGCAAATGATGTGCCGCACACCCCCTTGTCGTTAGGCTATGCGATTGTGCACACAACGGGCAATGTGCAGATGTTCACGCATCCTGCTAAAGTCTCCCTTAGTATTAAACAGCATTTTGGGGAGGCAGTAACATATGCGGCAGAACACGAAATCGTCAAAGCCTTAGAACAGGTAGCGTCCACAGGCATTTTACTCGATAAAACCACCGCGCCGAGTGTGTTTGCACAGATGCTGCCACAGGCCGTTTTAGGCGATGACCCGTGCACGCTTCCCAAAGCGATTAAGAATGAAACAGAGATTGCAGGTACTCGCGCTGCGCATAAACGCGATGGCGTGGCACTCACAAAATTCCTGCACTGGCTGCAAAACGAGGCCGTTGTGGGCAGTGTGACCGAGATGGAGTGTGCAGATAAGTTAGAATCGTTCCGCCGTGCTACCAACCAGCTAAAAGACTTGAGTTTCCCAACCATTGCAGGTAGTGGCGCGAATGGCGCGATTGTGCATTATCGCGCCACACCGAAAACCAATCGCACGCTGCAACAGGGCGATATTTTTCTGGTGGATTCAGGGGCGCAGTACCTCGACGGCACAACGGATGTCACCCGCACCGTGTTCATCGGCAACGGCACGCCCACACGAGAGCAGCAAGACCGCTTTACCCGCGTGCTTAAAGGGCATATTGCCATTGCCACCGCCCGTTTCCCCAAAGGTACAACAGGCGCACAGTTGGATAGCTTAGCGCGGCTGGCTCTGTGGCAAGCAGGGCTCGATTATGACCACGGCACAGGGCACGGTGTGGGCAGTTATTCCAGCGTGCATGAAGCACCGATTGGCATCAGCAAACGCTACACGGACGTGGCGTTGGTGCATGGCATGATAGTGTCCAATGAACCCGGATATTACAAAACGGGTGACTATGGCATTCGGCTTGAGAATTTGATATTGGTGCGTGAGGACTTACCCCAGCCAGACGGCGGCGAACGCCAAATGCTTGGCTTTGAAACTCTCACCCTTGCACCGTTTGATGAACGGCTGATTGCGTGGGAATTATTGAGTGAGGCAGAAAAAGAGTGGTTGCGGGCGTATCAGGCGCGCTGTATAGTCATTCCACTTTAAAATTACCCCTGCCTGCGAACTTCCCTTAGCGGCTCTTATGTACGAAGGGGTACACTTCGCGCCGCTGCAGTCGTTTTCGGCTACGGGTAATTTTAAATTGAAACAACTATATTAACGGTCGTGTTTTTTGCGCCACGCTGACAGTTTCCTTGTATTTAAAGAACATAAAACACTATAATTTTTTAATACTCCCGTTTTAGAGTTAGGCTCTTGTTTTTCGGAGTATTCCCCCTCATGCCTGCCCCTTTTAAATTTCCCCTTATAGCGCATATAATTTTGGGTATTCTTATTGCCGTTTGCCTTGGGGGAGTAAGCTTATGGTATGCTCTGTTGAACGCCCCATTAACGTACGCATTTGATTTTGACTCGCTCTTGCGGATGCAAGGTGTGGTGGATTTACTGCAAGGGCAGTCGTGGTATGACCACATTCAGCATCGTTTGAATGCACCAAACGGTGTATTTATTCATTGGACAAAGCCTGTGGATGTGTTGCTGCTGTTGCTTGCATTGCCGTTATCCGCGTTTATGCCCATACAAACGGCCGTGTTGATAAGTGCGGCGTTTGTGCCGCCTGTTTTCATGGTTATATCGGTATATCTATTATTGTGGGCGGCGCGACCCTTGAAGGTTGCTGCGTCTGTTCAGCTTTATTTAGTGTTAGTGTGCGCTGCCGCCCCTATTTATTGGAGCTTGTTTAGTGCTTTTGCAGTCGACCATCATTTTTTGTTGATAACCCTCTCCATAGCAACAACAGCACTGATGATGCATGTGCTTTCCGCTGCTGAAATATTCTTGAAAAAGTATAGTTTGACATTAGGGGCTGTGGCGGGTTTGGGCATTTGGGTCAGCCCTGAATACATGTTATTTTTAGGCATTTGCTTGAGCTATTTGGGCTGCTGTTGGATTGGTAATCCTGAGCGGTATCGGTTTGTCTTGCCTGACATTTTAAAAACCATCACGTTTGTATTGTTTTTGGGTGTGCTGTGGGAACGCCGCCCATTGTGGACGGTTGAGCATGACACCGTATCTATAGTCCATGTTACTTTTTTTGCGTTATTAACCGTATTGTCTATGCTGTTGAAGCGATTTCATGCTTTGCATACTGGCATGGCGCGGTTTCAGGGGGCGGCATTGGGCGTTGTGGTTGTTGTGGGTGTGATGGAGCTGTTGTTTACAGGGTTTCATCGGGCGCATTATAATCATGTCTCTGCTTTTGTGGACGAAAACCTTCTTGCTCATATCATTGAATTGCAGGGATTATTTGACGCACAAGGCAAAAACCTGTTGGTGTTTTATGCCTATATTTATGTGTTTATCATCGGGATAGGCGGTTTTCTCTCTAAGCGTGTGCGGGCTATTTGGCGGGCAAATGCAGCCCCCTATTTCTTTTTATTTGTGACGAGCATTGCGATTCTTTATATGGCAATGCTGCAACAGCGGTGGCTTGCCTATAGCATTGTGCCCATGGCACTGTTTAGTATGGCAGCGGTGGGAGTGTTGTTGAGGGACGCAGAAAAATCTTTGTCGGGGCTTGCAGCGCGGTCTAAATTGGATATAAAATTTTTAGGTGTAAGTATATTGGCGGCTTTGCTTGCGGGAGGCGGGCTTGCCTCTGCCTTTGTGGGGTTTTCTATCGCGAAGCCTGAAGAGCAAAAAAGTATTGAATTCAAAGCGTGTACAGCAACGTTACACAAATTTATTCGAGAGGGGCAGCTTAATACCATTTTGCAAAAGCCTCAAGGCGTGCTGCTGATGCCAACCGATTGGGCACCGAATATATTGTTTTGGACACCGCATAGTGCTGTTGCGGGAAACTATCACCGCGATACGGATGGCATTAAAGCTGTGATTAGTTTTTTTAAGGCGCAAAAGGCGGAGGAGGCGAAAGCAATTGTGACGGCGCGAAAAGTAGATGCGGTGCTGTATTGTGAGAACGAAGGCTTGCTTACGCGACACAACACACTGAAATCACCCTTTTTTCAGGATATTAAAGCGGGAAAAACTGCACCATGGTTTAGCATTGTGCCCGTTGAAAAAGAGCCGCATTTGAAGATTTTGCGTATTAAAGCGGAATAATTGGGGCTGAAATGCATAAAGACGTTGTTAAATCAATTGTCCCTATTCCGTTAATATTTTTGTTCGTTTGTGTTGTGTTTGCGGTTTTGATTACGCAAAATCTGCAAACGCTGAATGGGCGTGATACAGATGTGTTGTTACGATTCTCAAAAATTATTGACCTCTACCAAACACACGATTGGTATAATCATGTCATGCACCGATTGAATCCGCCTCAGGGTGTGTTTATTCACTGGACGCGCCCGCTGGACGTGTTGGTATTATTAGGGGCAGTGCCGTTGACGTGGTTTGTGCCTCTCAAAACAGCGATTATTTGGTGGGCAGCTTTCTTAGTGCCGCTGAGTTTTTTAGCTACATTACGGTTATTTTATAAAACGCTGCAATTTCTACCGCTTAATGGATATGGTATTGCGTTTGCGTTGCTTGCGTACATTACGAATCCTTATGTGTACGTTATTTTTGCCCCTGTTAATGTGGATACTAATTTTGCGCTGCACTGTTGTGCTATGGCAGGGATGTATAGTTTGTTGCGTCTTCTCTATATACCTGATGCAAAAAGTGTTTTTTTAGGATTAGCTTGTGGGTTGGGTGTTTGGACATCCCCTGAATTCTTGGTTTTTACGGCTGTTTGCCTAGCAATCCTAGGAGTTTTATGGATGCAAAACCCTGTGCGCTATAAAACAAGTCTGTGGCAAACCCCGTTGGTGATAACGGGGGTGCTGGCACTAGCAGTGGTGTTAGAGCGTTCCCCTGTTTTGACGGTGATGCATGATTCTGTATCAATCGTGCATGTGACATTATTTCTTCTTATTTCGGGGATTGCTTTTCTAATCAGCCAGATCAACACCAGCAAGAGGATGCGCCTATTCAGCGCAGGAGTGTCTGTTATTGTCTTATTTATAGTGATGGAAGGGTTGTTTCCGAATTTTCATCGCGCACATTATACCCATGTTACGCCCGCAGTAGAAAAATATATGTTGGCGGACATTGGCGAATTGCAATCACTTTATGATGCGGAAAACCCGCTTCATGCCTTGGGAACATTGTTGTTTTTTGCATTAGGCATGTTGAAATTAATCTATCAAATAGTTAAAAAGCAAGCCTCGCAAGCGATGATCGTGGTGGGCTGTGTGGCAAGTGTGTATGCGATTCTCGCACTCTATCAAATTCGCTGGCTCCCTTATGCCTTGCCATGGTTCGGGGTGTTGGGTGCATCTGTAGCCATGCAAATATTATCACGAACAGGAAACTTTCTTACTGCATTTTCTCAAAAGAGAAAGGGCTTAGATTGGCTATTCATGGGGCAATCATGCGTATTTACTCTATTGTTATTTGCCCCACTGATTGTGCAATCGGTTGGCGCGTCAACTGTTGTAGAGAATCCTCAAAAGCAGGCATTGGAGTCGTGCATTACGCAATTAGAGCGGCGAATTGTGCACAATGATTTTTCAGGATTAACAGGGAAAAGCGAAAAGCCGCTCATTTTGATGATGCCGCTTCGTCATGCAGGCGCAATGTTGTTTTACACGCCCCATAGCGTGATCGCAGGCAATTATCATCGTGATGCTGTTGGTATTCCTGATGTGCATGACTTTTTCAATGCCCCAACCGTGGATGCCGCAAAATCTATTATCGATAGGCGACAAATTGGAGGCATCATTTATTGTGAAGGTCAAGAGTTGGACGAAGATAAAACAATAGCTGATGTGCCGTTTTTAGAGGCTGTGCAGCAGGGTAAAGGCGCATCATGGTACACAATCGTGCCGAATGAGCAGGGGGTGAGTTCTTTGTTCCGTCTCATTAACATTCACACAGATTTAAAATAACGCTTTATCGTCTCCTTATGCTGCATTACAACGAGGACTATGAAAAGAGCTTTGTTTATATACTGTTGTGTGGTGGCTTTGTTGTCAACCGCGTACGCCGCGCCGCCCATCGCAAAAAAAGGGCTAGAACTCAATGCGAAAGACGGCATCGAGTGGCAGCGTGATGAGCAACGCTATCTTGCTAAAGGCGGTGCAACCGCGCAAAAAGGCGATTTGCGTTTAAGTGCTACTGAAATTGGTGCGGAATATGAGGATGCCAGCAGCAAAAAACCGAAGATAAAACGGCTGTATGCATCAGGGGATGTGCGTGCCGCAACCTCCACAGAGCAGGCATCGGCAGACAAAGCACAATACTTTGTGCAAAAAAGCTACGCGCTGTTAGAGGGCAAAAAAATCGTTCTCAAAACAGAGAAGCAGACCTTAGTAGCGCGGGAAAAGGTGGAGTATTGGGTTGCACAAAAACGCGTGGTTGCAACAGGTGGCGCGGTTATTAGCAGTGATGGCAATACGCTAAAGGCAGATATTTTAACGATTTATCTGATGAACGCAAAAAAAGGCAAGGAAAGCTTGACCGTTGAACGCGTTGAGGCAAAAGGGAAGGTTGTTATTATCACGCCGCAAGAGCAGGCAATGGCAGACTATGGGCAATATCTCCAAACGAAAGGAATTGCGCTGTTAAAGGGCAATGTTGAAATTCGCCGTGCGGGGAGCATTCTAAAAGGCTCTGAGGCAACAGTGAATTTGCAAACGGGCGTTTCAACGCTGGTGAACAAAACCCATAGCGTGGATGGAAAAACGGGACGCGTTGAGGGGGTATTGCGGTTTGAGGAGCTAAAACAGTAAATTACTCTATTGGCTTCTTCAACGCGGCAACTTCCGCCTCCAAACTCGCAATACGCTGTTTTAAAACATCTAAATCTTCTTGGGTGGCAAGATGCATATCATGAAAAATTTTCTGTGCCATGGTTTTGACCCATGTCTCTGCTTCGCCGCGAAACGCATCCGCTGTAGAGAATGCGCCGCTTGCCATTTTAGAGAGATCATCGAATAGTTTTTGTGAAGACATGCGGGTAACTTTCTTGTAAAGAGATTAATTCTAAGAGAATATAATGTGTAACAAGCGTAAAGGAAAGTACGATGATTCTTATCACAGGTGGCGCGGGGTTTATTGGCTCAAATTTGGTCGCAAAGCTCGATTTGCATGCGGAAAAACACGATTTAGTCGTGTGTGACAGACTTGGCACAGATGACAAGTGGCGTAATATCGCCAAGCATGAGTTTCATGATTTTATCCGCCCTGAAGACTTGAAGAGCTACCTTAATAGCCATATTGGGCAGATTCATTATATTTTTCATTTGGGTGCGATTTCTTCCACTACAGAACGTGATGCAGACCTTATTGTCCACGAAAACTTTGCCCTGTCAAAATGGCTGTGGAAATGGGCAGCGCAAAACAAGGTGCGTTTTGTGTATGCATCGTCTGCCTCAACATATGGAGATGGCTCTAACGGCTTTGATGATGAATTTTCTCCTGAAGCGTTAGCAAAATTGCGTCCGCTCAATCCATATGGGTGGAGTAAGCACGCATTTGATCGGTATATTGCGCGGCAAGTGACGCGGGGGGATATTCAGCCGCCACAATGGGCAGGCTTAAAGTTTTTCAATGTGTATGGCCCCAATGAGTATCATAAGGGCAGTCAACAAAGTGTCGTATCAACAATCTTTCCACGCATTATAGCAGATGCTTCAGCACGACTATTCAAATCCTATCATCCTGATTATAAAGATGGCGGGCAACAGCGTGATTTTGTGTGGGTGGGTGATTGTATCGATGTGATGCTGTGGCTGTATGAAAATCCGCAGGTGAGCGGGGTATTTAATTTAGGGAGTGGCGAAGCACGCACGTTTGAAGACCTTGCGCTTGCTGTGTTTACCGCTTTAGGCAAAAAAGCCAAAATAGAGTATGTGGACATGCCAGAGGGATTGAAGGCAAAATATCAGTATTACACGAAAGCGAATATGGATCGTCTCCGCGCTGTGGGGTATTCTAAGCCCTTAACTCCGCTTGAAGAAGGCGTGGGAATTTATGTTCGGGAGTATTTAGCGACGGAAGATGCGTATTTGTAAGGCAATTCAAGATCGTTAAGTAAAGCTTTTTACCAATAAAAAACAAAAAGGCTGCGTTTTTCAGCGCAGCCTTTCTTTGGGCAGTAGTAGTATTTACGGCAGGTTTGCACCTATGTTTTTGAACATGCCGCTTAGTTTTGTGCCGATTGTTCTAAGCCAGCGATAATACCAACAACGATGAGAGCAGCAATCAAGCCGTACTAAATAGCAGTTGCACCAGATTCGTTGGAAATGAATTTTTTTACTGCACTCATGTAAGTACTCCTCTTTTACCAAGTGAAAATCACGCAACATTCGAGTTCTCAACTATAGAGGTTAAGAATTTTTCAAAAATTTTACGTGCTTTTTTGTTTGCAGTTAATTAGAGCTGTTCGCCTATGTTGTTGAATGTCCCTGCAAGCTTTGTGCCGATTGTTCTAACGCCTGCAATAATCCCAACAACGATGAGGGTGGCAATTAAGCCATACTCAATAGCAGTTGCTCCAGATTCGTTAGAAAGGAATTTTTTAACAGTCGTCATATAAGTAATCCTTGTGTTATAAGTGGTTGTTTGTAATTCTAGTTTTAAAGCTAATTTATTAACAAATGGTTAACGCTGTTTTGTAAATCGTGCAATGTTGATTTTTGTAGAAAATATTTAAAATCAATGATTTAGACATGGTATGTCTTCACTAATGCTAACATGAAAACATAGAAGTAAATAAATTATGTTTCTAAGCGCGGTTTTATAGGAAGTATTGTCAAAAAACTTTCATATTCCCGCCAAAGAGCAAGAGATTGCTTACACAATCGCAATATCAGGTGCATCAACAGCCTTCATGCCTACAACGTGATAGCCGCAATCAACATGCAATACTTCTCCTGTAACGCCGCTGCCAAGATCGCTTAACAGGAATAACGCCGAATTACCCACATCTTCTGTTGTTACATTTCGCTTTAAGGGAGAGTTGTATTGATTCCATTTGAGAATATAACGGAAATCACCAATACCGCTTGCGGCAAGAGTTTTTATGGGGCCAGCGGAAATGGCGTTCACGCGAATGTTTTTATCGCCTAAATCAACCGCCAAATACCGTACACTCGCTTCTAGCGCTGCTTTGGCAACCCCCATCACGTTGTAGTGTGGCATCATTTTCTCTGCGCCATAATAACTGAGCGTGATAAAGCTACCGCCGTCCCGCATCATGCCCACGGCACGTTGCACCACAGCGGTGAAAGAGTAACAAGAAATATCAAGGCTCATCAGAAAATTGGCGCGGGTGGTGTCGTAATACTTGCCTTTAAGCTCATTTTTATCAGCAAAAGCAATAGCATGTACAATAAAATCGAATGAATCCCAATGTTGCTGCAAAGCGGTGAAAGTATCATCAATTGCGCTATCCGTTGTCACATCACAAGGTAAAATGATTTTAGAATTGACTGAGGCAGCAAGCGGTTCCACTCGTGATTTCAGCAAATCACCTTGATAGGTAAACGCAAGTTCTGCGCCTTGCTCATGGAGTTTTTTGGCAATGCCCCACGCGATAGAACGCTCATTGGCAACGCCCATAATAAGACCGCGTTTCCCCTGCATTAGTGGTGTTGTCATGCTACTTCTTTCTCTATTTTCTGCAGACACTATATCCATTTAAGCATACAGCTCAAGGAATTTTGTGTGGTTTTGTCGCACTGTCACTTTCAGGCAACACCAAAGTTGCAGGCCCTTCGAATAAAATAGTTTTGCCGCCCTTGTCAATATTCAACCCTTTTGCTTTGATTGTTCCAAAGCGAGAGGTTGCCGCAATAGGTTGATTGCTAAGGGCTTGCCGCGCAAGCGTATCAATCATAAAATTATTGCCTAGCAATGTTTGCCCCGTTTCATCCGCAAATTCTACAAGTCCGTTAAGATCCAGTAGATTTTCTTTGCCATTTAAGTGCCCACTGGTGGATTTGATAATCGCTTGGGTGGTGGGGTCAGTGTAAAGCGTTGCTTTAATGCCTTGAAGTTGGACATTATCAATAGATGCATTTGTTTGCGTTGCGCTGGTGGCGCGCACTTCAAACGGGCGAGAATTTTGATCAATCCCTAAAAAACGTGGGTTCACCATTTGCAACACAGAAGCATCCTCTGAAAGTTGCTGGCTTTGTGCCGTAGATAGGCGAAAAAAGCTATCAGTGCGGCTCTTACAGTGATTAACCGCAACAACACCCACTACCCACACAGCAGCGGCGAGGGGCAAGGCAATTTTAAGGGTGCGTACAACCCTAGAATGAGGACAAGAAAACGGAAGAGGGGAGAGGGACATCATTGTTTAACCATTTCTAGGCTAGGGCAAAGCTTTCGCCTAGATACACCTTACGGACTTGTTCGTCTTGCACAATCTCGCGTGGTGTACCTTCTTTCAATACTGACCCGCCATGTAAAATATAGGCACGATCCACAATGCTGAGAGTTTCTTGCACATTGTGATCTGTAATCAGAACGCCCAGCCCGCGGCTTTTTAGTTGCCCCACAAGCGCACGAATTTCACTCACGGCAATGGGGTCAATCCCTGCGAGCGGCTCATCAAGCAAAATATAAGAAGGGTTGGAGGCTAAGGCGCGTGCGATTTCAACGCGGCGGCGTTCTCCCCCTGATAAAGCAATGGCAGGGCTGTTTCGTAAGTGCACGATAGAGAACTCTGTAAGCAGGGCTTCCAGCGCGTCCTGTCGGGCTGCTTTATTAGGCTGTACAAGCTCTAAAATTGCCATAATATTTTGGGCGACAGTTAGCCCTCTGAAAATGGAGGTTTCTTGCGGCAAATACCCCACGCCCAGCCGCGCACGGCGATACATCGGCAGATTGGTTACATCTCGCCCATCAATGAGGATGTTGCCCTTATCTGCATTGGTAAGACCTGTAATAATATAAAAACAGGTGGTTTTCCCTGCGCCGTTAGGGCCCATCAGCCCCACGGCTTCCCCTTGCTTGACAGCAATGCTCACATCCCGCAACACAGGACGGTTTTTGTAGTTTTTTCCAAGCCCCCGCGCAACCAAGCCTGACGGGGGGGGGGCTAAAGAGGGGTGAGAGACAGGCAAAGCGAACACTTTTTACAAGAACAAAATACTTCTTCGTCCATGTAAAAGCAAATTGCATATTTTTCAAGCACTGAGTGAACGCTTAATAGAATGCAGCATCTGCCTGATCATCCGCTTGTCTTAAATAGCGTTCTAAAACAGAACGATGCTCAGAAACACCAATCGATTGCAAATCGTCTAAAACCCTATCTAGCAAAAGATGATCGTCGCATGTTTCAATGTATGACGTAACAATATCTTGTGCGTAGTTATCTGCTGCGCTTGTGTCCATATTCATATATTCCGCAATTTGCAGGGCAAATATTTTTGTGCGGTGCGACAAGAGCTTGTAGGCAGTTGCCTTTTCATAAGCATCTGCGTTTTGAATGGCATCGCCACGAGATTGCAAAAAAGACATATAAAAAACCTTTCGTGTGAGTATATAAAATAAAAAAGAAGGAAAATTTCTATCTAAGGTTGATTTTTACAGGATATATACAAACAAAAAGTTAACTCATCAAAAAAACTTGCAAAAATATTTTTTGACGATATATTTGTGACAATATTTATTATTTATTTTTTAAGGTATTTTATGAGGGCTATTAGCGCTGCGTTGATGAAGATATGTGAGCTTTTTATTGCTGATATAAAAGCAAACAGTCCCGTTGGAACTGGTCAAAGCAGGCAGAATTTCAATAACGCGGATCTCACTGGGAGGAATTTTTCAACAGAGGATTTGCGATGTGCCAACTTTTCAAATACGTTTCTTGCAGGTGCAACCTTTAAAGATGCTAATTTGACGGGTGCCCAGTTTTATAACGCGGCGATAGCAGAGGCGACTTTCACAGGCGCAATAATGGATAACACAAACCTCACAGGGTGTGATTTAAACGCATTGTTTCAAGGGTATGCAGCCGCACTTATGCCTGCATCACTAAAAAATATTACAGTTGCAGCGCAAGACATTGCCAAACTTTCTGCGGAAAGACAGCAAGTTATTTTGGCGTGTGTGTCCTCACAATCAGCAATTATGTTTGATCTTAACAACAGATTATCCTCAAGCAAATAATAAGAGAACACACAAACACCTACCTTTTTCATGGCAGGTGTGATACTTTTTTTGCGGGAGAAAAAGAATGACCGTCTACTCACTTTCAACACTGCAAAAAGAAACCTTGGCACAGCAAGGCATTCCTGCGCCCACGTTGCCTGAAAAAACACAGGAACATCGGCATATCGCACGGCGCGTTCTCACAATCGAAATGGAAGGCTTAAAGGCGTTAGCAGAAAGCTTAGACGACAATTTCAATAAAGCAGTGGAGTGCATCGCCAAACTAAAAGGGCACGTTGTTTTAACGGGCATGGGCAAAAGCGGGCATGTTGCACTGAAAATTGCCGCCACCATGGCATCTACAGGGACACCTGCTTTCTTTGTACATCCCGCCGAGGCAAATCATGGCGATTTGGGGATGATTACAAAACGTAATGCGGTGATTGCCTTATCTGATTCAGGCGAAAGCGCAGAATTAGAAGGGATTTTGCAATATGCAGCGCGGTATACTATTCCTGTTATCGGCATAACGCGTAATCCCAACAGCACGTTGGGGCAAGCAAGTACGGTGGTTTTAACGCTGCCCCAAGCAGAACCCGCCTGTCCCTTGCGTCTTGCGCCCACAACAGTCACAACCATGATGCTCGCATTGGGTGATGCGCTTGCCGTGGCATTGATGGAGAAAAAAGGGTTTTCCAAAGAGGGATTTAAGGAGTTTCACCCCGGAGGCAAGTTGGGAAAAAGGCTAAGACGGGTTGAAGACTTGATGGTAAAGGGACAAGATATTCCTCGCATTAGAGAAGAAACCTTGATGACAGACGCGATTATTGAAATCGGTGCAAAAAGAATTGGCTGCACGGCGGTGGTGGATAGTCATAACGTCCTTAAAGGCATCGTGACAGTGGGGGATGTAACGCGCCATGCCCACCGC
The DNA here is from genome assembly GCA_947457935.1 of Alphaproteobacteria bacterium. GTDB lineage: Bacteria > Pseudomonadota > Alphaproteobacteria > JAJTHO01 > CANGXP01 > CANGXP01. Next base: position 3,968 of record CANGXP010000034.1, on the reverse strand, counting down.
AATTTACTCTCGCTCTCGGCAAGTGAGGTGATGACGAAAAACCCTAAAACAATCGGCAGCAAGGCCTTTGCCGCCTCTGCTGTTGCGCTGATGAATGAATTTAAAATTACGGTGTTGTTTGTAACAGATGAAAACAATCATGTTATGGGCGCATTGCATCTGCATGATTGTCTTAAAGCGGGCATTGATTAATACCAAGCCCATTATATTTTGCTCGATGAACCCTTGGCGGGGATTGACCCCATTGCGGTGGGGGAGATTCGCGCGTTGGTAGCGCAACTAAAAGAACGGGGGTTGGGTGTGTTGATTACCGACCACAATGTCCAAGAAACCTTGAGTATCGTTGACCGCGCGTATATTCTCCATGCGGGCGCGGTGCTGAAAGAGGGTACACCAAGAGAGATTGTGGCGCATGAGCAGGTGCGAAAGGTATATTTGGGCGAGGGTTTTGCGTTGGCTTAAAGAGCAGAGCTGATGTGTGTTGAGGGGTGGAAAGAAAACACCCCAAACCATTGGTTTGGGGGTTTCCTCAAAATAAATCAGTATTGAAATTCTATTACTTCACGGGAGAAGCAGATAGAATATTTTCATTGGATAACAGCCATGGAACGTTACGGCTGTTTGTTTCTACAGTATAGGTTGCACCAGCTTTAATTCTTGAGCAAACCTCCATGTGATTCCAATGCCAGCGCAAAATAGACCAGTGGACAGAGTACGCCTGCCCATCTTTTGCTTGTACCAAGCACGAACTCGTAGAAGCGTTCCGTCCGATAGTGTCATTACTCACTACCGTGATGGTTTTTGTGCGGGTTGGAAAGCTCCAGATAACCCAAAACACCAAAGCAACCCCCAAAACAACTAGTGCAATTTTTCCAGCTTTTTTGTCACTGATTGGGGTATTCCAAAAATTATTAGACATGATCGAACCTCTGCCGTTTTTCGGCGGTAATTAATTTTTCACAAAAATCGAAAATGGCTATAAAATGCTTCACTTCCAACGCTGTGAGCGTTTAAAAGTGCAGCAAACAAATAGTTGTATTAACGTTAATATATATATATCTTTGTCAAGAATATAATTTGTATTCTATGTATTTTTTGGGCGCCCCCAAAGGGCAAGGACGCTACTGCAAAACAACAGGGCTGTTTATTTCTCCAAAAAAACAACATCTCGCCTATCCAATCCCTTATTCTGGATACCAGCTTTCGCTGGTAATTCCCACCACAGGCAGTCCTCGCGGGAGTGGCGAATTACCAGCGAAAGCTGGTATCCAGACTTAATTTAAGAGATTTCGTTTTGAAATGAACAGCCCTGCAAAGACACTACTGTAAAATAACAACACCTCTATCTTTCCCCCGCATATTCGCGTATAAGCCCTCCCCATGTTATTCATCAACGACCTCACCTATCGCATCGCAGGGCGCACGCTGCTAGACAAAGTGTCGCTCACTATCCCTGCGGGGCATCGCGTCGGGCTGGTTGGGCCTAACGGCACAGGCAAATCGACGCTGTTTAAGCTCATCTCAGGCGAGTTAGAGGCAGACGGTGGCGATGTTTCCTTTATAAAAGACACCACCATCGGCTGGGTGCGGCAAGATTTGCCCGATGATGAAACGCCCATTATTGATATTATTCTGAATTCAGATGAAGAACGCCGCCAACTCCTTGAAGAAACCGAAACTGCCGAACCCGAACGCTTAGGCGATATTTACGAACGTCTTGCAGAGATTGGCGCGTATGAAGCCCCCGCCCGCGCCGCCATTATTCTGTCTGGTTTGGGCTTTAATGACGTGGCGCAAAACATGCCCATTTCTTCGTTTTCAGGGGGGTGGCGGGCGCGGATTGCCCTTGCGGTTGCCCTCTTCAAAGAACCCAACCTGCTGATGCTCGATGAGCCCACCAACCACTTGGATTTTGAGGCGATGGTGTGGCTGGAAAATTACCTCCTGAATTATCGCCATACGCTGCTGATTATCAGCCACGATCGCGATATTCTCAATAAAACCGTCACGCAAATTGTCCACCTTGAGAATCAAAAACTCGTCAGCTACACGGGCAATTACGATCAGTTTGAGCGCAAACGGGCGGAGAAAATGTTGGGACAACAAGCGCTCCATGAAAAGCAGATGGCGCAAAAAAACAAGATGATGGAGTTTGTGAATCGCTTTGGCGCGAGTGCCAGCAAGGCGAAACAGGCACAAAGCCGCTTGAAGATGATTGAGAAAATGGACGTGGTGGACGCGGTGATTGCCGAGCGCGTCACCGCCTTTGTCTTCCCCGATCCTGAACCCCTCAAGGCCGCCCTCATCACTCTTGACCATGTTGATGTGGGCTATACGGCGGGCGTGCCGATTTTGAAAAAACTCAACCTCACCGTGGCGGCGGACGACCGCATTGCCTTGCTGGGCGCGAACGGCAACGGGAAGTCAACCCTCGTCAAATTGCTCTCGGGCAAACTGCCGCACAGCGGCGGCGAGGTGCATAAATCCAGCAAGTTGCGCGTCGGCTATTTTGCCCAGTTTCAAACCGATGAACTGGATGTAAACGAAACCCCGCTGCAAGTGATGATGGCGGCGATGGTGGGCGTAAGCGAATCGAAAGTCCGTGCCAGCCTCGCGCAATTCGGCTTTGACAAAAACAAAATCATCACCCGTATTGGCGATCTGTCAGGCGGCGAAAAAGCGCGATTATTGTTCTGCCGCATGAGCTTCGATGCGCCGCACATCATGCTGCTGGATGAACCCACCAACCACCTTGATATTGAAGCCCGCGAAGCCCTCACCCAAGCCCTCAACAACTACAAAGGCGCGGTGATTTTGGTGAGCCACGATCCGCATTTGGTGGAATGCGTCGCCGATAGATTATGGCTGGTGGCAGACGGCACCTGCACCAATTTTGACGATGATTTGGAAGCGTATAAAAAACTTGTGGTGCAGCAACGCCGCAAAGAACGCGAAGAGAATCGCGCTGCCTCCCGCGCTGATAAAAAAGAGGGCAAAAAGGGCGGCAAGAAATCAGGCGGCAAACAGGGCAACCTCGAGCAACAGATTGAAGCGGTGGAAGAGCAAATGCGGCTGCTTTCGGCACAAAAAGACGCACTAGAAAACGACCTCGCCGCCCATGCTGTCAGCGATGGTAAACAGTTGAAAGACCTCAACCGCGCCTACAACGCTGTGGTAGAAGAGTTGGAAGAGGCGGAGAAAGAGCTGGATGGGTTGATTGCGGGGTTGTGAGAATACGCAATAATAGTCCATCACAACATGTAAACGTGCGGAAGCAAACGAGCAAAAAAAGCCCCCTATAAGGAGGGGGCTTTTAAAAGTTTTTAATTTACAAATAGCTATGCAGCAATGCGAATAACGGCAGGGTTTACAACGCCCTCGCCATTATAATTATATTTGGCATTGTGCCAAACCTTTAGCTCTTCACCATGAATCCACACTTGGCAAAGGAGTGCGACAGCAAACCCAAACATGGCTACTGTTATACCGTCAACATCAGCCTGATGAGATGTTGGTTCGGCAATCTCTTCCAAGGTTTTGCCTCCCTGAATCTCCAACTGCATCAGTTTTCCCCATCTTATAGCGTATTCAATTGCGGCATTGTCATAAGGAGTATCTGAATTCACATCCACGGCAGTTTGGAAGGCGGCTTCCATGCCTGCTTTGATCATAAACTCTACATGATTGTTGTCGATAGTATTAGACATAATCGAATCTCCAGCCGTTGTTTTTCGGCAATAATTTTTTACATCGAAAATGACTATACAATGCTTCACTTTCAACGCCTTAGGCGTTAAAAAAATGCAGCAGAGAAATAGTTGTCAGGACTTACGCAGCTGAGTGATTCACATCACAAGTCTGAGTGGATTATTCAACGCTGAATATACATAGTCATAGAGTAATTTTTCTTTTAGTTGATAGACGGTAGTTTTGAGGGCATATGCGGCGCGTTTAAGGATAACCCAAGC
>CANGXP010000033.1 GCA_947457935.1 Alphaproteobacteria bacterium | reverse complement strand
GCACCTCAAGATTTGCAAAAAAATTTGCGAGCGGTAAAGCCCGCGCGGCGCTTGAGCGAAACATCGCAACTTCTTCAGTTACGATGAGTATAGAACTGCGTAAGTCCTGGGATAAATATTAATAGATATTTAATAGGGCAAATTCCGCATTGCCTATTGGGATAAATTCGGCCACCCCGCCGTTGTCCCGCCCTATAGCATGGGTTTTCCTGAGACGTGGTGGGTGAGGTAGGGAGACACTATTGCTCTGCAATAATCTCCAGCATTTGCCTTGCCGTCACAAACCGCACGCCATCTGCTTCTTGCAGATGTAAAATGTCTTTTTTGTCTCCCGTCACGAGATAATCCGCTCTCCCCTTCAGGGCTGTTGCAATAATAACGTTATCGTCTGTATCAGCAGAATAGAAAACTGTTGGTAAATCCGTAATAATCTCGCTGCCTTGCCGCACCAAAAACAGCATGTCATCGGGACTGTCCGCTTTAATAAATCGTTGCAGCTTTGGCGAATACACAACCCGTTCTAATTCTGCAAGCTGGGGAAGTGATGTTAGCAAAACAAACTCACCACGCTGCCACCCTTTATACAACCCGTCTGGGGGGCTTCCTTTTGTTATCAATGCGGAAACAAGAATGTTTGTATCAAGAACGAGGCGCACGAACATCTCTTAGCGCATCATCAATCGACACCTCAACTTCTGCAACAGGATACACGGCGTTGCGCTCTTTCACTGCCTGAATAGTACATAACGCTATTTCTTTGCGCACGGCGCGCTCAACAAAAGCTGAAATGCTATCTTTTTTAACTTTTGCTCCGCCTAAAAATCGACGTAAAGCTTTATTGGTCTCTTCTGAAACAACGATAGACAAGCTCGTCATGACTATTCTCCAAACATTGAAGTATATACACTAACACAATATCTTTGAAATTTCAAGTGAGCCTAGTCAACAAAACTTCTTCTCAATGAAAATGGCGGGCTTAGGCATAAACTATAGTTGTTTCAACTTAAAATTCCCTACAGCCGCAAACCACTGCAGTGGCACGAAGTGTAATTCTTCGTACATAAAAGCAGTTAAAGGAAGTTTGCAGGCATGAGGAATTTTAAAGTGGAATGACTATATAAACGCCCGCCTTCGTTATACTTCGGCGTGGCATCCTCTTCACACGCTTCGGCTCATCGCGCCGAAGCTAGATTTTGTCTTCGACAAAATCAGCGAAGGAGGATGGTGGGCCCGCCCGGATTCGAACCAGGGACAGCCCCGTTATGAGCGGGGAGTTCTAACCGCTGAACTACGGGCCCCTTTAAGAAAAACCTATACGCCCAACAACAACCGTTGTGGATCTTCCATCGCTTCTTTCACACGCACAAGGAATGTCACGGCTTCTTTGCCATCAATCACACGGTGGTCGTAAGACAGCGCGATGTACATCATCGGGCGCACTTCAATGCTATCCCCAATCACAACGGCGCGTTTTGCAACCTTGTGCAGTCCTAAAATACCAGACTGTGGCGCGTTCAAAATAGGGGTAGACATGAGCGAGCCATACACCCCACCGTTGGTGATGGTGAACGTGCCGCCGCGCATATCATCAATCGCGAGCTTGCCATTCCGTGCTTTCAACGCAAGGTTGGCAATAGATTGCTCCACGCCCGCTAGTGATAATTTATCCGCATCACGCACCACAGGCACAACCAACCCTGCATCCGTGCCCACCGCAACGCCAATATCGTAGTAGTTTTTGTAAATAAAATCATCGCCATCAATTTCGGCGTTCACCGCAGGAATTTCTTGCAACGCTTGAATCGCCGCTTTCACAAAAAAGCCCATGAAGCCCATTTTAATGCCGTGTTTTTTCTCAAACTGATCTTTGTATTGATTGCGGAGCGCCATGACAGCCGTCATATCCACCTCGTTAAAGGTGGTGAGCATCGCCGCCGTATTTTGCGCTTCTTTCAACCGTTTCGCGATACTTTGACGCAAGCGCGACATTTTCACGCGCTCCTCACGCGGGCCTGCAGGGGTGATGAACGGGAACGGGGCACCTGCGGTGGGCGAAGAGGAGATGGAGGTAGCAACAGCATTACCACTGATAGCCCCTAATACATCGCCCTTGGTCACCCGACCACCTTTGCCTGAGCCACTCAACCCGCTTGTATCTACATTATTTTCCGCCGCAATTTTTTGCGCCGCAGGAAACGCTTGCACCGCTTGCGGCGCCGCTACAGCCGCAGCCGCCACAACAGGAGCTTCCACTTTATTCGTATTCGCAGGGGCGGCTTTCACCACCGCTGCCGCTGCACCTGCAAGCACATTGCCCAGCACTGCGCCCACCGCAACAGACTCGCCTTGTTTCACGAGAATATCCGACATCACACCCGCAACAGGCGCGTATACTTCAACGGTCACTTTATCGGTTTCTAACTCAGCGATTGCTTCATCAGCATGCACCGCATCCCCTACATTTTTGAACCATTTTGCAACGGTTGCTTCGGTTACAGATTCCCCTAAGGTTGGTACTTTAATAGCGGTAGCGGTCATGATTTTATCTCGTTAGTGTTCTTAAAAAGGAAGCGTAGGTTTGTCGTAAAAGTCGCTAGGACGCTAGCGAAAATGGCTTAATTCGAGAAACGAAGCGCAGTTGACTTAAGGTCAATGAGCATCGTATCGCAGAAGCAAGACATTTGCAGCAAGTCATAGTAGACTTTGACGGCGAACCTACTATAGCGAGGCTTGTACTACAGAGCAATATCCTTTATACAGCTTCTCCAAGGATTTATAAAAATGATAGCCGCCCGCCCCACCATCACCCTTATCGGCCGCCCGAACGTTGGAAAATCCACGTTTTACAATCGCCTCATTGGCAAGAAAATCGCCATTGTTGACGATATGCCGGGGGTCACGCGTGACTGGAAAGAAGGCAACGCGCGGCTTGCAGGGCTTGAATTCACCATCATCGACACCCCGGGCATTGAAGGATTATTCGCCGAAGGACTCTCCTCACGCCTCCGCCAGCAAGCCGAAACCGCCATTGGCAAGGCCGATAGCATCTGGTTTATGATTGACGGCAAAACGGGCGTAACGCCGCTGGATGAACAGTTTGCGGCATGGCTACGCACGCTCAAAAAGCCCGTTGTGTTGCTGATGAACAAAAGCGAGACAAAAAAATCTGAGGCTAATTCTTTCGAGGCCTATCAACTCGGGTTTGGCGCACCGCTAATGATTTCCGCCGAACACGGGTTAGGCTTAGAAGATATTGTCACCCAAGCCCTCGCGCCCCTGTTCCCTGAGAAAACAGACGAACCAACCGAACAACAAGAAGATTTGCGCCATTTCACGCCCACGGAAGACAAAAAACATGCGCCCCTGTCGATTGCCCTGATTGGTCGCCCCAATGCAGGGAAGTCCACCCTGTTTAATGCGATTATCGGCGAAGAACGCACGCTCACAGGGCCCGAAGCAGGACTAACCCGCGATGCGATTAGCGTGCCGTTTCACTACAACGGCGAAAAACTGAAATTGGTGGATACGGCGGGAATGCGCCGCAAAGCAAATGTCACGGAAAAAGTCGAAGACATGGCAGTGAAAGAAACGCTCCATGCCTTGCGTTTCGCGCCTGTGGTGGTGTTGGTGATTGATGCAACACTGGGCTTTGAAAAGCAAGATTTGCTGATTGCAGGACTTGTGGAACAAGAAGGGCGATGCCTCATTGTCGCCGCGAATAAATGGGATTTGGTGGAGAAAAAAGCCGAGAAAATGGCGGAACTCAAGCGCCGTTTGTCGTTTAACACCGTGGCGATGCAGCAAACCCCCATCATCCCCCTTGCCGCCATTAAACAGCGCAATTATGCGGATTTGCTGGATGCCTGCCTCATGGCATATGACCTCTGGAATACCCGTATTTCCACCGCAAAACTCAATACATGGCTCGAGCGCGTTTTGGCGCAACATCCGCCGCCCCTCGTCCAAGGCAGACGCTTTAAAGTGCGCTACATGACGCAAATCAAAAGCCGCCCGCCCACGTTTGCGCTATTTTCCACCAGCTCCCAAGGCAGCCTGCCTGAGGATTACCTGCGGTATTTAGAAAATAATCTCCGCGAGGCGTTCGCACTCCCCGCCGTCCCGTTGCGATTTTTGATTCGCAAAGGCGATAATCCGTATGCGGAGAAGAAGTAAGGATGACTTACGCGAAACGCTAAAAATTTATCCTGTGCGTCATTCCCGTAAAAACGGGAATCCACTCTTTTCAAACATTTTTGGATTTCTTTCTTAGAGGGGATGACACACAAAGTAACTGTTTCGCGTAAGTGCTGATGATAAACAATAAAGGTTTTTTATGAACTCAAGGCTATCGGCGGAACAATTAATACAATTAAAAGAATCTGTAGTTGAAGATTTCAACGCTTCAAATTGGAGGGAGTTAGGAGTACTAACTAACATGCTTACTCAAGTTGAAGCACACCCAAGACTCTTGAGAAGCCTTAGCTGGAGAGACCCTGATTATGATGGGCTAGCTCTTGTTTTTTTGCGTAGGATGATAGGTGAAGATGATAAAAACCTCGGAATAGTTCAGAAATATATTTTAGAAAAGTGCACCAACTCAGGAGAAAATATTTCAAGTGAACAAAAAGAAGGTAGAAAAATAATATTCAAGCCTAATATTTTTGATGTTCCAGCAGATTCTGTGGATTATAATTTGGTGTCGGTAATGATGCCATTCTCCCCAAATTTTTCTAAGACTTACGAAACAATACAACTAGCCTCCAAATGCACAGGATTTACTTGCGTAAGAGCAGACAATATTTGGGATCATTCTACAGTGATTCAAGATATATTCTCTTTGATTTTTCGCTCCTTCATTGTTATTTGTGATCTTAGTGGGAAAAACCCGAATGTATTTTATGAAGCAGGTATTGCCCATACTCTCGGTAAGCATGTTATTCCTATTACTCAATCAGAACATGATGTTGCCTTCGATTTACAACACCACAGACATATAAAATATTTGAATAATTCTGAGGGCTTAATAGAGTTGGACTCTAACTTACAAAAACGTCTTAAGACATTAAGCAATAAACGTGATGCGACATGGCTTTAAAACCAGAAACCCCCGTTTGCAGTCTATTTCTTTCTCAACAAACGTACCAACGCAGGACACCGCACCACAAGCAGCGAGCCTATTTTAAGTTGACGTGCTTTTTCGTTTAACATATTACCTTGACGTTATATAACTAAAAGGTTATAACTATGGTATGGACAGTTGAGCTGCATCAAGAATTTGAGGCAGAAATGAGAGAATTTGATCCCGATGTTGTGGATGAAATCCTTTCGCATGTTACTTTGCTTGAAGCGTTTGGGCATCAGTTGGGAAGACCGCGTGTTGATACACTCAAAGGCTCATCGTTTCATAACATGAAGGAATTGCGTTTTGATGCGGCACAAGGTGTCTGGCGTGTTGCCTTTGCTTTTGATCCCGCGCGAAAGGCAGTGTTGCTTGTTGCGGGTGATAAAAGTGGCGTGAGCCAAAAACGTTTTTACAAACAGTTGATTGCTACCGCTGATAGGCGGTTTCAATCGCACCTAGAAGGCGGAAAGGCTAAAACATGACAACGTTACAGGAGTTTATCAGCACCTTACCCCCTGAACGGCAGGAGCGCATTGCCGCGCGTTCACGCGACCTGATAGCGGAGGAAATGACCTTGCAGGATTTGCGAAAAGCACGAGAGTTGACGCAAGAACGCATGGCATCCATGCTTAATGTTGACCAAGTTGCCATATCACGTCTTGAAAGACGGGCGGATATGCTGCTTTCCACGCTGCAAAATCATATTCGCGCTATGGGCGGCAATCTCAACCTCGTGGTTGAATTTCCCAATAGACAGCCTGTTATTCTGTCAGGTTTAGGCGTTTCCGCACGGCGTGAAATACCAACGCCAGTGCGGTAAAATTGAAATCTCTTGTGTCTCCCAAACCACAGAATTTTATATTTCTTACAAGGCGTTAGGGTTTTCTTCATGTTTTCCTGTTGTTGTACGGTAAAATACCAATAAATCAGGAGAATACACATGACCGCACAAAACCTACACGGCTTTTACTTGGAAGACTTAAAAGTCGGGCAAACCGCCACTTTCTCTAAAAAAGTAACCGAAAAAGACATTCAAACTTTTGCCGATGTTTCAGGCGATCACAACCCCGTGCATTTGAACGAAGAATTCGCGAAAACCACCATTTTCAAAGAGCGCATTGCGCACGGCATGTTGGGCGCAAGCTTCATTTCCAAAGCAATCGGCGTTGATCTCCCTGGGCCTGGTACAATCTACCTCTCGCAAAACCTGAAATTCAAAGCCCCTGTGAAAATCGGCGATACGGTGACAGCACACATTGAAATCACTGAAATCATTGCAGAAAAACGTCGTGTGTTGTTAAAAACCACCGCAACTGTGGGTGACACCGTGGTTATTGAAGGCGATGCGGTAGTCATGGTTGACAGCAAGAAATAAGCTTTTACCCTCAAAAAAAAATCCCGCGTTCGGTTATGAGCGCGGGATTTTTTATTTTTTATATTCAATAACTTACGGTAGTTCTCGCAACTTAGCTGCAATTTCCTCTGCCGTCACTTTATCGTTAAAAAATGTCAGGCTTTTTCCTTCTTTATCAAGCACATACACAAAGCTAGAGTGATCCACCTGATAGCCATGCCCTGCATGGGGGTCAGCCGCAGAATCCGTTGCTTTCACATCGCCTTCATCTTGCGCCGCAGATGTTTCAACAACAGGTTTTTGCACAGCAGCATACACCTTAAACATCTTCAAAACGTCTGAAAGCGCTTGTTTTTCGCCCGTTAGCGAGACAAGCGGCATATCGAACGCCCTAGCATATTCTTTCAGAACAGCGGGAGTGTCGCGCTCGGGGTCAACGGTGATAAAAACGGGGGTAATCGCGGCTTTCTTTGCGTCATCCAAGGTTTTGTAAGCCTCATCAAGCTTTTGCAAGGTGATGGGGCAAATATCAGGACAGTTGGTAAAACCAAAAAACACAAGCGCGTATTTCCCGCGCAAAGCCTTGCTATCAAAGGGTTTCCCGTCTTGATCGGTGAGAATAAAATCACCGCCTACAGCAGGGGCAACAGTCTCAATCGGGGTATCATTTTTTTGTTCGATAACAGCCTGTTGTGGCAGGGGATTTTCTTTGAAATATAAGATTCCCGCATACACTAACAAACCCGCAACAACGGCTTTCCACAAGAGTTTCCGCGCATTTTTCATAGTACTTTCTCCTTGATTTTTGATACTATATGTTTACTTGGTAAGCATGAGTTTTACAAATGGTATTTATTGGGTGCGGCAGGATCTTCGTCTTGCGGATAATCCCGCGCTTGTGGCAGCGTTAGAGGAGAGCCAGAACGTATATATTATCTATGTTTTAGAACAGGATAAAGAAATTCGTGAACGTGGTGCTGCAAGTAAATGGTGGCTGTATCATAGCTTAAAATCCCTCAGCGAAGACATCGCTTTGAGAGGCGGAACATTAACGATTCGTCAAGGAATAGCGAAAAATGTTATTCCTGCTTTTTTAGATGAAGTAAAAGGTGAAGCAATCTTCTGGAATCGTTGCTACGAGCCAGAGATGATAGATCGAGACAAGCATCTTAAAACGACATTACAAAATAATAAAATCACCGTGAAAACCTTTAATAGTGCGCTTCTCAGCGAGCCGTGGGAGATAAAAACCTACAGTGTTTTTACGCCCTATTGGAAAAAGCTCCAAGAGCAGCCAATTCCGCGCCCCTTAGACGCACCAACTTTTTTGCAAAAAACACAGAATTTTATTTTTTCTGAAAAGCTCGAAGACCTAGGCTTGCTGCCCGTTTCGCCCGATTGGGCAGGGGGACTGAGAGACACGTTTGTTGCCTCAGAAGCCGCAGCAATCAAGCGTCTTGAAACATTTTTGGAAGAAAATGTTGATTTATACAAAGAAGAACGTGACAGACCAGACAAATTTTCGACCTCGAAACTCTCGCCTTTCCTTGCGTTGGGGCTGATTTCTCCGCGCTACATTTGGCATAAAAGTCAACAAGAAATAGCCCTCAATCCCAACAAAAAAGCCGCTGTTGACAAGTTTTTAAGTGAAGTTGGCTGGCGAGAATTTAGCTATCATCTGCTATTCCATTTCCCCACCCTGCCCGACAAAAACTTGCGTAAAAATTTTGACAAATTTCCATGGCAACCCGACCCCATCGCTCTTAAGGCATGGCAACAGGGCAAAACGGGGTATCCGATTATCGATGCAGGAATGCGCGAGTTGTGGCACACAGGTTGGATGCATAATCGGGTGCGGATGCTGGTTGCCTCTTTTTTAATAAAAGATTTGCTTATTCCTTGGCAACAAGGCGAGGCGTGGTTTTGGGACACCCTAGTGGATGCTGACCTTGCGAGCAATAGCGCGAGCTGGCAGTGGGTTGCTGGGTGCGGGGCAGATGCCGCCCCCTATTTCCGCATTTTTAACCCGACAACCCAAGCGCAAAAATTTGACCCTGAAGGATTGTATGTCAAAAAATGGGTGCCAGAATTACGAAAACTCCCTGCGCCACAAATTCACGAGCCATGGAATTGCAGCATTTCTGTATTGAAAGAGGCAGGTGTGCTGTTGGGCAAGGACTACCCCCTGCCCCTTATTGATCACAAAACCGCACGGGACAGGGCGTTAGCGGCGTTTGAGCGGATTAAAATTGCACAGGCTGGTGCTTAAGTAGGCAAATGTGGATTCCCCTTTGCAGGGGAATGACACACAGAGCGTATTTTAGACGCTTTGCGTAAGTCTGTATATTATTGCGCCATAATTCTTTTCATAAAACCATCAAACAATGGTACCGTGAACGCCGTATCCCCATGGTTGGGACTATAAATCATCCCTTTTTTGATCAACGAACTGCGTGTAGGCGCTGTAGTTGAGACTTCTTTGTTAAGCATTGTCGCAATATCTCCTGAGCGATGCGGCCCTGCCCCTAATTCCGCCATTGCACGGACATATCTTTTCTCGGCAGGCGTGAGCCGATCGAAACGCACACGAAAAAAGATCAAGTCTAATTCTGCCAAGGCAGAGTCTGTTGCGTAAATCGCTGTTTCCCTATCAATCGTCGTTGTCTCCGCAATATTCCAACAATGCTTGCCCCATTCTTGCAGAAAATAGGGATAGCCTTGGGTCTGTTTTAAAATTTCCGCAATGGCAGAATCCGTGTATCGCACGCCTTCTTGCAAGGCAGGCTTACACAATGCCTCTTGTGCCGCAACAGCATCCAACTTATCTACGGGTGTAAACTCAAACAAGCGTTCTGCGTAGGACTTTGCCCGCCCCATTAATCCCAAAAGTTGCGGCAAGCCTGCCGCTATCATCATCACAGGAAGCTGCCTTTGGCTAATACGGTGCAGAGCCGTAATTAAAGCAGCAAGCTGCTCTTCAGGAACATCTTGCAGCTCATCAATCGCAATAATAACGGTTGTTTTATTTTCCGCCGCAGCTTCTCCCACTGTCGTAAGCAAGTCAATTAGGTCTATTTCTAGATCGCCGCTATCGGCAATGCCTGTTTCTTGCTCAAGATTTAAACCAATTTCTATATCGGCATATTTTATTTTGAGGGCATTTGCAAACCCCCCAAGAGCACGCGTTGCCTTATTCAATTTTTCTTTTAAAGCAGCCCCTTTACTTATTTTCAATAACATAGATCGAATCGTTGGCACCAAAATCGCAGGCAGAGATCGCTCTTCAGGCGATTCAATGCGAATGACATGCAAGCCCTTTGCTTCTGCCTCAAGACTTATCTTGTTCAACAAAACTGTTTTGCCAACGCCCCGCAGTCCATAAAGAATGAACCCGCGCGCCTGTTTGCCTTTTTTTATGCGGTCTAAAGCAATATCTGCAAGATTCAGAATAACGCCGCGACCAGAGAATTCTGGCGGTGGATTGCCAGCACCAGGGGAATAAGGATTGTGTCTGGGATCCATTTATACAAATCTTATGTTAGGTTATCTGTTTTTTATAAACCATCATAACATTACTTGATTTGCAAGAAAATTCTTGCAAGTGCGAAAGCCCACGCGGCGTTTGAGAAGATTAAAGCGGAAAATATAATTTCTTAATTTAACGGCGTTTTCGCCACCACCACCATCACGGCGGGGTTATCGAGGGAAACGGTGAGCGCGATGCCCTGTTGTTGCGCGTAATACCCTGTATACCACGCTTGTACGTTATAGGGCGTTAGGGATTCTAGCTCTTGTGTTGAGGGGGTGTAGACGATCAATGCATCTGCTTTTACAGGCTTTTCAGGGCGTTTGCTGGTTGCTGTGATGGTGATGACACCCGCCGCCCATGAAACATGAATATCGCCGCCATACATCAGGGCATCGGCAGCGCACATCACAATATTGAATAATAGTTTTTTGGCTTCTGCTGATAAATCCCCTGTGCATTCTGCAAAGGTTATGGTGTACTTTTCTTCAAAGCGATAGAACGCCAGTAGCGTTTGTTGAATCGTGCGGAGATCCATGCCTGCTGCCGCCCCTGCTGTACCGAAACACAAACGATACACCCGCATTCTGGCAGACACTTGCGCCGCACTTTGCTTGACAAGCTGAAGTGCCTCCGCTGCCATGTCGCCTGACTCTTCCTCTAATAGCTCTAAGCCATTTTCGGTTGCACCTGCAGGGCTTACCAAGTCATGCGTCATTTTAGAGAACAGCATTTCTTTCATTTGCAGGGAAATCATTTGGCGGGGTGTGGAGGACATGGTGCGTCTTTCTAAAAATTTGCCATTTTGTACTGTGAACCCTCCTCGCTTGCAACAATCATTTGCCGATATGCATAATTGCTTATACCATAGAGGAATGGAATATCCGTTTTCTCCGCTGCAACTTGCCCTCCTCGCCTCCCCTGCGGACGATGCACAGGCGGCATTTGCCGAATTGCAACAACTTTATCCGATTGTTGCGCCTGAAGAGGCGGATGTGATTGTTGCTCTGGGCGGTGATGGCTTCATGCTGGAAACGCTGCATCGTTATTTAGGCACGGGCAAAGCCATTTATGGGATGAATCGAGGGTCTATTGGCTTTTTGATGAATACCTATCATGCGGCTGATTTACCGCAACGGCTTGCCGCCGCACAGCCCGTAACGCTCCACCCGCTGCAAATGATTGCAACAAACATTAGGGGGGAGATTACCACCGCCCTTGCCATTAACGAAGTGTCGCTATTGCGGGAAACGCGGCAAGCGGCAAAATTACGGATTAGTGTTGATAGAATAGAGCGCCTTGAAGAATTGATTGCAGATGGGCTTATTATTGCAACGCCAGCGGGGAGCACGGCGTATAATCTTTCCGCCAATGGTCCGATTTTGCCGCTGGGCACAGGATTACTGACGCTTACGCCGTTAAGCCCGTTTCGGCCGCGTCGGTGGCGGGGTGCGTTGCTGCCGCACAGCACGCAAATTACCATCGAGATTTTAGAGCCTGAAAAACGCCCCGTGAGTGCCGTTGCGGATTATACAGAAGTGCGCGATGTGGTGCGCGTGGATATTACCGAAAGCCAACAGCATCCCTTACGGCTATTATTTGACCCTGAACATAATTTAGAAGAGCGGATTATACGGGAGCAGTTTTTGACATGACATCTATTAATCCAATTACCTTTTTCGGTGGCACAATAGGTTTGTGGAAAGTAGTGCAAATGCATACAATCGTGGGGGATCCCCTTGCAACGGTATCTTATGTTGATGCACACACAACCCACCATCCCGCGTTGCCTTCTACGACAGTGATGTGGACACTAAAAGGTACAAATACGCACCCGCGCTATGCAGAACGAACAGAAGTCAATGCACTGCAAGCGGTACAAGCACCGCTGCAACGCCCTGAAGCAACAATGGCTTGCCTGATTCCTATTCGTAAATCGGCAGCATGGTGGGCATTGGCACAAGATGAACGGCGCAAAATTTTTGAAGAAGAATCACAGCACATTGCATTGAGCATGGCGTATCTTCCTGCTATTGCGCGCCGCCTATATCATGGGCGTGAGCTTGGCGAACCATTTGATTTTTTAACGTGGTTTGAATTTGCACCCGAGCATGAATCAGTCTTTAACGCCCTTCTTGTTAAATTGCGTAACACACGAGAATGGACATTTGTTGACCGCGAAATTGATATTCGCTTGCAAATCACCTAGGATCTGCTGACAATTAAATGGGAGCAGCGTTGTTGTCAGAGTGCTTTTAACCTTTTATTAACAGGGTGTATGCATACTAAAAAGCATGTCCCTCCCCGCTTTCAAAAACCCTGCTGCTGAATGCTTCATTGCTGATATTGCCCGTCTGAACCCCACACAGTTTTACGGGGAAATTTCGGGCGTTGTGGGGATGCTGGTGGAGATTAAAGGCAACACCACGTTGCTTTCAGTGGGCGACAGATGCCGCGTTTATGCGCGCAATAACAGCATTATCCCCCTTGAAATTATTGGCTTTAAAGGCGACGTTGCGCTTGCCATTCCCTATACAACGTTAGACGGGATTGGCTTAGGCAATAAAGTGCTCTATGAGCAAGCCGCCCCCGTCGTTTATCCCCACGATACATGGCTGGGGCGCGTGATTAATGCCTTTGGTGACCCGATTGACGAACAGGGCGGACTGTTAAAGGGCGAAAAACCGCAAGCAATTAAGGCGAATCCGCCGCCGTCTCATGCACGCGGGCGTGTGGGCGCAAAGTTAAATTTAGGCGTGCGAGCGTTGAACATTTTTCTCACCTGTTGCGTGGGGCAACGCTTGGGGATTTTTGCGGGATCAGGCGTGGGGAAATCCACCATGATGTCGATGTTTGCCAAATTCACCGAAGCCGATGTGGTGGTGATTGGACTGATTGGCGAGCGTGGTCGCGAGGTGCAAGAATTTATTGAAGATGACCTGGGCGAAGAAGGCATGAAAAAAAGTGTGCTGGTTGTCGCAACGTCTGATGAATCGCCGCTGATGCGCCGCCAAGCCGCCTACATGACACTGACCGTTGCAGAATATTTTCGGGATCAAGGCAAAAACGTGTTGTGCCTCATGGATAGCGTCACCCGTTTTGCCATGGCGCAACGGGAGATTGGCTTATCGGCAGGGGAGCCACCCACCTCAAAAGGCTACACCCCCACCGTATTTACAGAACTGGCAAAATTACTGGAACGGGCGGGGCCAGGATTGAAGGGGTCGGGCAGTATTACAGGATTATTTTCCGTGCTGGTGGAAGGCGATGACACCAACGAGCCGATTGCGGATGCCACACGCGGTATTCTTGATGGGCACATTGTTTTAGAGCGCAAAATCGCCGAACGCGGTCGCTATCCCGCCATTAACATGCTGAAAAGCATTTCGCGTTCCATGCCCGATTGCAACACCCCTGATGAGACCAAGATGATTAATCGCGCCCGTGGCATGCTTGCTGCATATGAGAATATGGCGGAGTTAATCAGACTGGGTGCGTACAAAAAAGGCACGGATGCGGCGGTTGATGAAGCCATCGACCACTACCCGCTGATTGAGGATTTTTTAACACAAGCAACCTTTGAACAAAGTAGTTTTGATGAGGGGTACGAACGCCTTAGCGAAATTGTTACCCCCAAACGCCGCGATACAGATAAAGCTTAACAGGAGAGAAAACGATGCAAGCCCTTGATACGATGATAAGATTACACAAATTCCAACTCGATGATAAACGCCGCAAGTTGCGCGAACTCAGAGACTTATCGCAACAACTGCAAATGTCTTTGCAACAACTTGATGCGGAAGTGGCGCGGGAGCAATCGTTGTCGCTTAACAATGTAGAAACGCAAAAGGCGTTTAATAATTTCAAAAAAATGGCGGATATGCGCAAAGTGAGCTTGTTGGAATCTATTGAGCATTTGGAGCAAGCTGTCATAACGGTGACAGACGAAATCGCCGAGTCTTTCACCGAACTCAAACGGTTTGAAATTACCAAGGATGACAATCTTGCGAAAAGCAAAAAGCACAAGTTACATCAAGAAAATGAACAGCTTGATGAGGTGGCGTTGCAGCGGTTTCGCAGGGGGTAATAAAAGCATCTCTTATTTCTAGACACCGTGACAAGCACAGGGTGACGGACTTTGTTTTGCAACAGTCAGGGCTATTCATTTCAGGGCGTGTCATTCCCGAAACTAGGCGAGTCCAAGGTATTCCTTGGAAACGATCCTGTTATCGGGAATCCACAATTATAGTCGTTTCAAGAAATATTTGCCCATAGACGAGAGCTGATGTTGTCAAAAAGCAACGCTTTTTCCAACAACAGCCAATAAGCCTTAGCAAACACAAGCCCGTAAGGGCACAGTGATTGCTTTAGGCGGAATTGCTGCACCTGAACGAAATGTACACTTCCGTACAGTGAGGATGAAAAAAGCACTGCTTTTTTCACCACAAACCAATGAGACTTTCTTTTCACAAACAACGTGAAGTGAAAAGAATAGTCGGAATTGGAGGGTAAAGCCAGTTCGCAGGCATGGGCATGTATTTATGGGAATGACTATATTAAGAGTGGATACCTGATACCGTGCTTTTGCAAGACCAATCCCAAAAATAGGGGGATTGGGCAAAAGCAGGTTCTGGTATGACACAGAGGGAAGCGGCAGAGAACATCTGTTGTTTTTCCGAAAAATGAACAACCCTGTTGCAACCGTTAAGGGGATTAGATCCCGATTCGTAAATTAAGCACATCCTTCATGCTATACAGCCCTGCAGGCTTGCCGTGCAGCCATTCCGCTGCTTTCACCGCACCACGGGCAAAAATTTGGCGGCTGCTGGCTTTGTGGGTGAACTCAATGCGTTCGCCATCCGCACAGAACATGACGGTGTGATCCCCTACTACATCACCGCCACGTGCCACAGAAAAGCCAATCTGCCCCTGCTCCCGCTTACCTGCTCTGTCATACACGCCTTTATCATCCAAGGTAACTTTGCGCCCTTTTGCCGCCGCACGCCCCAAGGCTAACGCTGTGCCTGAGGGAGAATCGACTTTATGGCGGTGGTGCATTTCGGTGACTTCAATATCGAATTCATCATCTAAGAGTCCCGCAACATATTCTGTTACCGCGAGGAGCAAATTCACGCCAAGGCTCATGTTCGGCGAGCCAACGATGGGAATATTTTGCCCATGCAGTTGCAGCATCTCTTTTTGTTTGTCGTTAAAACCCGTTGTGCCAATAACCAGTGCTTTTTTATAGCGATTCGCGAGCAAGCAATGCTCAAGCGAGGCGGCTGGCGTGGTGAAATCAATAATCACATCCGCGCTTTCAAACATATCCACAGGGTTGTGCTTCAAGATTTTTCCCACGCGCTTTAGGCCGCAAATCTCGCCCACATCCATACCGATATTGGGATCGTTCTCGCCCACCGTTGCCCCCGACAACACAAGATTGTTACTCCGCATGATTTCCGTGATAATAATTCTGCCCATGCGCCCGCTTGCGCCTGTTACACCAATTTTGAGGGGGGCAATTCTTACAGAATTTGTCATGTTGTTCTCTCAGCGATAAGGTTTTGTTGCTTCCTATAGCAGATTTTTTGGGATTGTAGAGCAAAAAGAAACCGCTTATGCAGTATTCTCTGGCTTATGCGCGGCAGAATAGAGTTGATTTTGCCTATTTTCTGCCGTTTCTGTGAGAACATCTTCTACTTGTGACAATGCCTCGTTCTGCTCTGTAAGCAGAAGTCCGAAATGCCGCTTAAACAAAACGCCATCCCCCATACGCATAAACACGTCATCAATGTTACGCGCCAAGGCCATTGCTGCTGCCCCACCATGATTAAGCAACCTGAATTTATATTCCGCCATGCTATTAAGAAATGTTTCTTTATAATACTTTTTGTCTTGCTCTTTAACGCTCGCAATCCATTCCTCCGCTTTAGCAGCGCGTTCTGCGGCAACTTTAAGGTTGGGATCATTTGCAAACACTTGTGCGTATTGTTGCAGCGTGGGCACGATTGGTTCTGGCGGTGGTGGTGTGGGTTGAATGTGCTGTGGTGGCGGGGATTGTGGCTGGATGGGTGGTTGCTGTGCTTGTTGCGCCTGTAGCATGGCGAAATGAGCCTGCACGGCGGTATTCACAACCTTTGCCACATCGTAAAACGCGCGTTTTTGGGGCTCTTTGGCTTGCTTGAAGTCTTCAAAGGCGCGTTGTTGATATTTTTCTGCAACCAGCATGGCATTAAACGCGCCGTTGCTTTGATAGGCAGGCGATCGCTCTAGGGCGCTTAGTGCCGCCGCCTGACAGCTATATTTCTCGTCCTCTTGGAACGGTACACCCGTTTCCCGCATGGCGAGGTCTATGCAGATGCGGAGCTGCTTTGCAAGCGGGCTGTTTAAATCGGGCGATTGCACTATAAACCGCTGTTGTCCGCCTTCTATCAGACGCTCAAGAAACAAACACCCTAAGTAACGGAGCGTGCTGTGCAACGCCTGAATTGTCCGCAACGGATTGTTTTGCTGCGCCTCAATATTCGCAATGCCGTAGGTGAGGAGATTTTGTTGATAGGTAACCGCAAATTTTTCAAGCAGAGTATCTTCGGAAAGCGCTGGCGCGGTTGCCACAACGGGAATTGATGCAGGATTTTTAGGCGCACCTTCCTCTGCTGGCTTGCGCCGTCGCTTTCTTGGCGGACGTGTGCCTAGTTT
This sequence comes from Alphaproteobacteria bacterium, assembly GCA_947457935.1. Classification (GTDB taxonomy): domain Bacteria; phylum Pseudomonadota; class Alphaproteobacteria; order JAJTHO01; family CANGXP01; genus CANGXP01. The sequence continues at coordinate 807 of CANGXP010000033.1, read as the reverse complement.
GATTTTCACTAAAGGCGGCGTGTTGAGGGAGGCATTCATAGCAAGAGTGTGGCTGAAAGGTCTTAAGAAGGGGTTAAAGTTTGGTTGAGGGAAAGAGCGTGCGTGCAGCAGGTTGTGAGGCATTCCCCAAATAAAAATGCGCCTACCACACAAGCCTCTTGCACTGAAGAGTATTTATTCGCTAGATATACACTATGCGGCTCCATAGCTCAACTGGATAGAGCACCTGCCTTCTAAGCAGGATGTTGCATGTTCGAGTCATGCTGGAGTCGCCATCCTCCTTCGCTGATTTTGCCAAAGGCAAAATCTAGCTTCGGCGCGATGAGCCGAAGCGTGCGAAGAGGATGCCACGCCGAAGTATAACGAAGGCGGGCGATATAGAAGATTTTTGCTTGTGTGGAACCCGTATCAAGTACGGGGCAGCAGATTTTATTGTCGCTGTGCTCTGTAAAATCTAGCTGGTTCGAAACGGATAGTGAGGCGCAAGCCCGTTGCTGCTGCCAGGCGTTCCAAGGTTTTGATGGTGGTGTTTTGATTGCCGCCCTCAAGACGTGCAACAAATGCCTGCTTGGCATCCATCCGCCACGGCACACAAAACAACCTAAAATCCAAAACATATTCTTGACAAAGATATATATATATATTAATTTGAATACAACTCAGGACTTACGCAGTTCTATACTCATCGTAACTGAAGAAGTTGCGATGTTTCGCTCAAGCGCCGCGCGGGCTTTACCGCTCGCAAATTTTTTTGCAAATCTTGAGGTGCGAGCGGTATAGTCAAGCGTAGCGCGTTGTTTTATAATT
>CANGXP010000032.1 GCA_947457935.1 Alphaproteobacteria bacterium | reverse complement strand
AATTATAAAACAACGCGCTACGCTTGACTATACCGCTCGCACCTCAAGATTTGCAAAAAAATTTGCGAGCGGTAAAGCCCGCGCGGCGCTTGAGCGAAACATCGCAACTTCTTCAGTTACGATGAGTATAGAACTGCGTAAGTCCTGTTTATTTTTACATAAATCAAAATACAGGAGATTTTTTATGAATATTACCCACCTCACAGCACACAACGATGGTGACTTAGAAGGAGCAAAAATTGAGATTGACGCTGGAATTCTTGGAAAATTTTCCATGACGAGTGCTATATCCGAAACAACAGAAGAGGGGGTTTCTTCTAAAACTGGTGAAAGCTCTCCCGTCTTGCTAAATGGGGAGCACTTTTTACCATGGCATGTGACCGCCGCCCTAACCGATAATGGTAACATAGAAAGGAGCTGGATTGCAGACAAGGACGATGCCACCGTTGTTGCAGAAATTCTTAATATGCGCAATTTGTATAAAAACAGTGATAACTGGTCTAATGCAGTAGTATACGCTAACCATTTAACGGGGCAGAACGTTTATTAAAAGTAACGCACTAAATCTACTACTCCCCCGCCATCAACACCGCCACATCATAGCGCGGAATGTTTTTATCGGCTGTGATAAGCGTAAGATTTTCTGCTTGTGCTTGGGCGATAAGCAGTCGGTCAAACGGGTCGCCGTGGTGATGGGGGAGGAGCATGAGCTTTTTTAGATGACTGCTCTCAATGTTCAGTAGCGTGATATTTGCTTTGGTGATGTCGTCAATCAGAGCATTAGGGAAATCTAATTTACCAATGCTTTTTTTGATGGATAATTCCCAAAGGCTGGCAACGCTAACATAACGTTCAGCTAAGGGATCAACGAGTAAAACTTTGGTTTGAATGCCTAACACACGTGGTGTTTGCAGAACACTCCACAGCAATACATGACTATCCAGAAGAAAGCCGCGCCGCACTAATCAATCATCCCAAACGCACGGGCAATCTCATCTGGCAACTCATCAAAATCATCCGCAATTTTAAAATCATGCCCTGCATAAAGTCCCCACAAGGGTTTCTTCTGCGTGGGTTCAATGGCGGAGACTTTGGCAACAGGCTTGCCCATTTTGGTGATGATAATACTTTCCCCTGCTGCTGCACGCTCCACCACCGCAGAGAAGGTTGCTTTTGCTTGAGAGATATTGAGGTGTGTTTCCATGGGCTTAGTATAGTCTGACTTGGTCTGACTTGTCAACACAATAGGGCGTGACAGGGCGGGTAAACGGCGGTATATACCCAAGGATTATGTTCTCCAAACTCACCCTTATTGGCATTGGTCTTATTGGTTCTTCGCTTGCGCGTGCGCTGAAAGAACAGGGCTTGGCGACCACTATCACCATTGGCGACATAAACCCCGACCATTGCGCGAAAGCCCTTGAACTCGGGCTTGCGGAATACGCCACCACAGACCTTGCCGCCGCTGTCAAGCAAGCAGATTGCGTGATTATTTGCACGCCTGTGAGCACCTATAGCAGTATTGTGCAAACGATTGCGCCGCACCTGAAGGCGGGCTGCATTCTCACCGATGTTGGCTCTGTGAAACAACAGGTGATTGAGGCAGTGTTGCCGCACTTGCCTGAGACGGTTGATTTTGTGCCCGCCCACCCGATTGCAGGAACAGAGCATTCAGGCCCCACGGCGGGGTTTGCCGCGCTATTTCATAATCGCTGGTGCATTCTCACGCCACTGGAAAATACCCCCTCTGCTGCAACCGCAAAAATTCAAGCATTGTGGGGGGCAATGGGCAGCAACGTGGAAATTATGACGGCAGAACATCACGATAAAGTGCTGGCGATAACGTCGCACCTGCCGCACCTGATTGCCTATACGATTGTGGGGACAGCAACCGAATTAGAAACATCCTTGCAAGCTGAAGTAATTAAATTCTCTGCGAGTGGCTTTCGCGATTTCACCCGCATTGCCGCGAGCGACCCGATTATGTGGCGGGATATTTTCCTGAATAATCGGGAGGCGGTGCTGGATATTTTGGGGCGATTTACCGAGGATCTCACCGCCCTGCAAAAAGCCATTCGGCATGGCGATGGCGACACCCTACAACAGTGGTTTACGCACACCCGCGCCATCCGCAAGGGCATTGTGGAGGCGAAGCAGGAGGGGTAGGGTTCAAAATTTCTATTCGATACTTGAAAAATATACGAATTACATGTATTATGTAAGTTACGTAACTAAAGGATGGTACTATGCTGCACGTCCCCGCATCAGAATTACAAAAACAATTTGGGCACTATCAAGACAAAGCATTGCTTGAACCTGTATTTGTCACAAGGAATGGTCGAGAGCGCACTGTTCTGCTGTCTACCGAAGAATACCATCGCCTCAAACGCTTGGATGTTCGGCAGGCCTTGTTTGCGGAAGAGCTTTCCGAAGAGCATGTTCGTGCTATCGCTGCGGCGGAAGTTCCAGCACAGTATGCGTTTCTTGATGAAGAATTGAAATAAGTGTCTTTGCCCAAACCATTTGCAGGGCTTGTTATCCGCTATGGGTATCTTTGGCGTGATCAACACCGCCAAGGATTAGAAACAGGCTTGAAAGATCGCCCCTGTGTGGTGGTATTAGCGGTAGAAACAAAAGATAACGCGCTGCTCGTGACAGTTGCGCCCATCACGCATACAGCACCCAAAATAGCAGATGATGCCGTTGAAATCCCGCTGGCTGTTAAGCAACGCTTAGGGCTTGATACAGAAAAATCGTGGGTGGTAACAACGGAAGTCAATCGTTTCACGTGGCCGAGTTATGATTTAACCCCTATCAACCAAACCCCGCCCTATCGCTATGATTACGGCGTTGTGCCTCCCCATCTTTTTGTGAAAATTCGAGATGCGATCGTAAAACGATGGCTCAATAAAACTCTACGGCTTACGGGGCGTGATGCAACGCTCGATTAAATAAAAATCCCCTTGACGATGCAGCGCATTTTCCGTATATTATACTTATAAGTTTATACAAATAGTAATTTAGTGCGATAGAGCACGTTTTAGAGGGTTTTATGTCAGAAGGTCAAACAGCTGCTCCCCCACCCCCCAACCAATGGGCTTTGCAGCAACGCGCTGCCAGTCCCGCACCTTCTTCAAGTGGCAGTGGTAACAACGCTATTGATAATCCCTTTGCCGCAATCTCAAACGCAGCAATGCAAACTGTCTTTGGCGAAATGGGCAATGCAGGGAGCCAAGCATTGGCTATGCAAGTAAACATCTTTAGTAAATTTTTTGGTAAAGAAGCAGGTGGTTGATTTTTTTGCTTCTATCCCCCCGTCAACTCCAAGAATAAATCTTCTAAATCCCCCTCTTCCGTCAGCAAATCAGAAACAGGCAAGTTTGCCTGTTGCAATGCCCCTAAAATCGCCTGCATCGTCCCCTGTTGGCTTTTAAATTGAAAGCGTAGGGTGTCGGGCGCAGGTTGGCTGGGCGAAAAGGCGGCAAGCACAGGCGGAATATCCACCACAGCCGCAGAAAACTTAACATTCAACACTTTGCTATCCAGTTTTTTCAGCAAATTCACGGTGCTATCATGCGCCACGAGTCCGCCTTTATTGATGATGGCGATTTCATCGCACAACTGTTGCGCCTCTTCTAAATAGTGCGTAGTAAGCAGAATGGTGGTGCCCGCCTTGTTGAGCTTTTTCACATACTCCCACAGTTGTTGCCGCAGGTGCACATCCACCCCCGCAGTGGGTTCATCCAGCACCAAAATAGGCGGTTGGTGCACCATGGCTTTGGCGACCATCAGGCGGCGACGCATCCCGCCCGATAAGGTTCTTGCGTAAGAATTGGCTTTATCGGCAAGTCCCAACGCCTCCAGAATTTCCATGGTTTTGCGCTGTGATTTCGGCACGCCATACAATCCCGCTTGCAGTTCCATTGCCTCAAAGGGGGTGAAAAACGGGTCAATGTTGATTTCTTGCGGCACAATGCCAAGGGCATATTTTGATTGCCGCCGCTGTGCGTCAATATCCATCCCCCAAATATTGACCGTGCCGCTGGTTTTATTGCACAATCCTGCCAAGATGTTTATAGCGGTGGATTTTCCCGCGCCATTAGGCCCCAACAACGCGAAAAAAGCCCCTTTGCGGATAGTGAGGGAGAAATCTTCCAGCGCAACTTTTTCTTTGCCTGTACCCTGTGCGGCATAAACCTTTCGCAGGTTTTGAATCACAATAGCGTGCTCAGGTTGCGGGAGGGTGGCGAGTGATTGAGTGTTCATATTGGGGAGTATAAGGAGGCGGAAGACGGGAGGCAAGAGGCAGCAGGAATAAAAATTCTATGCAATATACTGAAGCCAGTTGCCTGATGCTTGATGCCCCCGTATAGTTATATAAAAAGAGGATTCTACCATGGAACACTTCGAAATACTCTACACCGACACACGCACCGTCGCTTGCGATGGCGGTAAGGGCAGTTTGGGACATCCCCGTGTATTCTTGAACATGGGCGACGCAACAGAAGTGACCTGCCCGTATTGCAGCCGCCATTATGTGTTGCAGGGAGATGGCAAAAAAGCCGCCGCACATTAACAATCTTGAATTCTAGCAACACCCACTTGTTTTCTAACACGTATTCTGGTATACTCTCATAATGGAATGGAAGAATACCGAATGACCCTTACAGCATCGCCACAAATTACAACACTCACGAGCAAAGGGCAGATTGCTATTCCTGCATCCTTACGAGAAGAATTTGGGTTGAAAGCAGGCGATAAATTGGTGTTCTCTGCCGCTGCAAACGGATTATTGCTGAAAAAAGCAACCCCTCTTGATTACGCGTGGCATCACGGACTGGAGAATACACTACAAGAATGGCACAGCGCAGAAGATGAGGTATATAATGCTTTATGACGCATTTGATGTTGTCCTCGTCCCCTTTCCCTTTACCGACAAAACCACGGTAAAAAAACGCCCCGCTATGGTGCTAAGCAGTGCACGATTTCAACACGAGCATCAACATCTAACGCTTGCGATGATTACAACAGCAGGGCACAGCGCATGGGCGTGTGATGTACCATTAGGAAATTGGGTTGCAGCAGGACTGAATGCCCCAAGTATTTTCCGCCTCAAAGTATTCACACTGGATAGCATGTTTATTATCAAAAAATTAGGGTGCATTGCTGACAGCGATCGCCCTGCTATTCAAGAAGCATTTACACGATATTTCCGCCAACTCTACCAAGGATAATTATGGTTGACAGAAACCGAGAAAGAGAAGAGATGCGTCGTCGCGATCAAGAACGCAGGCGCGATCAGGCGAAAGCAGTGCAGCGCGAGCGCGATGCAAAGCGCAAAGCCCTTCAAGAGCAACAAAAAAAACAACAAGAAGCCCTTAAGAAGAAGATGAAGTTGCAGCGTGAAGCCGCCCGCAAAGCCAAGGCATTGGCGGCTGCCAGCGCGCCAAAAAAACCAAATGCGCTTGTTACCTTTATGAACAGCCTGTTTAAGGGCGCAATGTCACGCGAACGAAGAGCAGAAATGCGTGCAGAGCGTCGCCGTAAATTCGCGGCACAGCAAGAGCCTGTGTTTGAAAAAGCCCCCACCACGGCAACGCCTGATGGGAAGCTTACACATACTGACTCCCTAGGCGAAAAACAATCTTCCCCTGATAAATCACGGGCAGACACAACAAAAACGGTTACGCCGCCGCCACCAGACAAGGGTTTTATGTGATGGACACGCCGCTTCGTGCCGATCAAAAAATTCTTGCCGATCTCATTCCTGCAGGCGTGCGATTGTTGGATGTGGGCTGTGGGCAAGGCGTATTACTCCATCATTTACTGACACAAAAACAGGTGGATGCGCGCGGCTTAGAAATTAGCCAACAGGGCGTAAATGAATGCGTCCGCAAAGGATTGGCGGTAATTCAGGGCGATGCCGATCAAGACTTGCAAGACTATCCCGACAATGCTTTTAACTGGGTAGTTTTAAGCCAAACGCTGCAAGCAACCAAGCAACCGCGTGTGGTGCTGGAGCAAATGGCGCGGATTGGGGAGCGGCTAGTGGTGTCCATTCCCAATTTTGGTTATTGGCGCATTCGATTGCAGTTTATACTGCGCGGGCGGATGCCTGTTAATAAACATTTATCGTATCAATGGTATGATACGCCGAATATTCATTTTTGTACCATCAATGATTTTATCGTGTTGGCAGAAGAAATTGGCTTAGAAATTCTGAATGCAACCTTTCTGCAAGCAGGAGAAAATAAGGGCATGGGCAAAACAAGCCTCTTGCAAAAGCTCCTCTGTAAACTCTGTCCAAATATTTTTGCTGAACAGGTAATTTTTACATTGAAAAAATCAGAAATTTGTGTATATTATAATTATAAAAGTGATATTAGTCATATTTCTTAAGGATGGAGTTGAAAATGAATGCTATTTTAGGCGATGAAGCTTTCAAACTCACTGCTGCTATACAAGCAATAAGTGCAGAAAACAACAATCATTGGGATGTTGTCGCCAAGGCTGTCGCTGCCCTAAATGAAGGTCGCTAAACTTTAGCAATGAAACGCCGCTTTCTCCCCCGCATTCGCAAACGCGTTGTGCTTGTTGTGGCACTTTGCTTGATGATGACCTCCTCTTTTTTCCTGCCGCCGTTACAACAAGAACGTATTGATCGCTATAATAATTTCGTCGGCAACGCCATTGATCATTGGGTGGAAGACCATACCCACCGCCGCGTACATGTTGGCTTTACGCATTTAGTAAACTTTGTTGATAATCCCTTCACCTACATAAAAACGCAAGCTGATACCGAACAGAAATATAGCAAAATCGGGCAAAAAACTCACATCGGGCTAAGCTATGCGGAGGCATTTTGGGAGGCGCTTAAAACACTCCGTATGCAAATTTATATTATGCTCACAGGCGGCACGTTATATCTGCTTTATGCCGTTATCCGCCGCGAATCGCGCCGCAACCGAGAGCGACAACTTAAAATTATTCAACCCCGCACGGTGTATACATTTGCAGATGAAAAGCGGCACTTGTAGAAAATATTAATCGCTGCTTAATTAGAATAATAATCAGTGATTAATTATGCTTAACTAAGCCGAACAGGCAAGCCCGCCGCTGCCATATGTGCTTTTGTCTCTTTAATGCTGTGGTGTCCGAAATGGAAAATTGAGGCGGCAAGCACCGCTGATGCCCCGCCAATCGTCACGCCCTCCACCAAATGCTGCAACGTGCCCACGCCGCCTGAGGCAATCACGGGGATATTCACCGCCGAACTCACTGCCTTGGTAAGCGCAAGGTCAAAGCCCTGTTTCGTGCCATCGCGATTCATGGAGGTGAGCAAAATCTCCCCTGCCCCGAATGCTTCCATTTGCTGCGCCCACGCCACTGCCTCTAAGCCCGTTGTTTTGCGCCCCCCATGGGTGAACACCTCAAACGTACCACTCTCGGTTTGCTTGGCATCAATCGCCACAACAATGCATTGCTGCCCGAATTTTTGCGCGGACTCCCGCACCACCTCAGGGTTAGCAACGGCGGCGGTATTAAACGATACTTTATCTGCCCCTGCCAAGAGCAGCTTGCGGACATCCTCAGGGGTTCGCACCCCACCGCCCACCGTCAGCGGCATAAAGCAACTTTCCGCCGTGCGTTGGATAATATCGAGCAGCAGCCCCCTGCCCTCGTGCGATGCAGAAATATCGAGGAAACACAGTTCATCCGCGCCTGCATCGTTATAGATTTTGGCTTGTGCCACGGGGTCTCCCGCATCCAGCAAATCAACAAACTGGACACCTTTCACCACACGACCATCGTGGACATCAAGACAAGGAATAATACGGGTTTTGAGCATTTTTTAGTTTTTCAAATCTCTATAAAAATTTTCATGCGATCCTAAAGCGAGTAGCGTCAGCGTCAACACCTCTTCTTCGTAAGTATACGCAAGGAGGGTCAACTGATTTATCATTCTAAATTTATACACACGCACACCCGCCAAATCACCCACCTTTGCGTCGCCTACCAACGGATTTCCCATAATTTCACGGATAGCATTATCAACTTCTAAGCGGCTATTTGTATGTAATTTCTTGTACACACGCTGAAATGTTGGTTTTTGCAACACCTGCATGGCTAATGCGCCGAAGAAAACGTGAATGGGATAGCAGATTCTTGCTGCGCCAACAGAATATCCTTAATAAAACTGTAAGGCAAATCCGCATTTTCCTCAGCAATTTTGCCAATGCGCGACCAATATTCAATCTGTTTAGGCACAGAGCGGCTATACACCTCGCTAAAACGCCGCGCCTCCGCAACAAGTTCATCAGAAAGTTTGATTGTGGTTGCCATAAAGACTCCATTGCATCGTACAAAATCAATATAGCGCAAAAGGTGTAAAAAAGCAACCTTTAAAAATCTTTCCAATACCGCCGCACTGGCGTTCCAAACTCTGTAAAACTCACTTTTCCCACCTCAAAGCCATGTCGCGCATAAAACGCTTCTGCATAAGGATGCGCTTGTAGCCACATTGACGTATGTCCTTTTTCACGCACATCTGCTATCGCCTGTTCTAATAATCTTGCGCCATAGCCTTTGCTTTGATGCAGGGGATGCACAAACAGGAATTGCAAATAATCCGATGTCACTCCTGAAAACCCAACGGGCAGTCCATCATTTTCGAGCATCCACAGGCGTGTATCTTGTGTTAAAAACACAGCCAACATGCGTTCGGGGTTGTAATAACAGGCAGCATCATAGAGTTGCGTTGTCGTCCACAGTCCTTGGGGTTGGGCGCAAATCGCCGCCATGCGCAACAGCACACAGGTGGGAATATCAGCAGTGGTAACAGGGCGAAGGGCGAGTGACAATTTTTTGCCTCACGCGCCAACAGGCTGTTGCGGCGCTGGTATCGGCACAAATTTAATCCTCAGATGCGTCCCTGTGGCAGCAGCAAAGCGTTGCAACGTGCGGGTAGACGGCATGGTACGCCCACCTTCTAAACGCGCAATAACCCCTTGCGTTGTGCCCATCCGTTCTGCAACTTGCTGCTGGGTTAATCCTGCCTTGCCCCGTGCCTCAATGAACGCTGCCGCAAGGGCGAATTCTTCCTCAAGGGCATCGTAAGCGGCTTTGTATTCGGGGTCTTGCAGCCACTCTTCATGCATTTCTTGCGGGGTTCTGCCCGTTGTTCTTTTTGCAATATCTTTCATATAAGATCCTCTGCTCTTGCCAGTGCAATCTCAAGATTACGGCGCGGTGTTTTTTCTGTTTTCTTCACAAACGCATGGAGAACAACAACCCGCCTTCCTGTTTTTGCAACATAGATTGCCCGCGCAATACCATCCCTGCCTTGCATCCGCATCTCCCACAACTTGCCTTGCAAATGCTTCACATAGGGTTCGTGGACTCTTTCAAGCCCATAAGACTCTATCAGGGCTGTAATACGCTTATACCGCGCCCGTATGTCCTCAGGCAACGACGCAATTTCCGCATCAACCTGTGTATTCAGCACTTCTACTTTCCAAGACATCACAATATACCATTTTTGCTATATTTGCAAGAGAAACTATTTTTCCTTCACCACCGCCAATGCCTCATCCAACGTAAACGCTTTGTCATAGAGTGCCCGACCGATAATCAGCCCCTCGATGCCGTGATGGGCATGGTCTAAAACTTTTTGCACATCGGCAAGACTGCCCACACCGCCTGAGGCAATAACGGGAATGCGAACTGCATCCGCGAGGTCAGAAGTGGCGAGCACATTCACGCCGCCTTTAGTGCCATCCCGCGCAATGTCGGTGTAAATAAGCGCGGCAACACCTGCATCTTCCAGCTTGCGGGCAAGGTCTATCGCGGTGACGGTGGAGGTTTCATACCAGCCCTCGGTTGCCACAAAGCCATCCCGCGCATCAATCCCCACCGCGATTTTGTTGGGGTATGCTTTACACGCTTCAAACACGAGGGCGGGATTTTTCAACGCAACCGTGCCAAGAATAACGCGGCTTACGCCAATATCCAACCATGCGTGGATGGTGTCCATTGTGCGGATGCCCCCACCAAGCTGAATCGGCACACGGCATTCCGCCACCATGCCGCGCACCACCGCGCCATTAACAGGATGCCCCGTTACCGCGCCGTCAAGGTCAACAACATGCAGCCATTCCGCGCCCTGCCCAATAAATTCATGGGCTTGGTGCAACGGGTTGTCGTTATAGACAGTCGCCTTGTCCATTGCGCCGCGCAACAGGCGCACGCATTGGCCGTTTTTTAAATCAAGAGCAGGATATAGAATCATAGTATCATCCAAAATTATAAGATTTAGGCAGAATAATTATCCCCTCACCCCAACCCTCTCCCACAAGGGGAGAGGGAGTACCCTCGTACCGCTTGCAAAGATTTTTACAAGAACACACTGCGCTAGAGGGCACAAAGAAACCCCCTCTCCCCTTGTGGGAGAGGGTTGGGGTGAGGGGTAAAAACTCAGCCTCTTTTCCAAGAAAGTTCTTTCCAACACACATTTTACGGCCGCCATGCCACAAAATTAGTAAGCAGCTTCAGCCCGTTTGCTTGGCTTTTTTCGGGGTGGAATTGTGTTGCCACAATATTATCCACGCCAATCGCGCTCACAAACGGGGTATCATAGTTGGTTGTGGACAGCACCACAGCAGGGTTTTCAGGCACAAAATGATAGCTATGCACAAAGTAAAAATGCGGCTCTGGAGGCAGCCCTGCAAACAACGGATGCGGCTTTTGACTATCCAGCGTATTCCAACCCATATGGGGGATTTTCAGTGTTGTATCGGCGGGAGTTAAGCGTTGCACCACGCCCCCAACCCAGCCTAAGCCTTGATGCTCCCCGTCTTCAAATCCTGTTGTTGCAAGCAACTGCATCCCCACGCAAATACCTAAGAACGGTTTTTTCTCTGTGAACATAAAGTCGTGCAGGGCTTCTGCCATGCCGTCCAAGCGTTGCAACCCTTGGTAACAATCACCAAACGCCCCCACTCCGGGAAAAACAACGTGGGAGGCTTGTTTTAGGTCATTCGGGTTGTTGGTCACCATAACCTCCGCACCGCCCGCCACGGCAACGAATGCCTTGTGTACAGAACGCAAATTGCCTGATTCATAGTCGATGATAGCGATGCGGGTCATAAAATCTGTCTCCCTATACAACGATTACGCTATTTTGAGCAACAAAAACCATTGCCCTTCGCTGTTCTCCGCTCTATATGTTCCGTAAACACAGAGGAGAATCGTTATGACCACCGTTGCTGGTATCACCACAGGACAATTAAAATCAATTATCGAACGCATTGAGCGTTTAGAAGAAGAAAAAGCAGGCATTGCTGCCGATATTCGCGATGTGTTCGCCGAAGCGAAAGCCAATGGCTATGACGTGAAAGTGCTCCGTCAAGTGCTGAAAATCCGCAAAATGGACAAAGCAGCTCGCGAAGAAATGGAAGAAATGGTAGAGCTGTATTGCCAAGCACTCGGCATGTTTGGGGCCCACACACAGGCGAAAAACGTCGCAGATGAGTTGGAAGACGCGGCTTAAAGCACAACCCCAAGAATTCTATGGTTTTGTAATACCCTGCTCTGTAACAAGAGTGGGGTAAAAATTTATTAGGAATACCACAATGTCCCTCCCCGTTTGGAATTTAAGCGACCTGTATCAGTCCCCCACGGATGAAAAATTACAAGCCGATATTGCCGCCGCAACGAAGGCAGCGCAATCTTTTCAACTGCGCTATCAGGGAAATCTGCCGCTGCTTACAGGGGATGGACTCGCCACCGCAATCAAAGACTATGAAGCCCTGCAAGAGCGGTTTGGCAAAATTATGAGTTACGCGCAACTCGTGTTTGCGGCGGACAGAGACACCGACGGCAACGCGCAATTCTATCAAAATTGCCAAGAGCAAGTGAACGATGCCGAACGCCATTTATTGTTCTTTGGACTAGAAATTTGCGACCTTGAAGACGAGGTTCTTGCCGCACATTACAACGCCTCCCCTGCCCTCCTCACCTATCAAAAATGGCTCAGCAAAATTCGCCTGTTCAAGCCCTATCAGCTCTCGCAAGAGCTAGAAGAATTGCTGCACGATAAAGCCATCACCGCGAGTGCAAATTGGATGCGTTTGTTCGATGAAAGCATGTCTGCTTTGCGGTTTCCCTATCAGGGAAAAATGTTGAGTGAGACAGAAATTTTGCACATCGTTTCCACCAGCAAAAATGAGGCAGAACGCAAAGAAGCCGCCCTCAGTTTTGGCGGCGTGCTGGAGCAAAATAAATCGCTGTTCACCCTCATCCTCAACACACTTGCCAAAGACAAAGCGGTGGAAGACAACTGGCGCAAATTCCCGCATCCGCTTGCCTCCCGCAACCTTGCAAATGATATTAATGACCAAGCGGTTGATGCGCTCATTGCCGCGGTGCGCGGGTCTTTCGGGCAACTGTCACACCGCTATTACAAGCTCAAATCGCAATGGCTTAAAAAATCTCCACTCGATTATTGGGACAGAAATGCCCCGCTGTTGGGGGAAGATGCTGCCACCTACACGTGGGACGAAGCAGTACAAATTGTGCTCGAAGCCTACCACAGTTTCTCGCCCGAACTCGCGACCCTAGGGCACAAATTTTTTGACAACGCATGGATTGATGCAGATCCGCGTCAGGGCAAAGATTCAGGCGCGTTTGCCCACCCCACCGTGCCTAGCGTGCACCCCTATTTGCTGGTAAATTTCAAAGGGCGCAACCGCGATGTAATGACGCTCGCCCATGAATTAGGGCATGGCGTGCATCAGTTATTATCAGCGGAACAGGGCTATCTGCTTGCCGATACACCGCTTACCATTGCCGAAACTGCCTCGGTGTTTGGCGAGATGCTCACCTTCCAATCGTTGTTGCGGAAGACCACCACACCGCAACAAAAAATGCGCCTGTTGGCAGGCAAGGTGGAGGATATGCTCAACACCGTGGTGCGGCAAATCGCGTTTCATTTGTTTGAAGCAGAGGTGCACACCCGCCGCCAAGACCATGAACTATCGCCCCAAGAACTCAGCGAGATTTGGATTGGCGTGCAGCAAGAAAGCCTTGGTGATGCCTTCATTTTTGACGACAGCTACAAGCAATACTGGAGCTACATCCCCCACTTCATCCACTCGCCTTTTTATGTGTATGCATATGCGTTTGGCGATTGCTTGGTGAACTCGCTGTATGCGGTGTATGAACAACAGCCCGAGGGGTTCGCCGCGAAATATCTTGACCTGCTCAAAGCAGGCGGCAGCAAAGATTGCGTGGAATTACTAAAACCCTTCAACCTCAACCCGCTTGACCCCACGTTCTGGCAACAGGGCTTAAAGGTTGTTGAAAGATTTATTGACGAGGTTGAGGCGCTCTCGAATAAACAGTAGTTATGTGCTCTTGCGCATTAAAGCCCCAAGTATAGGGCAACGCACAGCCGTGTCAAACATCACACACTCCATAAAAAGCCTCTCGCAACTGCCCTTGTTCTTGCAAAAATCCATTTTTTCCCTTATAGTGCCGCAGCTAAGGAATTTTCTCCGTGAACAAGCCTAACAACACCCCCTCTCTCACCGCAGATTTAGATCTCCCATCCGTCCTCAATTTACTTTGGGCACGGCGTGATATTATTATTGGGATTGTTGCATCCTGCACACTCATTGCAATTTTGGTATTGCTACAGCAGAAATCTCTTTATACTGCCAACACCACCGTGATGCTTATTACACGGCAAAGTCAAATCATCGATTTTCAAGCCGCTATCTCAGGCGTGAAAATTGATGAAAGCACCGTACGGAGTGAAATTGCGGTGATGAGTTCCAATGCGATGGCGCATCGTGTCGCAAAAAGCCTTAATTTATTCCAAGATGAAGAGTTTAACCCCTCCTTGGAAAACGGCGGCAAAGAAACAACCTCATTTATCAGCAAAGGGCTGTCCTTAATTGGATTAGGCTCAAAAAAAGCGTTGCCTGAAAACCTTATCGAAAGCAAAGTTGTTAAAAATTTGCTCTCTCGTTTTGACGTATACAATGATGGAAAATCATATGCGATACGGATTGGGGTAACCTCAGAAAGCCCTGAAAAAGCAGCGCGGATTGCTAACGAATGGGCGAACCAATATCTTACAGACCAGTTGGAAGTAAAATTTGAGGCAACAGAACGGGCAAACAAGTGGCTAAGCAAACGCTTAGAAGAGCTAAAGCAGAAAATTATTATTGCCGATAATGCTGTGGCGGAAGCGCGAGAAAAAGGCAATATTGTTGAAAGTAAAGATGGTGAAACCCTTACAAGCCGCCAACTTACAGAGCTGAACACACAGCTTGTGTTAGCGCAAAGCGAACGAGCACAGGCAGAGGCACGGTTGCGCCAAGCACGCCAGCTTGTTTCAAAAAAGGGTGGCTATGAATCTGTGGCGGAAGTTGTTAGCTCACAACTTATCCAACGCTTGCGCGAGCAAGAGGCTGACCTTGTGCGCCAAGAAGCAGACCTTACAAGTCGTTACGGCGAGCGTCACCCTGATCTGATTAACATCCGGAATCAAATTCGTGATTTGCGTGGGAAAATTACGGAAGAGGTAGGGCGGATTATCTCCAGTCTTGCCAATGAAGTAGAAGTGGCGCGTGCTCGAGAAGGAGCCATTCAAGCTAATGTCAGCAAAATTGAAGGCAAAGTCGTCACCAACAATCGCGCACAGATTCAAATTTCACAACTGGTGCGCGATGCAGAATCAAACCATATGTTGTATGAATCTTTCTTAGAGAGCTTCAAAAAAACCTTCTCTCAGGATAACTTTCAGCAAGCGGATGCCCGCATTATTGCAACAGCCGATGTGCCGATTAACCCTTCTAAGCCTAAGAAAAAACTCATCGTTATCGCGGTGCTATTTTTGTCTTTTGTGCTCGGTGTATTCGTTGTGTTCTTGCTAGAATTGCTCAACAATACTTTCCGCACCCCCTTGGAAGTTGAGAAGATTTTGGGGCTAAAAACCCTTGCCATGGTTCCCCGCCTCAGCAAAACAGACGCGAAAAAGCCGCTCGCATACTTGCGTGAAAACATCACGGCTCCCTATGCAGAATCCATACGTGCTATTTTCACAGCGCTTCAACTCCAAAACAAAGGAGAAAACGGGGTTAAAACTATTCTTGTTACCTCTTCAGAACCCAGCGAAGGAAAAACCTTTTTCTCTGTGTCTTTAGCAAATGTGGCAGCATTAGGCGGGAAAAAAGTGCTGCTGATTGATGCTGATTTACGCCGTCCTCGTGTGGCACAAATGCTCAAAGTAAAACCAACAAAATGCCTCAGTGATTACCTCAACGGCAATGCCAGCATCAAAGAAATTATCTACAAAGATGTTGATATGAGTACAGAATATTGCTTGGCACACGGCAAGGTGGATGTACCGCAAAACGCTCTTGGCTCAACAGAAATGCGCAAGCTGCTAGAAATGGCAAAGAGCTATTACGATTACATCATCATTGACTCACCCCCCGTACTCGCTGTCTCTGATGCCCTTGTGCTTGCGCCACAAGCTGACCACGTTCTGTATGCTATTCGGTATGACAGAACATCACGCCGCACGGTGCGGAGTGCCATGCGCTCTTTCAGTGCGCTTGATATGCCGCTCAACGTGGTACTCACCGCCGTGAACGTGACACGCCATGCCCGCTATGGCTATGGAGATAACGCAGCATACTATGGAAAATATGGCGACTATTACGCAAACAAACGCTCCTAATCGGAACATCTCTTTCAGGTTCTATAGCGGGGCGTTAGTGGCTGCTTGCTGCTCTTCTGCTTTTTTTGCCCTTATTTGGTTTCAAGAGTTGGTGCGTTTTTACCCTCTTAACCAAGCAACTGTAGCACTTCTGCGAAATCAAGAAGTGCGTACCGAAGAACACCAAATCTTCCTCCTATCAACCCTCTCTAGCTTTAAAAACAAATCACACCCCTTTTCTCTCGCCGCCGCGAACGACTATGGATACCTTGCAATGCTTGCCTCGCAATGGCAAAATCCCCACACCTTACAAGGACGACTGTACGCACTTGATGCGCAAGCACCACTAGAAAAAATGGTACGCAATAATCCTAGTGATGCCTTTGCATGGAGTCGCTTGGCTTATGTTTATACCACCTTATTGCGGACTGAAAAAGCCCTTGCAGCATGGCGCATGTCTATTATCGCTGCACCGTTTGAACCCAAATTGTTGTTGTGGCAAGTCGGTTTTGTGTTGCCTTTTTATGAGAAACTCAACAACACAGATCAAGCGTATTTGCGCCAACAAATCTTCAACGCTTGGAGATTTTCTCGCTGGCAAACTGCCAAAATTTTAGCAGAATTTGAACGCCCCGATTTGCTTCGCACAAAATTATTGGAAGGTACTGAAGACGCGGTAGAATTTGAAAAATCATATCGATATTTTTTAAGTGTGAAAGAAGAACAACGCAATGATCCAAACTAAAGACAGCATCCTGAATATTGATCCCTACATCGGCGGGGAATCTGCCTTGCGTGATGCCAGCAATGCCGCGCGTCTCATGTCGAATGAAAACCCGTTTGGCTTAAGCCCCAAAGCGATTGAAGCGTTCAAAGAGTATACCCCCTATTTGCATCTCTATGCGCAAGGCGATTGCCGTTTGTTGCGGGAAGCCTTGGCAGAAAAATATAGCCTTAATGCCGCAAACATTGTGTGTGGCAATGGATCGGATGAATTGCTCGGGTTGCTCGCCCATGCCTATGCAGGGGTGGGCGATGACGTGCTCTACTCGCAGCACGGCTTTTTGGTGTATCCTATTGTGGCAAAAACAGCGGGTGCAACCCCGATTGCTATTCCCGAACAGAATCTCCACACGGATTTAGAAGCGATTTTGAAGGCTATCACGCCCAAGACAAAAATCATCTACCTTGCCAACCCCAACAATCCCACAGGCAGTTATATAACGCACGCCGCCATGGTGGATTTTTGTGCACGCCTGCCCAAAACTGTGTTGCTGGTGTTGGATGAAGCCTACGCGGAGTATGTGGATGAAGCAGACTATGCTATCGGCACAAAACTCGTGGAGCAGTTCCCAAACGTTTGCATCACGCGTACCTTTTCTAAAATTCATGGGATGGCGGCGTTGCGTCTTGGATGGGGATATTTTCCTCCCAGCGTGGCTGATATACTCAATCGTATTCGCGCCCCCTTCAACGTGAATGGCGCAGCGCAAGTTGCAGGCATTGCCGCCTTAACCGATGATTCACACATCGCAAGAACCAAAGCGCACAACAAACAATGGTTTGCACGACTGGCGAAGGAACTCCCCGCCTTGGGCTTTCCTGTTGTGCCGAGTGTTGCCAACTTTTTCCTGATGCACACGGGCGCACGCACGGTAGAAATTTACGAACACCTCCTGAAAAATGAGATTTTTGTGCGGCGTGTGAAAGCCTATTATCTGCCTGAACACCTACGGGTTACTATCGGTTCAAGCGAAGGTTTAGATCGGTTGTTGGTGGCATTGCGCGGATTGTAAACTCTTATTTTAACCGTAATTACAGCCGTTTTGTCTTACTACTTTCCCTCGACACTCTCTTTAAAGGAGACTGCACCACAACGAATATTCGGATAGTCCCGCAGGTTACTACACAGCGTTGTTACTGCCGTTAGTGTCAAGGGTCTTGAATCATTCTCAACAGAAATAACCGTAACAGGGTTTTCAACTGTCCAAATAGAGGGAATAATTATATCATCAGCTATCCTTGAATTCTGCTGTTTTGGCTGTTCCACTCTTTTACCCGTATGATTCAACACATACAAATAACTATCAGGTAACACCATTTCATTCTGAATACTAAAAAACTTACCTATCGTATCAATAGACAAAATATAATTACTGCTTAAGCTTAGCGTGCCACTATTAAGTGCATATGCTCCCACATTCTCACCCGCAGCACGGCTTAACGCCCCTGTGAAACTATCGCCACTCACTAAAGCCCCTGTTGTAATGCTATACGTCAGAATAGGATCACTTGTTGCAATTTGTTTCTTTAAACCAGTATTCGCTGTTGCTGTAATAAGGCGCGGCGCAATATTAAGTGCTTTGCCAACTGTATCAATTGTCAGGGTATAATTCCCCCCTAAACTTAGAACCAGTCACGTAAACCTATCTAAGCCAATGAGCGTATGTAATATTAGCCTAAAAAGGCACAGATTATGAGCAAGGTCTACAGCAGTGATGTAAGTGATAAGGAATGGCTGGTAATAGAAAAAGTATTGAACAAGGGGAAAGGATTATCTGGTCGTCCACCGCCAAGGGACGCAAGGATGCTATGGAACGCGATGTTTTATGTTACGAAGAATGGCTGTTTTTGGCGAGATTTACCGAAAGATTTTGGGGAGTGGAAGCGCATTTACAATTACGTCAACACGTTGAAACACCGTGGTATTTTGGATAAAGTGATGGATGAGACGCGCACAGGGTTGCGTGTAGCTGAAGGCAGGGAAGCCAGTCCGATCATGGGGATTATTGACAGCCAGAGCGTGAAAACACGCTCTTTTAAAAAATCAGGACAAAGGCTATGATGGCGGAAAGAAAGTAGCGGGTCGTAAACGTCATATTGTCGTGGATACATCTGGTTATCCATTGGCGATTGATGTGCATGGTGCCACCCCACACGATAGTGTATGTGCCGAAACAGTCCTTACGGGCTTGAAAGAAAAGTATACTCGTTTAGTCAAAGTGCTGGCAGATGGCGGGTATCAGGGAAAATTACAAACCTGGTTCTTCAGGCACACAAACGGCTGTACCCTTGCCGTCGTTAAGCCAAATACTGGCACAAAAGGCTTCCACGTCTTGCAATGGCGATGGGTCGTGGAGCGATCCTTCGCGTGGCTAGGAAACTTTAGAAGGCTTTCAAAGGACTACGAAATCACCACGTCTTCCGCAAAAGCATTCATCGCTCTCGCCTTCTCCAGAATTATGCTCAAAAAACTACAGAGGTTTACGTGACTGGTTCTTAGACGCGCTATAAATACGTTTTGTCTATCGCGTCTCACCCTCCATCGCCGCAATGGACTGCTGCCAGTGGGCGCGCAGGGTTCGCTCTAAAGCCCAAGCATCCAACATCGGCGGCATCCAGAAATCCGGCTCAATCACCGCCTGAAAATCAATCTCGGTCTGCCGCGCACCCCGCGCCGTCAGCCGCCAATCGGTCTGGCCATAGCGCAGGTTGCTCTCCCGCGGCAGCGTCTCGCCGCGTATGTGCCGCCCCTCCTCTCGTGTCTCAACCCGCTGCGTGTTGGTGACCCGCTGGCAATACAGCAACAGGCAATCTTCGCTGATAACTTCAACAACCACGGCGCCGTCTGGCTCTTGCCGAAGGATGCGGCTGCGCTGGATACTGCTATCAAGGGCTTTTAAATGTTCATAGCTATCGCTTCTCTCCATTATACTATTTTTTGTAGTCTAACGAATAGAAACGTTCATTGGGCGCGCGCCCAAGTTGGCCGGACGCTAATTCGGGCAACCAACATCTGAAATTTAAGAAAGTTTAGTATATGTCTTTATCCCTTCGCACTGCATCTGTGATTTGCGCTCTGACACTTTCCGCCTGCAGTATTTCGAATGAACCAACCCCGGTTCTTGCCAACGCTCAGCCGATGAATGCGGCGGAGATTTCTGCGTTATTTGCCAGCCCCATTAATTTCGACAATAATATCGCTGGCGGCTTGAGTTACGAATTCAAACCTGGCGGACAGGTATACTATTCAATGCGCCTGTTACCGGTGCAAAAACCCGGCCAATGGAAGCAGGAAGGTGATCGCCTGTGCATCAGCGTAGATAGCGATCCCTGGGCATGTGGCAATTTCTACCGGATCAGTGCGAAACAATTCTACTTCAATCTTCCCGAGTATGATCAGGACTATAATACGCTGAACCTGAGGTAACTCCGCCGTTCACGGTTTCCTTTATTGACTCGGTCAGTTGCTGGAAACTGGCAGAAGGTCGATGCCCACTGGCGAGAGGGCCGGGGGATGGTGGTTTTCGTTCAGTCAGCCACCACCCCCTTTGTCTGTTGCGTTGACGGAAATGCTTGCGTCTTTGGTAACAACAACTTTTTTTGCTGTTTTAATCGGCTTATCAGAATATTTTTTAGTTGCACTACCACCCAAATAGTCCCCGCCTAAGAATACCTTGCCCCCGCCCATTTTCCCTTCCGCTTTAATACTGCCAGAGACAAGCACCTTCTCACCCGTCACCGTCACCGTGCCGCCTTTATCGTTTTGGCTACTCACGTCCACAGCACCCTGTTGCTTAACCGTATTTGCCGCTAAATCAATCGTTCTACCCTGCAAAATCCCGTTATTAATCAGCAGGCTTTCTGCACCCGCCGCCGTCATCGTAATCGTGCCGCCTTCGCTGATAATAGCACCGTTATTCTCAACCAGCGTCCTCACCATCTCGGGCGTTACCACATAATTAATCAGCCCATCACCATAAAAATCAAGGCTATACGTCTCTGCACCAGCCAGCGTCACCTT
>CANGXP010000031.1 GCA_947457935.1 Alphaproteobacteria bacterium | reverse complement strand
GGGGGTGGGGGGGGGGGGTGTAGGGGATGTAGACGGGATGTATACTAAATGTCTCTGATATGTTGTATTTGTCATTCCCGCGCAGGCGGGAATCCAGCCTTTTTAAATAGTTCTGGATCCCCGCCTGCGCGGGGATGACATCTGGAGTAATAGTTTTCTTTAGAGTGTAACAGAAAGTATTTTTAAAGTGTGGATTCCCGTTTTCACGGGAATGACACGCGGAGACTGTAAATTTCCCCGTATACTCCACAGGCAGCCCCGCCAGCGCCCTTAACAGCGTGGTTTTACCAATGCCATTACTGCCGCGCAACACCACGACTTCGCGAGGGCTAACTGTGAAGGAGACGGGGGCGAACACCCCGCGCCCTGCATACAAGCATGAAAAATTCTCCACAGTCAGCATTTTTTTTCTATTGCGTTTGTTTTAAGGATTCTTTTACAACTGATAGCGTTTATAGAAGTCTTATATATTCTTACAAGTCTTAAGGAGAACGCCTGTGACAAATACTTTTAAAGCGAAACAAACTCTTAACGTTAATGGTAAAAACTACACTTACTATAGTTTGCCTGAGGCGGTAAAAAATGGTTTGGGCGATATTTCCCGCCTCCCCTATTCGCTGAAAGTGTTGCTGGAAAACATGTTGCGCTATGAAGATGGGCGCACGGTTACGGCGGATGATGTTAAAGCGTTCCCTGAATGGGTGAAAAATAAAAAGTCAGATAAAGAGATTGCCTATCGCCCTGCCCGCGTGTTGATGCAGGATTTTACGGGCGTTCCTGCCGTGGTGGATTTGGCGGCAATGCGCGAAGCGGTGGTGAAATTGGGCGGCGACCCTGAAAAAATCAACCCGTTGTCGGCGGTAGATTTGGTGATTGACCACTCGGTAATGGTGGATAATTTTGGTGATAGCAAAGCCTTCCAGCAAAACGTGGATTTAGAATTTGAGCGCAATAATGAGCGGTATGAGTTCCTGCGTTGGGGACAACAGGCGTTTAATAACTTCCGCGTTGTACCACCCGGAACAGGGATTTGCCACCAAGTAAACTTGGAATATCTGGCGCAGGTTGTGTGGATAAAACAGGAAAATGGCGAGACGGTTGCCTATCCTGATACGGTTGTGGGGACGGATAGTCACACGACGATGATTAACGGTTTAGCAGTGCTCGGCTGGGGTGTGGGTGGTATTGAAGCCGAAGCCGCCATGTTGGGGCAGCCCGTTTCCATGCTGATTCCTGAAGTGATTGGTTTCAAAATTACGGGCAAATTGCCTGAAGGCACAACGGCGACTGACCTTGTGTTGACCGTGACGCAAATGCTGCGCGCTAAAGGCGTTGTGGGTAAATTCGTTGAATTTTATGGGGATGGCTTGGCAGAATTGCCCTTGGCGGATCGTGCGACAATCGCCAACATGGCGCCTGAATATGGCGCAACCTGTGGCTTTTTCCCGATTGATGCGGAAACGATTAATTACCTGAAGTTTTCAGGGCGTGATGCAGAGCGGGTTGCGTTGGTGGAAGCTTATGCTAAGGCGCAAGGGATGTGGTGGGAAAAGGGTGCGTCTGACCCTGTGTTTACCGATAGTTTGAGCTTGGATTTAAGCACGGTTGAGCCGTCTCTCGCGGGCCCGAAACGTCCGCAAGATAGACTCGTGCTCTCTGATGTTGCAAAACAATTTAAAAACAAAGACTTTGAAGAGTTTTCTAAACTAAAATACGAGCAACGCCGCACGGCGGTGGTGAAGGGCGCGGGCTATGAAATCCCCGATGCGGCGGTGGTGATTGCTGCAATTACGAGTTGCACCAACACATCCAACCCGTCGGTGATGTTAGCGGCAGGGTTAGTCGCGAAAAAAGCCAATGCATTGGGCTTAACGCGGAAGCCGTGGGTGCGGACATCGCTCGCCCCCGGAAGTCAAGTTGTCACCGATTACCTCGCGAAAGCAGGGGTGGATAAAGACCTTGATGCGCTCGGCTTTAACCTCGTGGGCTATGGCTGTACGACCTGTATCGGCAATTCTGGCGCGTTAGATGGTGATATTGCCGCCGCCATTGAAGAAAAAGATTTGGTGGCGTGTGCGGTGCTCTCGGGCAACCGTAACTTTGAAGGGCGGGTGAATCCACTCACCAAAGCGAATTACCTTGCCTCGCCGCCGTTGGTGGTTGCATATGCCATTGCAGGGCGGGTGGATATTGACCTTAGAACTGAACCGTTGGGGTTGAGCAACGACGGTAAGCCTGTGTTCTTACGCGATATTTGGCCCAGCAACAAAGAAGTGCAAGACACGCTGAATAGCGCGTTGACCTCTGAAATGTTTGTTGAGCGGTATAGCAATGTGTTTAAGGGCGGCAAGGAATGGCAGGGGATTAAAGTTGCGCCCAGCAAGACATTTGCGTGGAACAACAAAAGCACTTATGTGCAAAACCCGCCGTATTTTGTGAGTCTCAGCAAAACGCCGAGCGCGGTGAAAGATATTGTGAAGGCGCGTCCGCTCGCGATTTTGGGCGATAGTATCACGACCGATCACATCTCCCCTGCGGGATCTATTAAAAAGGACACCCCCGGAGGGCAGTATCTTTTGGCGAATGGCGTGAGCGTGGCGGATTTTAACTCCTATGGCGCACGGCGCGGCAACCATGAAGTGATGATGCGCGGCACGTTTGCCAACATTCGCCTCAAGAACGAAATGGCGGCAGATGGCGCAAGTGGCGGGGTGACACGCTTTATGCCCGATGGCACGCCGATGTTCATTTACGATGCCTCCATGAAATATCAGGCAGCGGGTACGCCGCTCGTAATTGTGGCGGGTAAGGAATATGGCACGGGGTCTAGCCGCGATTGGGCAGCCAAAGGCACGTTCTTGCTGGGTGTGAAAGCCGTGATTGCCGAGAGTTTCGAGCGGATTCACCGTTCAAACCTCGTGGGCATGGGTATTTTGCCGCTGCAATTCAAAGACGGTGCAACCCGCAAAACGCTGGGGCTGGACGGGACAGAATTGTTTAGCCTGCGGGGTTTAGGGGCGTTGTCTCCCCGCCAGACGTTAACGCTGGAACTGACCCGTGCGAATGGGAAAGTGGAGCAGGTTGAGTTGCTCTGCCGCATTGATACGCTGGATGAGATTGAGTATTACAACAATGGCGGGATTCTGCCATATGTGCTGCGGGATATAGCGTGAGGAGAGGGGCGAGAGGTTAGGCACGAGGCGAGAGGGTTTGGGGAAGAAAGAAGGGAGAATTTCAGAAGGGACGCCCCCAAGAAATTCTCCCTTTTTATTAATCAACAACGATGCAGATATTTTTAGTCTCGTGGCGAATCAAAATTACTTCTGATTCGCTTGGAATTGATAAAACTGCTGTCTCAACTATTAAGTCAAGGCTTTCGTTCGGAAAACGCTTTTCCAAGAAAGAGCGCAAGCACTCTTTCTTGATTTTGGGAAGCTCAGCGTGCGTTTCCACACGACGAGCTAATTGTGCTGACATCATAATGGTTAACCATAAACATATATTCTAATTAATATATATATATATCTTTGTCTAGAATTATTTTTACTTTTTGAGAAAAAAGTTGCGATGGAGATGGTGTTTTTCCATGTGGCGTTGCTATTTTCTGTTTTTTATAGTATAGTAATCTTACATTATAAGAGATCCAATTATGACAGAGCACCTGCAGATTCCACTAACAAATGAGTTGTTGCATTATGTTGATGTGCGTGCGCGGAATGGTGATACGCATTTGACACCTGAGGCGTATGTTGTGAACCTCATACAGCGTGATAGAGAAGATTGGGGTATTATTTCTGATGTACTTCAGGGATTACGAGACGCAAAAAGTGGCGATTTCTGTAAGGAATCTATCATAGATATTTTGCAAGAGACGTAAATTGTCGCGATGCTTAAAAAACGCTATGTTTTAACGCCCACAGCACGTGCTCACTTACGCGAGGCTAAAGCGTGGTCGCGGGCGCGATGGGGTGTTGAACTCACCAAAAGCTATTTTGAAGATTTAGAAAAAGCAGCACAGTATCTTGCTGGGCACCACAAACAGCTTTGTCAAAATCCGCAGCATGAGTTGGGCGTGTATCCCGTTCGGGAGCATTATATTATTTACACACCGCTTGATGAAGATACTATAGCCCTCCTTGCCGTTATTCGGCAGGGACGCGATATACCGAGTCTGCTACAGAGGCATGCATCGTTGTTTGCACGAGAGTTGCGAGAGATTAAAGGTAATTATTAAGAGATGTTCTTAGGGTATTTTTTTAGAACAATAGGACTTGCAGGGCTGATTTTATGGTATTGTGCCCACGCCCACGCCTTTATTCTACCCGCTGAACAACTGCCTAACCAAATCCAAGAACAACGCGCCGTGGCGTTGGGCAACATCATTCGCTGTCCTGTGTGCGCGGGGCAAACGATTAATGATTCCAATAATGAAATGTCAAAAGCGATGCGGGCGGTGGTGCGGGAGCGCATTACAGCAGGGCAAGATGATGCAGCGATACGCAATTTTTTTACAGAACGCTATGGGGCAGAAATTCTACTGAGTCCGCCGAAAACGCAAAATACGTTGTTGTTGTGGGTATTTCCGTTGTTGGGGATGTTAGGGGGGGGCTTTGTTTTGTGGCGGTATTTTCAACACCAGAAAACAAGATAGCCTCTCTTATAATAATCTGCTATATACCTCCGCCATGAACGATGCCTCCCCGCCCCTGCAATCAAGTGTTGTGATGAACCGCAAAGGCAGTGTTGCGGCGGTTTCTGTGTTGGATTTGCATAAAAGCTATGGCAGCAATCAGGTGCTTAAAGGCGTTTCGCTTGTGGCGCAAGACCATGATGTTATCAGTATTATTGGCAGCAGTGGGTCAGGTAAAAGCACGCTGTTGCGCTGTATTAATCTGCTGGAAATGCCTGATCAGGGCGAAATTCGTATTAAGGATGAACTGATTGCCATTAAGCGCACGGTGAACTTTGCAAAACCCGCAAAAGCAAAGCAAATTGAACGATTGCGAACACGCCTTGGCATGGTGTTTCAAAATTTTAATTTGTGGTCACATATGACGGTGCTGCAAAACGTGATTGAAGCGCCGATTCACGTTAAAAAAATCCCAAATTCAGAGGCGATTGAAAAGGCAGAAGCCTTGTTACACAAAGTGGGTATCTATGATAAACGGCATGAATACCCTGCTTTTCTCTCTGGCGGGGAAAAGCAACGGGCGGCGATTGCGCGGGCGCTTGCCATGGAACCCCAAGTGATGCTGTTTGACGAACCGACCTCCTCCCTTGACCCCGAACGGGTGGGCGAAGTGCTGAAAGTTATTCGCACCCTTGCCGAGGAAGGACGCACCATGATTATGGTGACGCATGAAATGCATTTTGCGCGTGAAGTTTCTTCTGAAATCATTTATATACATCAAGGTAAAATTGCTGAACAAGGAAAACCTGAGCAAGTGCTGGGCGATCCACAAACAGAGCAATGTAGGAATTTCTTGGCGCGGCATTTGCGCCCTAGAGACACGCTAAAACTGGAGCCATAATTGTGCGTAAAATATTAATAAGTCTTGCTGTTGTTGGGGCTTTGCTGGTGGGGTATTACACACTGGGGCAAAAAATCTCAACGGATTCAGGCAAAGAAAATGCGGTGCAGGTTGTGCGGATTGGCACAGAGGGGGCTTACGCGCCCTTTAATTTCACCGATGAGCAAGGCACGCTGAAAGGCTTTGATATTGAGATTGCTCAAGCGGTATGCAAGGCAGCAAAATTGGAATGCTCTTTTACCTCGCAAGATTGGGATGGGTTAATCCCCGGATTATTGGCGCGTAAGTTTGATATGATTGCGTCCAGCATGTCGATTACCGATGAACGCGCAAAAGCGATTGCGTTTAGCAACCATTACTATCGTACGCCTATTCGCTTTGTATCGTTGAAAGACAGCACGCTTGTGACAACAAAAGAGGGCTTGCGCGGCAAAAAACTCGGCGCACAACGGGCAACAACGAGTGCCTTGTATTTACAGGAAAACTTTGGCGATGTTGCGGAAATTAAGCTGTATGATACATGGGAAACAGCGCGGCTGGATTTAAGCGCGGGGCGTGTTGATGCGATATTAAGCGATGCGATTAGCAGTTGGCATTGGCTGCAAACCCCGCAAGGCGTGAATGCACAGTTTCGGGGGGAAACCGCGTATGTTGATAGTGGCATTGGCTTTGGGATGCGGAAAAGCGATGCGGATTTGCTGAGCAAAATCAACGCAGGACTCGCGGAGATTATTAAAAGCGGCGAGTATGACACGATTAATAAAAAATACTTTCCGTTTAGTATTTATTAGCGTCTCATAATGGTGTCCGTTGCTAATGACATTGCGCCGCTTGTGCCGCATCTTGACCATTTAATGGTGGGGGTAACGATAACGCTAAAAGCGGTGTTTGTTATTACGGCGTTAGGTTTAGTTTTGGGGGTGATGGGCGCAGCAGCGCGGCTATCTCGTTTCCCTGTTTTACAAACATCTGCCCGCATTTACGCGCATATTTTCAGAGGCTTACCCGAAATTGTGATTGTGCTGGCAAGCTATTTTGGTGCAAGTGCGCTGATTACCACGCTTTTCCCAAACAGCACGTTTCAGCTTGCGCCGTTTTGGGCGGGATGCATTGCGCTTGCGTTGACATTTGGCGCGTACGCCACAGAGATTTTGCGGGCGGCATATTTGGCGATTCCCGCAGGGGAAGTGGAGGCGGGCAAAGCCTTTGGAATGAATAGACAGACGTGTTTTTTCAGGATTATTATGCCGCAATCCCTTCGCTATGCCTTGGCGGGGTTAAGCAATTTGTTTCTGGTTTTCTTGAAAGACACTTCGCTGTTATCCGTGATTGGCGTTGCAGAATTGATGCGGCAAACCAAAATTGCCATTAACTATACCTCCCTGCCGTTCACGTTTTATCTATTGGCGGCGTTGTGCTATTTAGTTTTAACGGGGGTGACGATGCTGTTGTTACGCACCCTTGAAAAGCACTTTACACGCGGGATGGATGTATCACGGGGGCAACATGGTTGAGGTGTTGCTGCAATATTATCCTGAATTTTTTAAAGGGTTGCGCCTGACGCTTATTCTTGTGGGGTTGTCGGTTTGCATCGGGTTTTTGCTCTCTTTGCCGATTGCCCTTGCACGGCTTAGTAATATACGCCCTGTGCGTCGACTCGCAAAAAGCTATATTTTCTTTTTTCGTGGCACGCCGATGCTGGTGCAACTTTTTCTGCTGTATTATGGATTATCGCAGTTTGAAAGCGTGAAAGAGAGTATATTGTGGAAGGGTTTTTTGGAAAGCCCGTTTTGGTGCGCGGTGATTGCGATTAGTTTTAATTCCGCCGCCTATATGGCTGAGATTTTGGTGGGCGGCATTCGCGCTGTGCCGCGCGGACAAATTGAAGCGGGGCTTGCGGTGGGTATGTCGGCGCATGTCTTATTTTGGCGCATAACCCTGCCGCAAGCGATTCGCATTGCCCTGCCAAATTATAGCAATGAGGTGATTTTTCTGGTGAAAAGCAGTGCGCTTGCCAGCACCATTACCTTGATGGATTTAACAGGGGTGACGCGCACGCTGGTTTCTAAAACCTATATGCCTGTGCCGATGTATTTATTTGCAGGGCTGTTATACATTAGTCTTAATTATACGATTGCAAAATTTTTCAAAATACTGGAGCGGTGGCTTATTCCGCAACGTCATGCTTAAGCGGGTTTATGCGACTTGTATTGCCTTGTTTGGCAAGGCGGTGTTGATTGAGGGCGCACCCAACAGCGGAAAATCCAGCGTTGCCTTATCGCTCATCCAACAATTTGGCGCAACGCTGATAAGTGACGATTATACAACAGTTCTTGTGGAAGAAAATGCGCTGATTGCAACGGCCGCAAATGGCTTGTTAGAAGTGCGCGGCGTGGGGATTATAGAGATGCCCGTTGAGCAAAACGCCCTCGTGATGGGGTTGATTTCGCTGGAAAATTTCGCCGATGTTGATCGCTTGCCCCTGCCCCACACAAAAATAATTGCGGGGATTACGCTGCCCTGTTGTATACTCCCTAAAGACCATTATCTCACCCCTTTACGCGTTTATACGGTTGCACAAGTATGGCACAAACACGGCTCGTTATTGTTACAGGACTCTCTGGCGCAGGGCATTCCTCAACCCTGAATATTTTAGAAGACTTAGGGTTTGAGGCGATTGATAACCTGCCAATTTCTTTGCTGGAACAGGCTTTAGCGGCGTTAGAGGGCGGCAGAAATCTGGCGATTGGCATTGACAGCCGCACGCGGGACATGCACGCGCCCGAAACAGTGGAAAAAATACAAGCACTCCAACAGCGCACCGATGTTACCACCACCATTTTATTTTTAGAGTGCAGCAGCGAGATGCTGGAGCGGCGGTTTAACGTGACGCGCAGGCGGCATCCTTTATCCATAACCGAACGGCTGAGTAGTAGCATCACAGCAGAACGCGCTCTGTTGCAGCCGTTTAAAGACATCGCGCACTGCATTATTGATACAACAACGCTATCGCCTACGTTATTAAAGCAACAGTTGATGCAGGAGTTTGGCGACGGGGGACGATTGCCGACAATTACCATTCAATCGTTTTCTTATAAAAACGGCTTGCCGCCTGAAGCGGATTGTGTGTTTGACGTGCGGTTTTTGCGGAATCCGTTTTATGAAGCGGCGTTGCAGGATGCAACAGGGCTGGATGCCGCCGTGGGCGCGTATATTCAAACAGATGCGCGGTTTAATTCTTTTGTGCAACACTTGAAAAGTTTTCTTACCCTTGTGTTGGAGGGGTATCATCAAGAGGGAAAAACGTATCTAACTTTGGCGTTTGGGTGCACAGGCGGGCAGCATCGCTCGGTCTTTGTGGCGCAACTGGTTGCAACGTGGTTGCAAGAACAGGGGTGGAGGGTGGCGGTTGTTCATCGAGAACTGTAATAGACACCTGTCGCCAAAGTCTACTATGACTTGCTGCAAATGCAGCTTTTCTCCGTTTCCGTTGCTCATGTATGAAAAATACACTGCGCTACGGTTCTCGAAGAGCTGCATTTTCGCTAGCGTCCTAGCGACTTTTGCAAAAGGTCTAATACCACTCTGGCAACGAATGCCTGTGGTGCGAATCTCCTGCGAAGGCAGGAGTCCAGAAATTCTTTTGGATGTTTGAAATAGATTGAGTTGTGTTGCACTGCAAAAAAGCATAAAGGGGTACGCTCACGATTAACTAATTTTTAACACTCCTCCTTGATACTAAACCCATTCGGACACAATATTTATGATTGGCATCGTTCTCGTTACCCACGGTACTCTGGCTACGTCGTTTCTTTCGGCGTTGGAGCATATTGTCGGCAAACAACAACAAATCATCCCGATTTGCATTGAAGCAAATGATGATATGGGGATGCATCGGGAAAAAATTGTGGAGAGTGCCGCCGCCGTCAACAGCGGTCAGGGTGTTGTGATTTTAACCGATATGTTCGGGGGTACGCCCTCTAATCTTGCTCTTGCTGCTATTGCGGAGAATGTGGAAGTGCTGGCAGGGGTGAATTTGCCCATGCTGGTGAAACTCGCTTCTATTCGCAAAGATAAATCATTAAAAGACGCGGTGAATGCGGCACAAGAAGCGGGACGCAAATATATTAACGTCGCGTCGCAACTGCTGTTGGGGTAAACGAGAGGTTTTAGGGGTTCGGTTTTAGGTTTTAGGTAGCGGGGTGAACTTTTTTGTTCAGTCAGAAAATTTCCCCGCATCATTACTTGTCTAGCACCACCAGATTTACTCCAAAACCTAACACCTAAAACCTAGCACCGCTTACGCCGCCTCGTCCTTGACAACTACGAGTCGTGGCTCGCCCTCAATTTTTTCAATCAACGGTGCTGTTTTGCCATTTTGGGTGAGGTGTAAATCCTCAAAGCTGCGGGCTTTGGGTAACAGCCGTGTTTCATATGAAGCGACGGCTTTGTTGTAACTCTCAACAGCGCGACCCAGCCCTTTGCCCACATCATTGACATAGCCCACAAAAGTGCTCAATCGCTCAAAAAGTTCCCGCCCGAGTTGCGCGGTTTGCTTCGCGCTTTCCGCAATGCGCTCTTGCTTCCAGCTATAGGCAATCGCCATCACCGTTGCCATGAGGGTTGCGGGCGTTGCCATGACAACGCGCTGCTGCCAGCCTGTTTCAAGGAGTGTATGATCTGCTTCTAACGCCGCACTGAACGCACTTTCACTGGGCACAAATAAGATAACAAATTCTGGCGAGGGTTCAACGCTTTGCCAATAAGATTTGCTGCTGAGGTCTTTGATATGCTTGCGGAGCTGTTGACCGTGCTGTTGCAAAAATACTTTACGTTCTTGCTCGTCATTGGTTTGAATCGCGCTGAGATATGCCTCAAATGGCACTTTGGCATCAATGACAATTTGGCGTTTATCGGGTAATTTCAGAATGACATCAGGGCGTTGCGCGACACCATCCGTGGTGATGGTGTTTTGCTCCACAAAATCGCAATGATTGAGCATCCCTGCGGATTCCAACACACGGCGGAGCGTCATTTCCCCCCATCGCCCCCGCACAGACGGACGGCGAATCGCCTCCACCAACTTATTGGTTTCCCCATGCACGGTTTGCTGTAAGCTATTCAAATGCTTGATTTGTTCTTTCAGTTCGCTATACGCACCGAGTTGTTTTTCGTGAATATCTTTGGACTGCCCCTCTAATTTGCCTAGGGCTTCTTTCATGGGGGTGAGCAGGTGGGTGATGGCCTGTTGGCGTTTGTCCAACACTTGATCGGCAAGGGTGAGAAATTGCTGGTTGTTATCCTGCAACGCTTGTTTGGAGGCGGCTTGAAATTGTGCGAGCAACAACTCTTTTGTATCCACAATAGACTGAATTTTTGCAGCCGCCTGCGCGCGTTCGTGGGTAAGGGTGAGCGCGGCTTTTTCTAGATCTTGCTGGAGTGCAAGCAGTTGCAACTCTTTTTGCTGTAGGGCGGCTTTATTTTTAGTGCTGAGAAAATGCCACCCCACCGCTGTGGCGATGCCAACGCTACCTGCGCCAAATAAAATGCTGGTGATGTCCATTATGTAGTTTTCCTTGTAGATTAAGGCACGAGGGGAAAGGCACGAGGCGCGAGGATTTTGCAAAAAAATAGCACACGGTATCTTTTTTACCTCGCGACTCGTGCCTCAAATCTCGCGCCTTAGACTAATGCAATTTTGATTTATCAACTGCCACGCGGCGTGTGCTGGAGAAAGCGCTTTGTGTGCGGGAAAAGCCTGCCATGATGCTGTGGGGGGATAGCATACTGCTGCCTTCAACGCTGCTGGCAATATCCTCTTCGGTTACGCCCACAACATTGTGCAAGCTGACGGATGCCCAATTTGCCGCCATGAACGAGCTATTCACAAACGTGACGCTTTCCAGTGTTGCACGGGCAAAACTGGCGCGATCTAGCACACTTGTGTTGAAATTGATGTGCTCCAGTACGCTGCCACTGAAATCGCTATCGGAAAAATCTGCGCCCGATAAATTTAAACGCCGCAGAAATAATCCCGATAAATTGCTTTTCGCAAGATAAACGCTTAGCGGCTGGGGGCTTAGGGTGATTAATTGGCTTATGACGCTAAGGGCTTCGTAAATTTCTGCTTTTGCCATGGCGCGGAGTTCATAATCATTGGTGATGGCGCGAACATAGGCGGCTAAGAGCGACACAGCGCGTTGTTGATTGCCCGTCTGTTTGCCGAAATCGCCGATGTGCTGAATGGCACTTAAGCGCAACAACTGGTTTTTGTGGCACAGTTGCACAAGATATTCCGCAACGGGGGATGCCGCGTTGTTTTTGGCTTCTGCTGTGGCGATGGCTGTTTGTGCAAGGGCTTGGGTTTTTAACAGGCGTTTCCGCATGGTGTAGAGCAAGAAAAAGCAGCTTAACGCCAGCGCGAAGGTGGATACTTCCACCACGGAGAGTCCCTGCGAAGGTTGTTCAAACCGAAAAGCGGGATTTGCAACGGGGGGGGCGGTGAGGACATCTGTTTGTGCAGCGGTGTTTTCAGCGACATTGAGCGGTGTTGATAGACCAGCTTGTGCGGACACACCCGTAAACAGCGCAGAGAGAAAAAGTAAGCTAAATAAAAAACGTCGCTGCATACAATGCCTATCATCAATCTTTATTATTATTTTTAAGGAATATAGCAACCCACCCATAAAGATGCAAGCCTGTTTTTCCCTTGTTTATAAAAAAATATCATTAAAAGACGTGTATATCTTGTAGGAATTTTTGTGCGCTTAAATTGCCCTGCACCACCCCTGCCACAAGAGCACAGAGCGGCATTACGACATTGTGTTGTGCAGCAAGCCTTTGCAGGGTGAGTGCGTTCACCGCCCCTTCCACAACAAAGCGTTTGGCGGCGGCAAGCTCTCCGCCCACGGCTTGTGCGCTGGCGAGAGTAAATCCGTAACTATAGTTGCGCGAAGAGGTGCTGGTGGCGGTGAGCAGCAAATCGCCCAATCCCGCCAAGCCTTCTAATGTCTCACGTTCAGCCCCTAAGGGCAACCCCAACGCAACCATTTCTGCAAAGCCTTTGGTGACAAGGGCGGCTTTCATATTTTCCCCTGCGCCTAATCCCGCTGCAATCCCGCACGCAATGGCGATGACGTTTTTCACAATGCCGCCCACCTGTGCACCGATTGCATCATGGCTTGTGTGCACCGTGAAGGTAGGTGTTGCAAAAAGCGCGGCAATGGCGGCAAGGCTTGGGGGAGAGATATTTTGCGCGGCAAGCATCACGGCGGTGGGCTGTTTGCGTGCAACTTCTTTCGCGAAACTGGGACCTGTGAGAATGCACAGCGGGTTTTGTGGCAAGGTGCGCGTGACAGCGTTTGAGAGCAACGTCGCGCTGTCAGTCTCTAAGCCTTTACTGGCAAGCACAAGCGTGGTTTTGGGCGATACTTCGGTTGCAATGCCGTTGATAATACTAGGAACAAATTGAGAAGGGGTGGCGATAACGAGCACATCGCTATCCGCAACATCGCTGAGTTTATGGGTGGCGTGAAGGCTTTCGGGAAGGACAATCTCGCCCAAATAGGCAGGATTTTTGTGATAGGTATTGATGGACAATTCAATTTCTTGGCGGTTGCACCAGAGCGTGATGGGGGCGTGCTTGGTGGATAATACCATCGCAAGTGCCGTGCCCCATGCGCCCGCGCCTATTACGCTGATTTTTTGTGTATTTTCGGGCATCTTTATTAACTCCGTTTCTAGGGCGATTGGCAGCGTCAGAACATTTTTTGGAATCCGCACGTACGAAGAAAGTACGCTTGCGTTTCCTCAAAAAGTTCTTTCTTGCCACTCATCCCGATAAACGGGTTAATAGAAGTGCCCTACCGATACACATTAAGATACGGTGTAACCATACTTTTTACAATTGTATAACGGGGGTATTCGCTATAAAAGATAGGGAGAAGGATATGAATAATGCCAAAACTCGACAATACCCCCGCCACCCCCACCCAAGAAGCAGCCCTGCTGAAGGCAAAAACGTTGGCAGAAGCCCTGCCCTATATGCGGCAATATGCGGGCAAAACGTTTGTCATTAAATATGGCGGGCATGCCATGGGTGATGAAGATTTATTTCGCCAGTTCGCACAAGATGTGGTGTTGTTAAAGCAGGTGGGCATTAACCCGATTGTGGTGCATGGCGGAGGCCCTCAGATTGGACAAATGCTGGAACGCCTTAAAATTAAAAGCGAATTTATTGACGGCTTGCGGGTGACGGATGCCGAAACCGTGGAAATTGTGGAGATGGTGCTGTGCGGTGCTATCAATAAAGAAATTGTGGCAGAAATTAACAAGGCAGGTGGCACAGCGATTGGGTTGTCGGGCAAAGATGGCAACCTGATTGTGGCGGAAAAACTCAATCATAAACCCGCCATTGAATCGAACCTTGAAAAGGTGCTAGACCTTGGCTTTGTGGGCATGCCGAAGCGCATTAATCCTGATATTCTGCACACCTTTGAAAAGTCTGATATTATTCCCGTGATTGCCCCCATTGGCCTGGGCAAAAAGGGCGAGACCTATAATATTAATGCAGACACGGTGGCGGGGGCGATTGCCGCTGCCATGAAAGCAACGCGGTTGCTGTTGCTTACCGATATTGTCGGCGTGTTGGATAAAGACAAAAAGCTGTTGCCTAGTCTCACCAAAAAAGAGGTAAAAGCCCTGATTAACGATGGTACAATTAGCGGCGGGATGATTCCGAAAATCACCACCTGTTTGGATGCCGTGGAAGAAGGCGTGGAAGCAGCGGTTATTTTGGATGGTCGTGTGCCCCATGCCCTGCTTATTGAAACCTTCACTACAGGCGGTGCGGGCACTATTATTCAGCAGAGGTAAGCATGAACTACAGACAGCTTGGCACAACATCCCTCAAAGTAAGCAGTCTTTGCCTCGGCACGATGACATGGGGCGAGCAAAACTCAGTCGAAGAGGCGTTCGAACAAATGGATTATGCGCTGGAGCGCGGCATCAATTTTTTTGACGTAGCAGAGATGTATCCCGTGCCGCCAAAGGCAGAGACGCAAGGGCGCACGGAGGAATACATTGGTCAATGGTTTAAGGAGCGTAATACCCGCGACAAGGTTATTCTTGCAACTAAAGTGGTGGGCAGAACCAGCAACATGGCGTATTTGCGCGGTGGCATCGTGCAACTTGATAAACATAACATTACCCGTGCGGTAGAGGCAAGCCTAAAACGGCTTAAAACCGATTATATCGACCTCTATCAAGTGCATTGGCCAGACAGGGACACGAATTGCTTTGGCAAGCTGGATTACAAGCATAATCCGCACGATGTTTCTATCCCGATTGAAGAAACATTGGAGGCCTTACAAGGCTTGATTACAGCAGGAAAAGTGCGGCATATTGGTATTTCCAACGAAACCCCGTGGGGCATGATGCAATATCTTACCCTTGCGGCGCAAAAAGGCTTGCCGCGTTTGGTGAGTATTCAGAATCCCTATAGCTTGCTGAATCGCTCGTTTGAGGTGGGTCTTTCTGAAATGGCGATACGCGAGCAATGCGGGTTACTTGCCTATTCCCCGCTGGCGTTCGGGGTGTTATCGGGTAAATATCTGGGCGGGGCACGTCCTGAAAAAGCGCGTATTACCTTATTCTCGCGGTTTAGCCGTTATATTAACCCTCGTGCTGAATTGGCAACGGCGGAATACGCGAAAATAGCGGCAAAACATGGTTTAGATATGGCGCAAATGGCTCTTGCGTTCGTGACGCAACAACCGTTTGTAACCAGTAACATTATTGGTGCTACCACGATGGAACAGCTTAAAAGTAATATTGATAGCGCGAAGATGGTTTTATCGGCTGAGGTGTTGAATGAGATTGAGGCGGTGCATTTGGCGAATCCAAATCCTGCACCTTAGATTATTATAATGTGTCTTTACTACTTCTAACTTTTTGTCATATACCTGTTGCACATGAAGAATGTGCAACGTTTCGCTCAAGCGCCGCGCGGGCTTTACCGCTCGCACGATATTTTTGCAAATCTTGAGATGCGAGCGGTATAACAGCACAGGAAAACTATGCCCGACATCCTCGATAAACCTGACCTAAAAAAAGCCCTAGAAACGCTGGAAGATTGGAAACTGGGCGAAAATACACGCGGTATCCACAAGAGCTTTGTGTTCAAAAATTTCTCAGAAGCGTTTGGGTTTATGACGCGGGTTGCGCTTGCAGCCGAAAAACTTGACCATCACCCTGAGTGGTTTAACGTCTGGAATACGGTTGATATAACACTCACCACGCACAGTGCGGGCGGCATTACTGAACTCGACATTAAACTTGCGAAGAAAATTGATAAGATTGTAGCAGCGAATCAATAAAAACTATTATTACTGAGGACGCGCAGCTTTTCTAGCATCACGTTTTTGCTGATGTTCTGAAATTTTAGCGTCGCGTTTTTGTTTGCGCTCTGCAACATTGCCTTCATGGATGCTTTTTACGGCGCTTTTAAAATCTTGTCTTTTTGCCTTGCGTTCTTCGATGAAATTCTGGCGTGCCGCTTTTTGCTGTTCTATGAACGCTTTGTTTTCTTGTTGGCTACTACTTTTATACTGTTCTTTTAGCGCGTTGATTTCAGGGCTTTCTGCATGCGCGGAGGCGTGCACAACCACTGTTGCGATAAGAGTAGTAGCAATCAAAAGTTTTTTCATAGGAACGTCTCCTTGTTGAAGTTGTAGGTTTACATTTTTAAACAAAGATGTTCTGTGATTTGCTGTCAACAAAAAGCACAACAGTCTTGAGTATATTGTGAACAGCCCTTGCAAAAAAAGCGACAGTGCCGCATCCTCAAAATATCATGGCTTTTTTATCTTCTTCTAAAAATCACCCGCTGGCTGGCATTACATTGATGGTGGTTTCATGTCTGTTTATGGCATCGCTTTCGGTATTTGTTAAAATTTTGGGTCAAGAACTGCATCCGTTTCAGGTGGTGTTTTTGCGTAATTTTTTCTCCCTGCTTCTCATTCTCCCCCTTGTTTTCACGCTTTCAAAGAAATCTTTGGTGGATACACCTTTTAAATTCCATATTGTGC
The DNA here is from genome assembly GCA_947457935.1 of Alphaproteobacteria bacterium. GTDB lineage: Bacteria > Pseudomonadota > Alphaproteobacteria > JAJTHO01 > CANGXP01 > CANGXP01. Next base: position 4,356 of record CANGXP010000031.1, on the reverse strand, counting down.
GGTCTCTTAACGGGGTGCTGGCAATGACGGTGTGGTTTTATGTGATTGCGCGAATGCCACTTGCAGACTCCACAGCGATTAGTTTCACAACGCCACTATTTGCAACGTTGGGAGCCGTTTTATTTTTGAAAGAGAAGGTGCATTTTCGTCGCTGGGCAGCGATTTGCATGGGGTTTTCTGGCGTGTTGCTGATGATGCAACCGTCGGGTGATGGCGGCTATATCATGGGTTTATTGGGATTGCTTTCTGCTGTGTTGATGGCCGTTTCCACGCTACTTATCAAGAGCTTATCCAAAACAGAATCCGCCCGTGTGATGCTGCTTTATATGGGGCTGTTTATGACACCCTTGTCGTTTCCGCTTGCTTGGGCGCATTGGCAGCCGCTGACAACAGAACAACTTTGGCTTTCCTTGGCAATGGGGGCGGTTGCGGCGTTGGCGCATTTGTTTTTGAATAAGGCGTTTGCGTTGGCGGAAGTGTCCGCTCTACAACCCTTTGATTTTATTCGGTTGCCGATTGCAGCGATGTTTGGGTATTTGTTATTTGCAGAAATCCCCACACTAGAAACACTGTTGGGTGCGTTGATTATCGCGGGATCAAGTATTTATATTGGGTACAGAGAATCAAAAGTGAAGAAAAGCGCTGTTTTATCGTAATAATGCTAAAAACTTTGCTGTTACTTGGTTTTGATGGTCACTTTGGGCGATCAAATTGTTGAGGAATTGTGGCGAGCTGGGCGATGTGCCTGCTTGTGCAACAACGGGATCACGGTAAAATTTAATGCCCTGCATCAGCGTTGCAAGCCTATTTCCCGTAGGGGTTTCGGTTTTTTCCTGATGCGGTTGATAATGCAGAAAATCTGCTAAACATTCTAAACTGAGTGAGTTATCGGGGGTTTTGAAAAAACTTTTGAGTTTGTCATGGTAAAAGGCAGCGTTCGATTGAACCGCTGTTGTATCTGGCGAATGCAAAGGGGGCAGACGGCTCAAAATATCATTCCTATTATATGCATAACACAAAGCAACGTCACTACCCTGACGTTCACACTATTCCTGATTAAAATACTCTTCTGTTGTACCACAGCATTTATTACCAAAAGGTTAATTGGCAACCGAAATTTTTCAGGTATAGAAGAAGGATGAGTTCTCAAAATCCCCTACTCTGTGTCGAAAATCTACACCTTGCCTTTGGTGAGAAAAAAATTATACAGGGGGTCTCGTTGTCTGTGAGTGCGGGAGAAACAGTAGCGATTGTAGGCGAAAGTGGTTCAGGAAAATCTGTTACGGCACTGTCGTTACTACAACTTTTACCCCATGTCAGCATTACAGGCAGGTGTTTGTTCGGCGGCGAAAATCTAGCAGAGAAAACGCCACAACAGCTGCAAAAAATTCGCGGTAACGAGATTAGCTTTATTTTTCAAGAACCGCTTACGGCTTTAAACCCGCTACATACGGTGCAAAAGCAACTCAGCGAAGCCTTGTTGTTGCACCAACCTTCTCTTACCAAACAGGCTACATCAACAAAACTTGTTGAGGCGTTGAAAAATGTTGAGTTATTAGATACTCAACGCATTTTAGAAAGTTACCCGCACCAACTCTCAGGCGGGCAACGCCAGCGCGTGATGATTGCGATGGCATTGCTGAATAACCCTAAATTGCTCATTGCGGATGAGCCAACCACCGCGTTGGACGTGACAACACAACGACATATTCTGGCGTTATTGCAGAAACTTCAGCGCGAAAATGGCATGGCGTTATTGTTGATTACCCACGATTTAACACTTGTGCGGCGCATTGCCCAACGCGCCTATATTATGAAAGAGGGGCGCGTTATTGAAACGGGAAAACTCCCAGAATTGCTAGAGAATTCAACGCATCCCTATACGCAAAGTTTGTTATTGCCGATGCCCACACGCCCCGCTGTGACGGGCGATACGGCGACGGTGTATCGCGCAGAGAATGTGCGGGTGTGGTATCCACGCCAGAAGAATTTTTGGGGAAAGCCTACGTCGTATACTAAGGCGGTAGATGGTATTTCACTGTCTTTACAACAAGGGCGCACCTTGGGTGTTGTGGGCGAAAGTGGTTCAGGCAAATCAACACTCGGCTTTGCGCTGTTAAAACTTATCGCCGCACAAGGTGAATTTACCTATCAAGGACAATCGTTGAATAGTCTTTCTGCAAACAGGTTGCGGTTGTTACGCCGCGAAATGCAGATTATTTTTCAAGACCCGTTTGGCAGCCTAAGCCCGCGCCGCACCGTGGGAGAAACCATTGCAGAGGGCTTAGATATTCATCTGCCTTGTAAAACCCCTGAAGAACGTGCAGAAAAAATTGCTACTGCTCTTGTTGAAGTGGGGCTAGAGCCAAGCATGGCGCATCGCTATCCCCACGAATTTTCAGGGGGGCAACGTCAACGCATTGCGGTTGCGCGTGCCTTGATTTTGCATCCTAAAGTATTGGTACTGGATGAACCCACTTCCGCGCTGGATATTGCAACCCAGCGACAAGTTGTGCAGCTGTTGCAAGACTTACAAGCCCGCTATGGCATGGCATATATTTTTATTAGCCATGATTTAAAGGTGATTCGTGCTCTTGCCCATGATGTATTGGTGATGCAACAGGGTGTTGTGGTGGAACGGGGCAGCGCAGAAGCGGTTTTTCAGCATCCGCAACAGGCATATACGAAAGAGCTGCTCACGGCGGCGTTTGCAACTGAAACTGAAGCTTACCAACAGCTTGAGGAATTTCTATCGCCTCGGTTACAAGAAGCAGAACGAGGTGAATTTACCGATAAAAGTTTTGATGAAACTATTGCAGAAGCGCGTGGAGAGACGATTAAGCCTTGAACGTTTATAAACGCACTTTTTTACGATCGTCCTGAATTATTCGCCTGAAAACATGCCAGATCCAGATGTGGAAGTGGGTTAAGCCTTGCGAAGACTTGCCTAATGCTGTCAGTAACTTGTTGGACAGGACTTTTTAAGTTTGAATCCAACACAATTCCTTTGCTTGCAAAAAAAGCATCAACGGATTCTCTGTCTTTGAAGAAGGCAAGTGTATCTTCAGTGCGCCCCCCCCTCGTTGAATGGCTTCTTTTCTTGCCGTATGATGCTCTGCATCGCTTATGCCATGTTGCGCAGGAAGTGCCTTTTTCTCAAGCGGATTCATTGAGTTGAATGTATAATAACCAGCCTCATTTTTATACAGTGTAGAGCACACAACATAGGGAAATTCGGCGCCTTGTTGTTCATAGACAAGATATTTGTCCCAATAGGGAGAGTCTTGATTCTTTGCGAGGGCTGTATCAATGATGTTTTCTTTCTGTAGTGGTGCGAGTTTGCATGCAGTTTGCTCCCTCACAAGCGCACGATAAGCTTCCCTGTCGTTAAGCAAAACGTCGGACAGTTCAGGGGCGGTTTGCTCAATCTGTTCTTGCAATTCTGTAAAGTTTTTAGCCCCAAAACGCTGCATTTTATCGTTTATTACGACGGTTAAGCATAATTCGACGGGATTATTGGGGTCAAAAGAAAGTGTTACGCTAGCTTTTTTCCGTTCAAAAAATTCTGATTTTAGGGGGGAGAGGGCATACTGCTCTTTTAACCAGACACGATCCTCTTCAAGTTTCTGTAAATCTTGTGAGCTTTGTGTATTTTCCCAAATAGCGCTGATTTTAGGATTCAACTTTATTATCTGTTCCTTAAGGGCTTCCATGCTATCAGCGGCGAACAGGGTTGGCTCTTGATTGCCTATTTGAATTTTTGCGCTTAATAATTCGGGCTGCTTCTTTTCAAAGGAAAAATCCATTTTAAAAGGGTGCATTTCATTGTGTATTTCACAATCGCCATTAATGGAGGTGTTTACGCGAAGGAAGTCCTTTTTTCTAGTAAATTCGTCTATTGGTTGAATGAACTGCTCTATCCCTTGTCTTATATCGGCATCATGCAAAAGGTCTTCGACGTTTAAGGCTTTAAGTTTTTGAGTGATATACACGTGAGAAAATTTGGTTTGTATGCTCTCTACACCATGAGGGAACTCTACCGTTTCGGCGGCAGCGTCCCTAAAACTATCGGGTTCAGTGATTGACTGAAATATAGCTTCTCTGCGGAATAGCTTGTGTAAATCAACGACTATTTGCACGCGTGCTGCAGATCTTTGCAGGTCGATGCTGTGAAAAGAAGATACGGGTATAGTCATAATATGTTCCCTTGGCTTTGTTGCACAAATAAGAGTTATGCAAGAGGTGTTATCCCTGATAAGGCTTAATTAACAATAAGAAGCCGGATCAGTGCCATGAATGATAATAATAAGCCGAAGTCAAAGTACAAAATAAAGAATTGGCCTGAGTATAACGGTT
>CANGXP010000030.1 GCA_947457935.1 Alphaproteobacteria bacterium | reverse complement strand
TCTACACCTGATAGACGTATCAAGTGTGCTTCGTAGCTGAAGCGCAAAGAAGACGGCACAGAAGGGTGCACTGGCATTGCTAGCAGTACACCTATCTGTATTCGTTTACCCCTTAATTTGCCTTGTGCCCTCGGTCTCTACAGCCTCTTCCATTTAATCCTTCGGGAATGGAATGCGTAGCTTTCGTGGGATGCTACCAAGGCTAAACGCCATCACATATGGCTGATGAAGTTCATACTGTTAGCAGTGCCCCAGAAGTGGCTCTTGGAGACAAGGGTGCTTTTACCCTCGGAAACGAGTGTCGATGGATGTAATGTCAGGACAAAAACGCATGTCCTTAGAGGAGTGCGGTGAAGCGTCGAGAAAACCTTTGGTTTGACCGACAGGAAACCACACAAGCCTCTCATCTGGGAACACATACCTCGGCGGGGTCGCCTCCCCTCGGTATCAGTTGAACATATGTCGGATACAGTTTCTGTGCCGTTTTCTCTATCTCTCGAACCTAGCTATCCCCCTGAGCGGTTTCCGCATCGGGGCTTTTGGTGTGCTTAACCTAAAGAGGATTATTCTTTGATGCATTTTTCAACATCGTCTCTATCACAGTCGCCAACGGCGGCAAATGGACTTGCACCACAGTCAATATTGTTTTTGCGTCTATCTCACCCAGATAGTCATGCACCAGAATATTGCGGAAACCACTAATCTGCTTCCATGGTATCGTTGCAAATTGCTGCTTTAGTGCCTCGGGAAGATGCTGTGTTGCCTCAGAAAGGGTTTGTAAATTACGCAACGCAGCATCATACAAAACCTCATCTTGCGTGATGTCCCCACGCTGTTGGATGCGCTGTATTTTCGCGATACAATCGAGAATATGCAGGGCGTTTGGCTGCCAATCCTTACTCATAAATCGGTTGCCTCTTTCAGAATAATCGGGCGAAGATGGCGGTTAATCTCATGCTCAGGAATAAGGTCAACCTTGCGCCCCAAAAGGGCTTCTAATTCCTCCGCAAGAGGCAATCGCTGCGTGAATAAGTCATACCCCTGTGGCAGGTCAACAAGCAAATCAACATCGCTATCAGGGCGTTCCGCACGTCGTGCAACAGAACCAAAAACACGAATGCGCTCTGCACCGAATGTCTTGCCTATCGCTTCAATGGTGTTTTTTTGCGCGTGTAGAATATCAAGGAACATACACCATACCTTTCACTAACAGTCATCTTAGGAGGATACTCAAAATGAGCCTGCACTGCAACAACAACAACGTCCGTCGCCCCGTGCTTGTCACGGGGGCTGGAAAAACAAGCTAAACTACCCAACCTGAATGCCTCAAACCCCACAAGCTCTTTACTCTTCTTAAACAACCCTCTACGCTACAATTTCAACCCCACCGTGCCACAGTATATTTTATGAATCGTGATCAATCCCTAGCCTTATATCGAAAAGGACGTGATGCGTGGAACGCATGGGCGCGTGAAAGATTAGCTGAAAAGAAGGCGTTGGAGCAGTCAGGCGAATGGCAGTTCGATAATGTAAAAGATGCGTGGGGAAGCGATGCTAAAGTAGATTTTAGCGGGCATCCATTTGTGGACGAAGCAGACTTCTCAGAATTTATTTTTCCTGCTGGTGTTAATTGTGCAGAGACATCTTTTAGGAAAGAAACTTGTTTCACCGAAACAACTTTTTGGGGAGAAGTCTATTTTTACAAGGCAAATTTTGCTGATTTTATTTATTTTGATAGCGCAAAATTTAAAAATTATGGTTACTTTAGTAACGCCCATTTTGCCAAAGAGGCTAGTTTCTCGAATGCTACTTTTGAGCAATCTGTTGACTTCTCAAATGCATTTTTTAATAGAGGTGCTGAATTTTTTAAAACAGCTTTTAATAAAGTGGCTGATTTCTCGGATGCAAATCTTAAAAAAAAGACTGACTTCGGTGACTCTATCTTTAGCCAAGAGGCTGTTTTTTCTAGAGCTACCTTTAACGAATCGGCTAGTTTCACAGAGGTAATTTTTAGCGGATCAACTTACTTCACAGAGGCAACATTTTGCGAGTCAGTTAATTTCGAAAATGCTAAATTTAAAAGAGGGGCTGATTTCACGGATACAACCTTTATAAAGGAAGCTGATTTCACAAATGCACTCTTTGAAGAGAATCCTGAGTTAAAGAGGGATTTTTTGAGCAACTCTGATGAGCTCGGAAGAAACATCTTGAGCGGATCAGCTTATTTCAGGAATACCACCTTTAAAAAATTGGTTGATTTCACAGATACGACGTTTAATGGATGGACTGATTTCACAAAGACCAATTTTAGCGAGGAAACTTATTTTACAGAAACCTCTTTTAGTCACTGGACTGATTTCACGGATGTAATCTTTAGCGAATCAATTTATTTTAAGGGGGCGACTTTTGGTAACAAGACTAGCTCAAAATCCTTTGAACAGTCAGAAAAAAAAGAAGAAATATCATTCTTCCAAACAGAATTTAAAAAATCTGCCGACTTTGAAGGCGCACAATTTTACGTTACAAAAGCCGATTTTCGCGCCATGCAGGCAGAGCGATATTTTAATTTAAACAACGTCACCTTTCATCATTGTGTGCCCAATTTTGTGCAGGCACATTTTCAAGAAGCCCCCTTATTAGAGCATTTGACAATCCCTCTAAAGCGTCCTGCCAATACAACAGAGGAGGAAAAGAAGGAACTCCCCGCCCGCTATCGCGCCCTCAAACGCCTTGCATTGCAAGGGCATGACCACGAACGAGAGCAGGATTTTTTTGCAGCCGAATTACGCTCTTTGCGCGGGGTTGAAGACTTCTTTTATAAAAGGAATGTGGGACGTTGGTTGGGCGGGTGGCTTTATCAAATACTCTCCGACTTCGGACGTTCGATATTTCTTCCCTTCTTCTGGTGGATAGCATCAATAGCACTGTTTACGCATCTTTACGATCCAAAATCTCGTTTAATAACAACCTGCGCTACAGGCATAGACAGACATCTCGCGCCCCTTTTCCTGTCTCTCAAACACGCGTTTATTGCCCTGCCCACCAGCATTAATGAACGCACAAATCAGCTCTATGCGTGCCTATATGGTGTCAATGAAAACATCCCCATTATCCCCGATGAGGTAGCAGCACTTGGCATCATGCAAACGCTCTTTTCAGCGGTGGTAATCTTCTTGTTTCTGCTCGCGGTGCGGGCAAAATTCCGCATTAAATAAATGGGGGGGGTGCTGAAAACGTAATGATTTATCCTAAAGTTATCCCCTCACCCCCGCCCTCTCCCACAAGGGGAGAGGGAGCACCCGCGTGCCGCTTGCAACAACCTTTTTCAATGGTGCGGCAAAATAGAGTGCACAAAGAAACCCCCTCTCCCCTTGTGGGAGAGGGCGGGGGTGAGGGGACAGAGAATCATTACGCGTTTAGCACCACCAATAAATGAAGGGACTACCTAACATCTACACCCGAACCCCGCCCCCCCCTACTCATACTGCTCAGGCAAATACGCACTATCCACCGCATTGTAAAACCGTGTGGTGCTGCCATCAAAGCAGAGCGTAATCGTGCCAATGGGGCCATGCCGTTGCTTGGCGATAATCACCTCCGCCATGCCCTCGGCCTTCTCACACCGCTGTTGAAAATCTTGCATCCGCTCAAGGAATTTCTCGGTGCTCTCCCCTGCTTTTTGCGCGGGTTCATCGCGCTTCAAATAATACTCTTCCCGATAGACAAACATCACCACGTCGGCATCTTGCTCAATCGAGCCAGACTCCCGCAAATCCGCCAACTGCGGGCGTTTGTTATCGCGATTCTCCACCGCACGAGAGAGCTGCGACAACGCAATCACAGGCACATGCAGCTCTTTCGCAATCGCCTTCAGCCCCCGCGTAATCTCGGAAATTTCTTGCACGCGATTATCGGTCTTGGAACTACTGCCGCGCATCAACTGCAAGTAATCCACAATAATCATGCCCAAATTAAACTGGCGTTTCAGACGACGCGCACGGGTACGCAACGCCGTCACCGTAATGGCGGGCGTGTCATCAATATAAAGCTGTAGGGTGTTCAATGTTTGCGTTGACTCCACCAACTTTTGGAACTCATCATTGCTCAAATCTCCCCGACGAATTTTCTCGGATGCTATCCCCGATTGCTCGGATAAAATCCGTGCGGCCAACTGCTCTGCCGACATCTCGAGCGAGAAAAATCCCACCACCGCGCCTTCATCAATAAATTTTTTGCCGTTCTTTTCCGCCCACTTAATATGACTCGCGCAATAGAACGCAATGTTGGTGGCAAGCGATGTTTTCCCCATGGACGGACGACCCGCAAGGATGAGCAAGTCAGACGGATGCAGCCCGCCCAGCAATCTATCCATGCTATCAAATCCGCTGGAAACACCCGCTAATTTTCCCGCCCGTTTATAGGCAGCTTCCGCGTGTGACAAGGCGGTGTTGACAGCATCCTTAAACGTCTTAACTGTCTCGCTGCCCTCCCCGCTTGTCACCAAATCGTAAAGGCGTTTTTCGGTGCGCTCGATGTGCTCCCGCGCACTGTGTTCAAGGTCAAGAGAATAGGCTTCATTCACCACGTCTTCCCCCAACGTAATGAGTTGCCTTCTCAGGAATAATTCATAAATGATATAGCCATAATCAGCGGCGTTAATCACACTGATGATATTAGCTGCCAACTGCACCAAGTATTGCGCCCCCCCCACATCGCGCAGCAACTCGTCTTGGTCAAACATCGGCTTGAGGGTGATGGGGTTGGCAATCTGCCCCCGCTCTTGCAGCTTGCCGATGGCGGCAAAAATTTTCGCGTGCGCTGCATCTGCAAAGTGTTCAGGCAGCAAAAATTCTGCTACCTTTTCATATGTCTGGTTATTCACCAGAATAGCACCCAACAACGCCTGCTCCGCCTCGATATTATGCGGCGGCGTGCGAAACATTTTGTTCTCTAGGGCGGTTGCTGGTTCAGCCATAGCCTCGCCTAATGCCCTTCTGGCAAGTCACGCGTAATCACTACCAACACCAACCCTATCATTTGCAGAAAAAAAGCAATCGCGGCATAGAGCGCGTTGCGTTGCTCAAGAGTTGCAATGTCACTCTCAAGATCTATTTTTTCAAGGTAAGTATCGTTAATGGTGTCTAGCTGCTTGGTGCGTTCTGCCTCAGCTGCTTGCACCAAGGAAACAAGTGAGGGCATTTGTTGCATCTGCTGCGGCAACCGTTGGAGATAGTATTGCTTAAGAGCGCGTTGGTCAGCATCGGTATCGTTAGCAAGCAGAGAGACAAGCACCGCCGCATCACTGCTGCGCGCGCTTTGTGTTGCCTCATTCCAATTATCACGAATGCTTGTTTCTAGGCGTTGCACTTCTCCGCGCAACACCATGATGGTTTTGTCGTTTTCATGCACAAAGAAAAACGTGAGGAAGCCCGAGGCAATCATAAAAACAATTGCCAGCAGAACAAGAGGCTTGCGTTGCAAAAAACTTTTTAACTTAAAGTATGGCATAGCAAGCCCCTCTTCAATAATGAGACACTACCGTATACTAAGCTGCTGTTTCTTCCTCAACAACCACTTCTTCTACAGCCACATCAGCCTCTTCTTTCTTGGCTTTTTTAGCTGGCGCTTTCGCCGCAGCTAACTGTGCTTTTGCTTCGTCTTCTGTCTTCGCCACGCTTACCAAAACTTTGGCTTGTACGTCTGCATGGAACGCAATGACGACAGTCGCGATACCGAGGTTTTTAATGGGCTGCCCAATTTCAACGTGCTTGCGGTCAACGGTAAAGCCCTTGTCGTTTAACGCTGTGGCAATGTCACGCGCAGTAACCGAGCCAAACAACTGACCCGCTTCGCCCGCTTGACGAATGAGTGTCAATTCCGTGCCATTGATTTTTGCAGCCAGTGCTTCTGCTTCTGCACGCTGCTTGTCGTTTGCGGCAAGCAACACGCTCTTTTGCGATTCAAAATACGCAATGTTGTTCTTGGTCGCCACGGCAGCTTTTTTCTGTGGCAGCAGGAAGTTACGAGCATACCCCGGCTTCACTTTCACAACATCGCCAATGGTGCCCAGCTTCTGCACACGCTCAAGCAAAATAATTTTCATCATGGTTAGTTACTCCTTTTTTAACCGTTCAAATTTTCGGATGTTCATCAGGGCATCAAGCACCCCCACTAACATCACCAATCCTATTCCCAAGGGCAGCATCAGCACCGCCCCGTAAAATATCACCAACGCAATCGTGCGCTCTTTCATTGCTGCTGTGGCACTGTGTACCACGCTGCATCCCGCAATCACAAACGGCGCACTCAGCAACAACGCCATATTTTTTGCAAAATACGCCACTTCGCCACTTGCTTTGGTTGCAAGCAACATCGTGATCGCAAACAACACCGCCAAAAAAGCGGGCAAATGCACGGCAGAAAACGGCTTAGGCGCAAAACCCGCCACCTTTTTTTCTGCTATCCGCACCGCCAACACCACGTTGAGCAGATAGGCTGCAAACCACGTCACCCCAAAAATGCCGGGGATGAGTTGCGCCAACGACCGCACCATCGCCTCCGTTGGCATCGCAAATGCATCACCGCCATTACGAGACGCAAGCTGCGCCATGGTTTTTTGCAGCAATGCCACAATCTCCTCTTGGTGATAGTGCGTCACCGCCATCGCGATGGTGGTGATTAACGCACACAGCGTCGTCAGCAACACCACCCCTGTTGTGGGATGCCTTGTTAGCGTGATGTTGCGCCGCGCTGCCTCAAGCTGATTTTGCTCAAGCAACACCCCGAACAACACCGTTGGCAACACCATCCGCCCCAAAAACAACAGGCTTACCTCACTCACCACCGCAATCGGCTGCGCCACCACGGCAAAGAGCAAAAGCTGTGCGCCCCACGCCACAATGCCACCTAAAATTCCTGTTTGCCACCCGAACGCCAGAACCAACAGCAACAGCGGCACATTAGCGAACAAGGAGAGCATGGTTGCGCCCCCCACACCCGTTACGTTACCGCCCATGCCCAGCAACACGGTTGCCAACCCCGCCACAACAACAAGGGGCAAGCGTTGATAGGCAGCGGGGAGGAACGTGTTAGACATTAGGCAATGCTACTTATTGAAAGAAGATGCTGCTTCCTGTTTAGGGGAGTAGCATAGTAACTTAAAAGACCTCTTGTAAAAAGCCTAACAAGACATACTGCAGCCCACGAGGTCATCAATCAGTTTTTAGTCTGGACACCAGCTTTCGCTGGTGATTCGAACCACAGGCAATTTTCTGCGAGGACAGGGAATTACCAGCGAATGCTGGTATCCAGAATAAAAAATGTAACGCCTAGAGAGTTACAATACGCTTATTGTAAAACGTACGGCAAGAATCCGAGGAAACGTGCGCGTTTAATCGCAATCGACAACTCGCGTTGTTTCTTAGGAGAAACAGACGTGATACGGCTAGGGATAATCTTGCCGCGCTCAGAGATATGACGTTGCAATAACTTCACATCTTTGTAGTCAATTTTTGGAGCATTTGCGCCAGAAAAAGGGCAGGTTTTGCGGCGACGGAAAAAGGGCTTCCGTGCAGGCGCCGCTGATCTTTCTTCAATCATATACTATTCCTTATAATGAGGGATTACTCTGCAGATTCACGACGCGGACGGGGACGATAGCCCTCATCGCGTGAACCACCGCCACTACCGCCGCCAAAGCTACGACCACCGCCGCGCTCTTCACGACCTTCGCCAGACTCATCGCGGCGTTTGTTCAACACAACCGCGCTAGGACCCTCTGTGAAAGCAGGAACAGACACAATGAGTGTGCGCAAAATATCTTCATGCAGCCCCAACACCCGTTGGAACTCTACAAGACCTTCACGACCCAAAGTAATTTCAAGGTATAAATAATGCGCCTTGCGGTGCTTGTTCATACGGTATGCCAAAGGACGCAAGCCCCAGTTTTCCGTAGAATTAATCTTGCCGCCGTTTTTGGTAGCAAGGGCAGACACCTCATTTAACAGGCTGTCTACTTGTGATTGCGTTAAATCAGGACGCGCAATCACGATTGTTTCGTAATTTGACATAATAATTGCTCCTTATGGGTATGTCACGCGACAGGGAAGGATTCCCCTATCACTATAGCCAACGGCTGTTGGCAAAGAGCCAGAGTAGGTTTTTAGAGATTACCTAACTCTAGGGGAACGACTTATACACACCTGTGACGGAAAAACAACTCCTTATTGAGGGGGCGTGTGTGGGGATTAAAAAGGCGAGGCTGACTCTTCTCTTTTGCCAAACTCCTCACTTCCCCTTGGTCTTAAAAACCTTCAGGGTAACGGGGCGACAAACTTTATTGTTGAGACAAAGCTCCCCAAGAATTGCCTAGAAGTTGGGGAGTTTCTTTTCTCATTTACTCAGGATCAATCCTTGGAAATTGCGTTTGTGCGGCATTTTTTATAGTCGAAACGGAAACAGGTTCTTTTAGAACTGTATCTGGGAAAGCCCCTACCTGAACGATATTCCTATCATACCTTGGGCTTGTTTGTTTATAAGGTTGAATACTGGTAATGCGCGCCCCTGCCTGTATTAAAAGCAAAGCAACAGTCTTTACATCTTGGAAGCTGGTTTTCGTAGGACTATACCATATAGCATTGGTCTTATGCCATTTATTAACAGGAATTGGGTATTCTACGGTTGAGTTATTACTATAATTGGCACTATCATCTATAACTTTAAAGCCTTGTTCTTTAATTAACATTCCAAGTTTTAAACGATCTATGTCCTTGTCAACCTGCCCATCTTTTAGAAAGATAGCCACTTGTGTGCCTATAACTGGTCGTGGCGATTGCGATAGAGCCACTTCTGCTTCCTTGCTTATTATATAGACATCTGCTGTGGAGGAAGGATTCATCGCCTTATTTTTTGCGTATTGCACCAGTTCATTGATCGTTGTGACAATACCATTCTGTATTTCCGTCACTCGTTTGGGATCTATTGTCAACCCCTTAGCATCTTGCAATTCATTTCCGCCTACTTTTATGTTTTCTAAACACCCCTTGTATGCGCCTAACAAGTCTGTAACTGGCAGATATTTTGCTAATTTCTCATTAGCAATGAGTGAACCTAAGAATCCAGATATTGATTTTCCTCCAGAAGCACTGATTTTGTGCAATTCTCCTTCTAACTTAAAAGCACTTTCTTCTTTAATCCCCAGAGAGCATAAAGCCAATATACTAGATGTGGCGGAAGGGATGATAGTCGCGCAACAGGCAGTTAATAAAACTGCTATAACGATAGAGTAAAGCCAGTACGAAGTTCTGAACGCCATAAATTATTACTTATTTTTTAGTGCAGGACACATTAATGACTGTTTAATTATCGCATCTTGAGCGGTAAGACGTGCATCAGTTATTTTGTCATTATTTTTTAGTCCAGCTAAAAACCCTCTATAGCCTGCCAATGCGGCTGCGGAGGCTTTGACATTCGGGGTACTTTTGTCTAATTTTGCATCAAAAGAGGCATTTGCATTGAAATGATACTCGAAGCCTTGATTGGCCAAAGTTATTGCATTTATCGTATCATTCGGACTGCATGGAACTATTGGATCGTTTGGTCCAAATATACACCCACTAACTGAAAAAGATAATGCAAGAAGGATGAGAGGTTTATGCATGGTTATTGTTCTCCAGATTGTTCGCAGATTGGTTGAGTGGTGCAATATTTTTTCCTGCCCGTCAAGGATATTTATGACAAACGCACTTCCTGCAATCTCCCCAACAAATGGGGAAATCTTGGGGAGTTTGCGAAGCGGATAAATGCCGACGCAACCCTCAGGTATCCCCACCACCACGTCCCCCACTCGCGCCATCAAGGCATCGCGTCCGCTGCTGGTGCGCCACACAAGGGCAATGGTACGGTGCGGCGTGGGCTTATTGATTGGCACATACTGCACAAGGGATTCCGTCTCGCCAATTGCGATTTGCGGGAATAGCGTGACCCCTGCCCCGCTTGCAACCATGTTGCGGAGCGTCTCTAAACTGGTTGCACGATAGGCAGACGACGCGCCCTTGCCGATACGGCTACACACCTCCAACGCCTGTTCGCGCAAGCAATGCCCTTCATCCAAGAGCAGTATGGTTTCGTCTTGCAGCTCTTCTAAGGCAACCTGACGCTTGCCCGCCAACCGATGTGACGACGGCACGGCTAACAAAAAATTATCACTAAACAGCGGCTCTACGTTGAGATTCACGCTTTCTGGCACAGGCAGGGCAATGAAGGCGGCATCCAGTTCGCCCTTATGGAGCAAGGCAAGGAGTTGTTCGGTTTTTTCCTCTGTTAAAAGCAATTCAAGGTCTGGCAATTGTGCCTTCAGGCGCGGGATGATAACGGGAAATAAATACGGCGCGAGGCTGGGAAACGCGCCCAATTTCAGCGTGCCCGCAAACGGGTTTTTATGCGCTTGTGCCAGCGTTTTCATCAGCGTTGCATCGTGGGTGATGCGCTGGGCAATTGCAACCATCTCCGCCCCCACAGGCGTGAGCAACACCTGTTTATTATATCGCTCAAATATCTGCACGCCGAGAGATTCCTCAAGTTTCTTAATTTGTACGCTGAGGGTGGATTGACTGACGTTACATGCCTCCGCCGCCTTGCCAAAGTGCAGCGTTTTAGCGAGCGTGATGAGGTAGTGGAGGTCACGGAGGTTCATAATTATTATTGTGGTGATACGCCTTGCAAATACTGTCTGCTTGCCTCTGCCAGCAACGTTGACCGTGTCATCCCATACCCGTTAGCAGCAGCATCTATTTGTTCCAACAATCCCTCATCAATGGAAATATTCACGCGCTTTGGCGGGCTTGGCACAATCACCCCCACCAAAACAACCGCAACCACATCATCCTGCATTTCAGGATCAGCAGGAATCGCGTCCAATGAATAAGGCGCTGGCAAGAAATCTCCATCCTCTATCATCCCTTTGATGTGTAGTTGCAGTGCTTCATGGGCAAGTTCTACCGCTTCTTGCTGTGTCTTACCACAAGTCACACAGCCCATAAAATTGGGAAATGTCACCCCATAATTTGTGTCTTCTGCACTATGGTGCAAGAATGCTGGATAATAGCGACGCATATTACTTCCTCCTCAATTTCAGAGCAGCCTGACGCTCGATGCTTATTACCGTTTTAACAGGCATGTCTTTGTTGGGGTGCGGGACTGTTACCTTGCCTATTTTCGTGGGGTGTTTAAATTGAACATGACTCCCCTCTTGATGGACTTTTACCCAACCATCCGCCTGCAAAAGCCTGATAATATCGCGACTACTCATCATAGAATTTCACCATACACAAAAACTACACACTTTTCTAGAAAAAATTATCGCTGTTAACTTGATTTTTGTAATTTTTGTGATAGTATACTTAGAGAGAAACAGGGTAGCCCTGCACTTCCGATGCAAAGCTACCCTGCGGGTTATTTCCTCATCAATTTACGGATTTTAATCCGTATCGTGATAGAAAAAACCCAATATACCCCTCACATTTACAGCGTTGTGCTGGCTGCGATTCCACCTTAGGCTCCAATTGCGACTAATCTTTTTAACTAAGCCTTTAGGGCTTGTAAAAAGAAAGTCTCATTGGTTTGCGGTGAAAAAAGCAATGCTTTTTTCATCCTCACTGTACAAAAAGGTACACTTCGGCTCGCCTGCGGCGATTCTCGCCTACCAAAACGCTGCAACTGCGAGGGGTATAGAATGCTGTTTTCATTCTACGTTCTCCTTTTTGCTGGGCGGGGGAAGACCATCTTCCCCCTACCACCCAGCGACAGACCTATAGAAGGGTCGCTATTTTCCCTCAAGAGATTTTGTAACTCCCTAGGTAGAAAAAGCTAGATACCAGCTTACCGCTGGTAATTCGCCACTCTCGCGGCGACTGCCTTTGGTGCGCATCACCAGCGGAAGCTGGTGTCCAGAACAGTAAAACAGGGTGCTGGGGAGTTGCGAAATTTTAGTTTTGCGTTTTTACGTCTCGTTTTTTATTACGCTAATCAATCTATTTTATCAATCGTTTTCATAGAAACAATGAATTTTATCTCTCGTTCTGTTTGGGGTATAACAACGTCATAAGCAAACTTAAAAAGGAGAACTACCATGCTCGGCATCGGACAACACTTCCCCACTTTCTCGGTTAAAGCAACCGTCAGCACCGACCTTAACACGGCGTTTCAGACCGTGGACAACAGCACCTACAAAGGCAAGTGGCTGGTTGTATTTTTCTGGCCAAAGGACTTTACTTTTGTGTGCCCCACAGAGATTGCAGAATTCGGACGGCTTAATAAGGAGTTCAAAGACCGCGACGCGCAAGTACTCGGCGCAAGCACGGATTCTGAATTTGTGCACCTTGCATGGCGGCAACACCACAAAGATCTCAACACCCTCCCCTTCCCGATGTTAGCAGATGTGAAGCGGGAATTAACTTCCGCCCTTGGGATTATTGACCCCGCAGAGGGCGTTGCACAACGTGCCACCTATATTGTTGACCCCGAGGGGATTATCCGCTTTGTTATGGTGACGGATTTATCTGTAGGGCGGAACGTGGCGGAAGTTGTCCGCGTGCTGGATGCCCTGCAAACAGACGAGCTTTGCCCCTGCAACTGGCAGAAGGGTGAGGAAACACTTTAGCTAGGCAGGAGGCAAAGGGCGGGAGGCAGGAGAAAAAATTATGCTTTTCGCCTCTAGCCTCTCGCCCTACATACACTTCCATCTATCCACAAAAAGGAACATCCCAATGACCATCGAAACCATCCGCGAATCCCTCCCCGACTATGCCAAAGATTTAAAACTGAATCTGGGGAATGTACTCGCCACACCCAACATGACCGCAAATCAGTTATGGGGCACTGCCCTTGCCTCTGCGATTGCGACGCGCAATCCACAACTCATCAAAGCGATTGCGCTTGAGGCAAAAAATCACCTCTCCCCTGAGGCAGAACGCGCCGCCAAGGGTGCTGCTGCCATCATGGGCATGAACAACATTTACTACCGTTTTGTGCACTTAGTGTCTGACAAAGAATACGGCAAACTCCCTGCAAATTTGCGCATGACCATCATCGGCAATTCAGGCGTAGACAAGCAGGATTTTGAACTGTGGGCGCTGGCTGTTTCTGCCATTAATGGCTGCGGCATGTGCCTTGATTCTCACGAGCAAATTTTGGTGAAACACGGCATGGGACGCGATGTGATTCAAAATGCCGTGCGGATTGCGTCAACACTCCATGCAGTTGCCGCAACGCTGGAAGCAGAAGAAGCCTTGAGCGAATAACATTCAATGTAATTCGAAAAAATGCATCCCTTCGTGAGGCGGGATGCATTTTTTATGACTGGTAAACAGGGGACTTTTTGAGTATACCACGCTATGATTTCCTCCCCCTTCTGGCGTAAAAATGTTCTTATTCTACTCACGGCATTTTGCTGGGGTGCTTCATTTCCGTTTGTGACGCTGGCGATTGAGACGATTCCGTCGTTTACCGTGGTGGCGATGCGTATGCTGCTTGCAAGCATCGTGCTATATGGCTATTGCCGCATACGACGCTTACCACTTGCGTTTCGCCGCGCCTATCTTATCCCCTGTTTTTTATTAGGATTAACAGGCTGCGTGGTGCCTTTTGTCTGTATTGCTGTTGCACAACA
Source organism: Alphaproteobacteria bacterium (assembly GCA_947457935.1). GTDB lineage: Bacteria > Pseudomonadota > Alphaproteobacteria > JAJTHO01 > CANGXP01 > CANGXP01. The sequence continues at coordinate 8,765 of CANGXP010000030.1, read as the reverse complement.
CACGGTGGGCAGTGGCGTTTCCTCTTTAATATTAGGCCTGTTGCCACTGTATAGCTTATTCCTCGCACATTTTTTCCTCCGCGATGAACCTTTTCGCTGGGTAAATTTCAGCGGCTGTATGCTCGCTTTTTTCGGGGTTGCGTATTTGGTGTATCCTGATGTCGTTTCGTTAGATGGCAGTCGGTGGCGAGCATTAAGTCTGCTTGCGTTTGCCACGTTCTCTCTTTCGGTCGCCAATATTTTGGGTAAGAAGTTTGAATATGTCCCCGAAGCAACCCTTGCCACAGGCATGACACTTGCCGCAACTATTGTTATTGTCCCTTGTGCATGGATTTATGAAGGGGCATGGCAACCTGCTGCCTATTCTTTTATCAGTCTTGCCGCCGTGGTATTTTTGGGCGTAGTAAGCACTGCCATTGCCACGGTGCTGTTTTTCAAAACATTAGCCATAGGCGGCACGCTTGCCACGGGGATTGCCAACAACTTACTCCTCCCGATTGCCGTTGGATTAAGTACCGTTATCCTCCATGAACCCCTGAATACTCGGATGGGCATCGCCACGCTATTAATCGTGGGTGGGATGCTGATAACGCAGGGTGAGGTGCGGCGTTGGGTGGGGAGAAAAATAGGACGCGCTAGATATTAATACTTTTTTAATATTTAAAGTGCTATTAGAAGGAGAAAAATGTTATTTTTTGCAAAAAAGTGCATTTATAACACAGCGGAGGCAGAATGCTTATTCAATTTAGCGTTAAAAATTTTAAGTCTATTGGAGAAAAAAAAGTTTTCTCCATGGCTGTGGCTGACAAAAAAAGCACCCAACGCTTTAGCCGTGAAAGTGGCAATAATTTTGCGTCCCCTCTTTTAACAACGGCATGTATTTTTGGTCCGAATGGGGGTGGAAAAACAAGCCTTATAAACGCGATGGATTTTTTTAAAGATTTTGTTGTGGATTCAGCTAGAACACAGAAAGAAGAAGAAATTCAAGGTGTTATTCCGTTTAAGCTAGACACTATTTTAAGTACGCAGCCTTCTGAATTTGAGGCTATTTTTGTTGTTGATGGCACTCTCTATCAGTATGGTTTTTCTGTGGACAGTGAACGTGTGCATGGGGAATGGCTTTTCATGCGCTCCACTCTTAAAGGCGCAAAACTTATCCCTGTTTTTCAAAGAGAATTCAATGGAGCAGAATATGCGTGGGATTTGAAAAATGTGAAGGGACAAAAGACCACTTGGAGCAAGAATACAAAACCCAACACGTTGTTTTTATCTGAAGCAATGCGTGGCAATGCAGAATCAGAGTCGTTAGCAAAACCGTTTGCATGGATTCAAAAATCTTTGAGAATTTTAGAAAGCCCCCAACGGCTTTCTTCTGGCTTTACAGCAGGAAATTTTAAGCAGGGTAAATGGCGTGAGAAAATTCTCAATTTGTTAGGCGCAACCGACACAAAAATTACAGATATTGAAGTTATAGAAAAAAAAGTAATCCCTTCTGATATTCCCAAATTCGTTCTTGAAGAAGTCCCAAAAGAATTTTTGGATGATTTATTCAACGGTAAACTTCTGTCTATGGACGTTTTTTCATCTCATCTGAATACTTTAGGTAATACCGTAAAATTTTCTTTTGAAAAAGAGGAGTCAGACGGCATTCAAGTACTGTTTAATATCGCAGGTCCTTGGTTCGATGTGTTGGAAAACGGCTATACGTTGGTTGTAGACGAATTGCATAACAGCTTGCATCCACACGCCTTGCAATTCCTTGTAAATTTATTTTACGATGAAACTATCAACACTAAAAATGCCCAACTCATTTTTACAAGCCATGAAACATCCGTTATGAATAAGGGCTTTATGCATCGTGATCAGATTTGGTTCATGTGCCGAAATGATGCGCAGCAATCAGAGCTATATTCCCTTGCAGAATTTAAAAATGAACGTGCAATAAGTAGCTTTCAAAAGTCTTATTTAAGTGGTCGATTTGGAGCGTTGCCAAAAATAGGGGTGTTCCATGGCGAGCGATAAAATCTTTCAAAAAAGGCAGGCTGCATCTGCCGAAGCCTTAAAACGTCGTCGAATAAACGAAAGATCAGAAAACAAAACCTATCTTATTGTTTGCGAAGGACACACAGAAGAAAATTATTTTCGGCAACTTTGTGGAGGGCGCACCAATGTGAAAGTTACCCTAGATGGGGGGCAGTGTCCCGTTGGTATCGTTACATACGCCTTTGAGAATGCAGAAGAGTACGATGCGGTGATATGCGTATTTGACCATGATAAAAACCAAGAAAAATTTTCTCAAGCACGGAAGATGATTAAACATCCCCCTTCTCAGTATAGGAAAAATCTAAAAAATAAAAAATGCATAGAGGCTGCTTCTAATAGATGTTTTGAAATATGGTTTTTGTTGCATTTTTCTTTTTCTACAAAAGCATTTGATTGTTGCGATGATGTTATTGCTATGCTGAGAACCAAAACAGGGTTTGAAAAATATAAAAAAGCGGACGGCACGCACTATAAATTGCTTGCAGACAAAACGGCTACAGCAATCGCGAATGCAATTAAACTTGAGAAATCTGCTGAGGCTTCTGACTCTCCTAATCCGATGACTACTGTTCATTACGCTGTTGATTATCTTTTAAAAGGATTTAGAGAGCATCCCTAATCCCCATGCCCTTTCGCGCCACCGTCCTCACCCTCTACCCTGAAATGTTCCCCAGCTTGTTGGGGCACTCACTGGCGGGGCGTGCGCTAGAGGCTGGCGTATGGGAGCTGGAAGTTATCAATATCCGCGATTTTGCCACCGACAAGCATCGCACGGTGGATGACACTCCATATGGCGGCGGGGCGGGGATGGTATTAAAACCCGATGTTGTGGGACGGGCAATAGAATCGCTTGATTTGTCAACGCGTCCCTGCTATTATTTATCTCCTCGTGGTATTCCCTTAACACAAGAATTCCTCAAAACGCACACAAACCCTGAATCTTCAGCGGGCATAATCTTATTGTGTGGGCATTTTGAGGGTATTGATGAGCGGGTACTCCAACACTACAATATTCCTGAACTTAGTATTGGGGATTATGTTTTGTCGGGCGGCGAGGTGGCAGCATATGTTGTGCTGGATAGCATGGTGCGGTTACTACCCAGCGTGATGGGCAAGCAAGCAAGCCATGAGCAAGATAGCTTTTCGGCGGGATTGCTGGAACATCCGCACTATACACGCCCCGCTGTGTGGCAGGGCTTGGAAGTGCCAGCGGTATTACTTTCAGGCAATCACGGTGCGGTTGACGCGTGGCGGTTGCAACAGGCGGAAGACTTGACGAAACGGCGGCGACCCGATGTGTGGGAAGCATATAAGAATCGGGTATAGGTTTTCGGGTATCGGGTTACGGGAAGAGTACTTCCGACACCCGATACCCGAACCCCCATACCCCTCAATAAAGGACTTAAGACCATGAATATCATCGAAACACTCGAACACGAGCAAATGCAAACGCTTGCGAACAAAAAAATTGCGGATTTCACCTCAGGTGACACTGTAAAAGTAAACGTGAAAATTAAAGAGGGTGAGCGCGAGCGTATCCAAGCGTTTGAAGGCGTATGCATCGCCCGCAAAAGCCGTGGATTAGGTTCTAGCTTTACCGTGCGTAAAGTGTCTTACGGTGAAGGCGTAGAGCGGGTGTTCGCGCTCTATTCTCCACTGGTTGAAAGCGTTGAGTTGGTACGCAAAGGGCATGTTCGCCGTGCGAAACTGTACTATTTGCGCGATCGTTCTGGTAAATCTGCGCGTATCCGCGAGCGTAAAACAGGCGCGGGTTTCCGTGGGAACAAGAAAGTGGCGGTTGCGAGCTAGTTCAAGAAAATCTCACAAGCGAATTTTTGCGGAATTACCTATTGGTTTCAACGCAAGCCTCGCTGTAATTCTGCAAAATTCCTTGTGATAGAGCAGGCATGAAACTGCTTATTTTTCTCGCTGTTTCTAGTAAATCTCCTTTAAAGATAACTGCAAGAGATATGCTGTTGTCACCTCTTATTTGTTTTGCAGTTTCTGTTGCCTGTCGAATAACATCCTCTGATGTCTCGATAGCGATACCCAGTCCCGCTATATGACTTTGTATTAGGCTTGCGTACTTTGGTGTGGATGCAGTGATAATATGGTAAAACCCACCACTGAACTCATCGAAATAGGCGTTGTAAAACGCTTCATCATCTGTTTGGGTTGCCATAAGAAAGTTCTTTGTTTGTAAGTCCTGTATTTGTTATAGACTTCTAATGGTTAATTTGTAGTAATTGTTTGTATATGAACCCTCAAACCCTCTTCGATAAAATCTGGCAATCACATGTTGTGCATCAACAAGAAGATGGCACTTGCATTCTGTATATTGACCGCCACTTGGTGCATGAAGTGACCAGCCCCCAAGCGTTTGAGGGCTTGCGCATGACGAAGCGCAAAGTGCGTCAACCCCACGCAGCATTAGCAGTGGCAGATCACAACGTGCCCACAACCAACCGCAAGCAAGGCATTAGCGATCCTGAATCACGCCTGCAAATCGAAACACTGGAAGATAACTGCAAAGAATTTGGCGTGGAATATTACGCGATGGATGACATCCGCCAAGGCATCGTCCACGTCATTGGGTCTGAACAGGGCTTCACTCTCCCTGGTATGACGATTGTCTGCGGCGACAGTCACACCTCCACCCACGGGGCATTCGGTGCATTGGCGTTCGGGATTGGCACGTCAGAAGTAGAGCACGTTCTTGCCACACAAACCCTCCTGCAAAAACCCGCGAAAAATATGCGTGTTACCATAGACGGCGCGTTGCCATTTGGGGTGACCGCGAAAGACCTCACCTTGGCGGTAATTGGCTTGATTGGCACAGCGGGCGGTACAGGCTATGTGATTGAATATGCAGGAGAAGCAATCCGTAACCTCAGCATGGAAGGACGCATGACCGTCTGCAACATGGCGATTGAAGCGGGCGCACGGGCGGGACTCATTGCCCCTGATGAAACTACCTTCCAATATCTCAAGGGTCGCCCGCTTGCCCCCAAAGGCGCAGCGTGGGAAGCAGCCGTTGCTTATTGGAAAACGCTTCCCTCTGATGCAGGGGCGAAATACGATCGTGAGGTGGTGCTTGAGGCAAAAGACATTGCCCCACAAGTAACATGGGGCACGAGTCCACAAGACACCGCCCCGATCACGTCAGTTGTGCCGAATCCTGCCGATTACAAAGAGGCGGATCAGCAACGCGCGGTTGCCCGTTCGCTCGACTATATGGGCTTAACAGCAGGTACAAAACTCACCGATGTAAAGATTGACACCGTGTTTATTGGCTCATGCACCAACAGCCGTATTGAAGACCTCCGCGCCGCCGCCAGTGTTGCCAAGGGGCGCAAGGTTGCTCAAAACGTACGGGCAATGGTCGTGCCGGGATCTGGCTTAGTTAAAGAACAAGCCGAAAGCGAAGGGTTGGATAAAATCTTCCTCGAGGCAGGGTTTGAGTGGCGCGAACCGGGGTGCTCGATGTGCCTTGCGATGAATGCGGATAAACTCGCGCAAGGCGAACGCTGTGCCTCGACCTCCAACCGCAACTTTGAAGGTCGCCAAGGCAGAGGCGGCCGCACCCACCTCGTCAGCCCGATTATGGCAGCAGCGGCGGCGGTAAATGGGCGGCTGACGGATGTGCGGGAGATGCTATAATCGCTACAATCCATTGACTTTTCTGTTTTTTTATAGTACTGTCCTGTTATGCGATTTTCCTTTGACGCTACCAAAAGCCTTGCCAATAAGGAGAAACATGGCATTGATTTTGTGGAAGCGCAGGAATTGTGGAGAGATGAACATTGTGTGTTGTTGCCTGCAAGATCCGCTTCAGAAGATCGTGATATGCTGATTGCCGAATGGCATGAAAAAAAGTGGACAGCAATTATCACAGAGCGCGGAACAACAATCCGTCTTATCTCAGTCAGGCGCAGCCGCAAACACGAGGAGGAGTTTTATGAAAAAAGACGAATTGCTAGAAGCCTTTGAAAACGGCGAAGACGTTTTGCACTTTTTCGATACAAAAAAAGCCTACCGCCCTGCTTTACAAAAAAAGCGTGTTGCCCTGACTTTAACACAAGGGATGCTATCCAAAGTAGATGCTGAAGCTGCACGCCGTGGCGTGCCGCGCAATGAAGTTATAACGTCGTATATCAGCACGCAGTTGCCTGTTTAGGCTTTACCCATTTGCAAAACACAGGAATTTCTGGTTTATAGAATCTAGTCTTTAAACAAAGAGTCTCCGTCCATGCACCCCTCCCTCCTCCTTAAAAACGGCACCTGTGTTTTCCCCAGCGGGGAGATTACCCAAGCGGATATTGCCGTCACCGATGGTAAAATCACCGCGATTGGCGCGTTGGGAAACACCCCCGCTGAACAGATTATTGATGCCAGTCACCTGCATATTTTACCGGGGATGATTGACACTCAAGTGCATTTCCGCGAACCGGGATTAGAGCATAAAGAGGACTTGGAATCGGGGACACGCGGTGCGGTATTGGGCGGCGTGACCAGTCTGTTTGAGATGCCGAACACCAACCCGTCAACGCTCACCAAAGAAGCTTTAGAAGACAAACTCAATCGTGCCAAAGGGCGGGCATGGACAGACCATGCGTTTTACATGGGATCGGCTGATAGCAACGCAGAACAGCTTGGCGAACTCGAGAAACTCCACGGCTGTTGCGGCGTGAAAGTGTTCATGGGCAGCAGCACGGGCAGCTTGCTGGTGCAGGATGATGCAACGCTCCTCAAAGTGCTCAAAAGCGGTCGCCGCCGTGTCGCCATTCATGCGGAAGATGAGTATCGCCTGATTGAACGAAAACACCTTGCAGAAGCAGAGGGACACCCCCGCGCTCATCCGATTTGGCGGGATGAAGAGGTGTGCTTGCGGGCAACGCAACGCCTCATTCGCCTTGCACGAGAGGCAAAACGCCGCGTGCATGTCCTCCATGTCACCACCGCCGAAGAGATGGCGTTCCTTGCCCAGCACAAAGATATTGCCACCGTGGAAGTACTCCCGCAACATCTCACGCTTACTGCGCCTGAGTGCTATGAACGCTTAGGCACACTCGCGCAAATGAACCCGCCTATTCGCGATAAACGCCATCAAGATGCCTTGTGGCAAGCGATTCGCGAGGGCGTTGTCGATGTGCTTGGGTCTGACCATGCACCCCACACACGGGAAGAAAAAGCCAAGCCCTACCCGCAATCCCCCAGCGGGCTAACGGGCGTGCAAACTATGGTGCCACTCATGCTCAACCACGTTGCCGAAGGGCGATTGAGCCTGCAACGGATGGTGGATTTACTCAGCACCTCCCAAGCCCGCGTGTTTGGCATTGTGGGCAAGGGGCGCATTGCCAAAGGTTGTGACGCGGATTTCACGATTGTAGATTTGAACGCCACCCGCACTATTGAAAACAAATGGATTGCCAGCAAGGTTGGCTGGACACCGTTTGACGGCATGACCGTGCGCGGTTGGGCAGTGATGACGATTATTCGTGGGGTTGTGGTGATGCGGGATGATGCGCTCCTTGGCACGCCTATCGGGCAGCCGATGCGTTTTCAGGAGGCGCTGTAGCAAGAAGTCCCTCACTTCCTTAATTAAGGGCGCAGATTTAAAAAAAGAACCAGAAAATAGAATTATTGCATATTTATTTTACCAGTTAGATTTTTTTAATATTTTTCATGCTATCGTATTTTTGTGATGGCATCATCTCTATAATCTCAGAAACGCCATTAAAATGTTGATTTTGTTGAGCACGCCGCTTGCCAAAACTTGCCATTGCATTTTTTGCTTTATTATTGTATAATTTTATACGCAATAATAAAATTAATTATTTTTATATTAAAAAGGATTTTTTATGAAATTTTCAGAGCTTGGTATTGTAGGATGTAATAGGGAAGAAGGAACGATCTCTGTTATGTACGATTCTAGAGAAAAAGTTGCTTTGCCCGCAGATAACATTGGAGAATATATTGGGCTTGTTGTCGATAAACAAGAGCAGTATGTGGCAAGTTTAAATAAGCAGTCGCCACGTGAGGTAGACGCTGCTGATAAGTTAAATGATTCGATAAATGAGGAATCACTAAAGCTAGAAGACTTACAATCCGTTTATACCTCTTTTCTAAAAATTACAGAAAAGTCCAATCCGATTACTGCGTTAGAAGTATTACATGAAGCAAGAGAAGCATGTGAGTTTGATGGGGATTATGATTTTGGCAGTGGCGCAGTCTCTCAATATTGTCAGCAGACAGAAACAGCATTTCAGGAAACTATCTCGCAAAGAGGTGTTTCTATGGTTGGCTAAGTAATGATGACAGTCATTCGCGGGCAACTGGTAATGAGAGGCGATACATTGTTGGGTACGCCTTTTGGGCAGCCGATGCGTTTTCAGGAGGCGCTATAATCATTAGTTTACATCTGCCTTTCTTGTCATTTTCCCGAAAGGGGAAGCAAAAACCCCTAGGACTTACGCGAAACGATAGCTCCGCGTGTCATCCCCTCGAAGGAGAGGATCCAGAACTATCTGAAAAGACTGGATTCCCGCCTGCACGGGAATGACACCCGCAACGTATTCGAGACGTTTCGCGTAAGTCTAATACCAATCCGCTTAAATTTCTAAAGGAACGCATCATAAATTAAGGTAGCTGGACCCCTGCCTTCGCAGGGGATTCGACCTGAGCGAGCGATCACCCCGAGCGAATCCCCTGCGAAGGCAGGG
>CANGXP010000029.1 GCA_947457935.1 Alphaproteobacteria bacterium | reverse complement strand
GTTGGCACCGTTTCCGGCGTTGTGGACAGAACAGCGGGAGAAATTCGGCTTCCCGCCCGACAGTTCGGCCAAGCCTCCGGTAAATAACCTATAGGAGGAGTACGTTATGCCACTACCGGAACGCCCGCATCTGTATCTTGACGAAGTCGCCGAACAGCTCGGCGTTTCACTGCGTGATACGGAAAATTATCTGATGCAGGGTAAGCTGCGTGCTTCTATATGGCTGCTGCCCACGTTTGTAGAAATGTCCATTTTTGAACTGCACCACAAGGGCATGTATGAGCCTTTTGACCAGCGGTGGCATGAAGGATATGTCGAATTGTCTCCAGTGACATGCCGAAAACTGTTGGTGGGCGGGCAAGCAGAAGAACGATGCTTTTTTGATAATTATCCCAGCGTTGCCTTGCGTATTCTGCCACACCATCCAGCGGCCAGTTTAAAGCGTGAGCAGTTTGTTGTATCGCCGCTGGCACTGCACAGCTTCAGGACGCTGCATGGCCTCAAAGAAACTGCGTCAGATTTTGTGTCTTCCCCCGGTCGTCCCTCCATCATGCCGGAGATTCTGGCTGAACATGAGCGGCGGGCACGCCTGCATATCGCCTATAAAAGCAACAGCCATGAAGCACGCGCTTTGCGGAACTGGGCAATGGCACGATTTACCTCTGATACCATCCCAACACAAAAGACCATCTGCAATCGCTTGAGTGAACTGCATCAACAATGGCGCAAAGCTGCTGCTGATGAGCAGCAGCACCCGTAAAACCCCATCACCAGCCATCGTTGCGGCATAATTCCTGCGGGTTCTCGGCTCTCTGAAGCCCTTCGCATTTATGCCCCTGCGGCAATTCATCACAAAATACTCACAGTGAAAACCAAGCAAATCTGCGCTGCTCAGGGCTGAATACCGACTTTACGAAGTGCACAGCTTTTAGAGAATATCCCCGCATAGAGAGAAGAAAAGCGTGCCACCACGCAAACAACCCGCAACCCCCAAGTGCACAGCCGACCCACCGAAACCACCCACAGGCTGGGCTTCAGCAGACACCGTCAAAAATCGAGAGAAGGTTCAAGAGGGGCAATATGGCGGAGCGAGAGGGATTCGAACCCTCGGTACGGTATAACCCGTACGACGATTTAGCAAACCGTTGGTTTCAGCCACTCACCCATCGCTCCGCATTGCGTAAAATTCTATAGCACCTGATACAAATTTATAGCAAGGCGTTTGTGAGGGAAGAAAGCATTTTCTTGTAAATCTGCCTCGATATAAAATTTTAAAGGATTTAGGGGTACATATTTCTTTTATGATCGGGCGAAATACGATAGGGGGAAAATATATGTTGATGAATTTCTACACCATGTTGCTTGCCCGCAACTATATCTCTGCCGCTTTTCCAAGGCGATGTTTTTACGCGATAACACTTGTTTTAAGCCTTGCGTACATAGTTATGTGGGGGAAGGGGATTGTGGAAAACATCGGGCTTGCCAAGCCTAATAAAACTATCGTGAGTGATTTTAAGAGCTTTTATACAGCAGGACAACTCGCAAGAGAAGGCACGCCTATCCTTGCCTATAATCATGCGGCGCATGGCGCAAAGCAAGAAAGTCTGGTGGAGGAGGGGGCGCAGTATCCGTACATGCAATTTCCGTATCCGCCATTTTTTCTCGTTTTATCGGAAGGGTTTGCTTCGCTTCCTTATGTTTATGCATTAAGCGTTTGGCAATATGGGTCTTTGGTGGTTGCCGCAATATTTATTTTCCGCATTCTTCCAAAACGTGAGACTGTTCTTATAACACTTTCATTCCCCTCAATTATTCCCAATCTTGCTCATGGGCAAACAGGATTTCTTACGACTGCTTTAATAGCGGGATACCTCGTTATGTTGGAAAAACGCCCGTGGCTTGCGGGGGTGTTTATTGGGTTTCTTGCCTATAAACCGCAGTTTGGTGTGCTGATTCCCTTTGCTTTAATAGCGGGAGGCTATTGGCGCACGATATTCTCTGCAACGGGCACGATTGCGTTGATGATACTGGGTGTGACACTACTTTATGGGGCTGAAATTTGGACAGCATTTTACAACACACTTGCGTTGCAAAAAACTGTTCTTGAGCAAGCAAATACGCAATTAGAGGCCTATCACAGCGCATTTGCGTTTACCCATAAAATGGGTGGCTCAACCATGCTGTCTTATGGTGTGCAAGCGGTGATGCAGTTGGGTGTTTTGGGCTGTATTGTCTGGGCATGGCGTAAGAAAAATGCGGTTGATTATGCGCTCAAAGCCGCATTATTGGTAATGGGGACGTTGTTATTCACACCGTATATTCTTGATTATGATTTATTCGCGTTGCTGCCTGCCCTTGTGTTTCTTGCGCGGTATGGCATCGAGCATGGCTTTTCGCCTTATGGCAAATTCGTGCTGGCTGTTGCATGGTTCACGCCAGCCTTTGCAAGGCAAGTCAACGAAGCCACCGATATTCCTCTAGGATTAATCATGATGCTCAGTTTGTTTATCTATACCATGAGAATCGCTCTGAGGGCACAGCAATGCAAACATTCTTAAATGCGCTCAAAACAGGTTCATACCTCACCGCGCAACGAATCCATGGCTACAGCCTAATTTTTATTATGGGGTATGTACTCGCACTTTCGTTTGTGCTGACGCAACGTGACGGGATTATTGATAAAACAGGTGCGGAAGAACGAACAATCGGCAGTGATTTTATTAATGTGTATGCGGCAGGTGTGTTGGCGAATCAAGGGGATGCGTCCGCTGCCTACGACTGGCAAAAGCACCACGCCGTGGAAATAGCCGTGGCGGGCAAAGATATTGGCTATTATGGCTGGCATTATCCGCCGTTTTTTCTGTTTTTGGCACAGGCTTTTGCGAAAATGCCGTATTTACCTGCTTTAGCCGTGTGGCAAATAACCTCTCTTGCGGCGGCGTTGGGTGTTTTATATGCGTTATTCCCACGCCGCGAGACATTGCTCTTAACGCTCGCCTTTCCCGCCTTTTTTATTAATTTGGGGCATGGACAAAATGCCTTTTTAACAGCGGCGTTACTGGGTGGGTTTTTATTGTATTTGCCAAAACGCCCGTGGCTTGCGGGGGTGTTGCTAGGGTTGCTTGCTTATAAACCACAATTCGGGGTGCTTATGCCTCTTGCCTTGTTGGCGGGCGGATATTGGCGCACGCTGATCAGCGCGAGTATCACGGTTGGCGGTATGATAGCGTTATCTGTCGCCGCTTTTGGTGTGGAGATTTGGCAAGCATTTTATGATAGCTTGCCGTTGACCAAAACCATTGTGCTAGAGCAGGGAAGCACGGGCTTTCACAAAATACAAAGCGTGTTTGCTGCTGTACGGTTGTGGGGCGGGAGTATTTCTCTGGGGTATGCCGCACAGGGCGTAATGCAAATTGCCCTCATCGCGCTAACAATTTACTGTTGGCGACGCAAGAGCACTCTCGATTATCCCTTAAAAGCGGCGATATTGGTGATTTCCTCCATGCTGTTTAGCCCGTATATCCTTGATTATGATTTGTTTGCGCTTGCGCCTGCCTTGGTATTATTGGTGCAGCGTGGCTTAAACCAAGGGTTTGCACCCTTTGAAAAAACACTCTTATTTTTGGTGTGGATCATGCCGTTTTGCACGCGACCACTGGCAGAGCAAGCGTTTGTGCCGTTGGGCGTACTAAGCATGATGCTGCTTTTAGGGCGATTGTCTGTGCGTGACAAACTTGCGGAAATCCGCTAATCCCTCTGGCTATGGCTAAAACACATAAAATTTCATTTCTCACCACTAAGGCATTCGTGCCGCCGCTCGAAGAAGCCGTACAGTCGTTTTCCAGCATTGTTACATCGTTTGAAACGTCGATGGATAGCGATGAATGGCAAATTGAAGGCTATAGTCCTGAGCCATTTGATAAACAGGAAGTGGAAATTGCACTGACGCTGCAAGCAACGGCACTGGGCATCCCTTGCCCGGTTTTTGCGATAGAAGCGTTACAAGAACAAGATTGGGTTGCGGAAAACCAAAAGAATTTCCCGCCGCTGTTGGCAGGGCGCGTCTTTATTCACGGGTCGCATTATAAAGAACCCGTGCCGCGCAATAAAATCGGGCTGGAAATTGATGCCGCAACGGCGTTTGGCACGGGCGATCACCCCACAACCCACGGCTGTTTGCTTGCCTTGCAATATTTGCATAAACGGGTGCATATTAGTCATGCGTTAGATGTGGGGTGTGGCACGGGCATTCTTGCCATGGCGATTGCACGGCTGTGGCAATCATCGCACAGTGTTGCAAGCGACATTGACAAAGAATCGGTGCGGGTTGCCGCCGCCAATGCAAAAAATAATCAGGTGAGCAATAGAATACGCTGCTTGCACGCAGCGGGGTATCAGCACCCCCGCATCGCAAAAGGCAAACCCTATCCGCTGATTGTCGCAAATATTCTTGCAAAGCCGCTATGTCTGTTAGCACGCGATTTAAATCAACATCTTGCAGCGGGCGGCTACACTATTGCATCAGGACTGTTAAATTGGCAGCAAAATCAGGTGGTGGCGGCGTATCGCACCCAAGGGCTACGCCTTGAAAAAGTTTTCGCGCTGGGCTGTTGGAATACGTTGGTTTTTAAGAAGGGATGACTGAGTATATGGTAGACGAAGATGACATTAAAACAAAAGACGGCAACGGCAATCTTTTGCAAGATGGCGATTCTGTACAACTTATCAAGGATTTGCCCGTAAAAGGCTCCTCGATTGTGCTGAAGCGCGGCACGGTGATTAAAGGCATTCGCCTTACGAATGATCCCAATGAGATTGACTGCCGTGCTGAAAAGGTGAAGAATTTAGTGCTGAAGACAATGTTTGTGAAGAAGGTTTAAAGCTGCACTGCTTTTTGCAGTAAGCGTTCCCGAAACGTCGCCTCAATACTATGCGCATCCACTAGATCAATCGTAAAGGGTAACGTGCTGTTGGTAAAGTCTTCGCGCAAGGCACTTAAGACAGAAAAAGAAAGCGGTGTGGTGTTGTCAATCAACAGATCAACATCGGAAAATTTTTTCGCTGTGTTGTCAGCGCGAGAGCCGAATACATACACTGTTGCGTGCGGTACATGCCCTTTTAAAATATTTCTGATGTTTTGTGTTTGTTCGGGATTAAGCAGCATCGTTGAGAGTCTTATTTAAGGCGATGAAAAGTTTTTGGCTATCCTGTAAAAAGGCGGGGGCAATGGCATAGACCTTTTCGGCGGTGTCTTCTTGATAGGTGTGTGAGGTTAGATTGCGGGCTTCATGGTAGGCAAACCAAGGGGTTACATCGTCTATCAATGCCATTTTTGCAGCCTGACGAAAGAGTTCTTTCACCGCATTTTCTTCTATACGATACACGGATAAGAGCACGCGCTTTAGCGTTTTCCACAAGAGTTCATAGCTATATTCAAACCGTTGTACCACGGAATCGCGTGTGAACTCATCTTTGGGCTGCAGCAGAGCACGTTCTAACGAAGCGAGAGTCTTTTCTAAAGGTAATAAAGAAATGTCCGCTGCTTGCATCATGCTACCTTCTTAATAAAACTCACCATAATGATATGCTCGCCGCCTTCATCAAAGGCGATGCGGATAACGATAAACGAGAAACACCTGTAAATATAAATTAAACACATGCCTCCGCTTGGTAGCGCTGCCTAATCTGAATACACCGTGCTTTCAAATACTGGAATAATTGTCCATCCAAAGAAAAATCAGCGGCAGTGACTAAATCAGCTCGTTTGTTTGCTTGCATCTTTTTGAGACGTTCTTGTCTTTTTTCTAAAGAATACGCTGGATTATACAGCGCAACACCAACACCACCTTTACTTCTTGTTAAAGACAATGCGGGAACGTCTGTATCTCCATCACCAATGTAAATCATATTTGTAAAAGGCGCGAAAAGCTCTTTCGACTCTAGATACTTGTTGACTGGCTTGTTCTCGTCATTGAATGATCCTTTTGAAATCTCAAAAAGAGAACGAGTTTTAACCGTTTCATCCATACAAAAGACAGGTATACTCTCTGGCAGTGTCTCGTTTCCTTCATGGACAATGACAGTATAACGGCATCCAAAAACTCGGGTAATAAGTTCTGGAGCAAATACCAAAGAAATCAAATCTTGCAACCCAGCTGATACAATAAAATGATGTATAGAAAGATTAACCTCATTGAATTCTTTTGTTTTTTCTATATCTTTTATAAAGTGTAAGAATTTTTCAACGCCCTGAAATAACGTTATATAAGGAAGAACTTCTGTTTTAAAAAAATCTGCATTTAAAGGAACTTTTTTCTCAAACGCTAATCGCGAAAGAGAGTACATCCATATTGGTGCGTCAGAGGCTAATATGTGTTCTCATTCAGGAAGCTCTTTATCTCCTCTCAAGTAGTGTACTCTTTCCCAAAATTCTCCACCAGTAGCAGAGCCTTGTAAGCGCTCTACCACAGTAGTGGTTGAGTCTTGAGGTGTTAAAGTACCATCGAAATCCCAGACTATTGCTATGTTGGGCATATTGCTTATTTCTTTTTATTGTTTTTCTGGATTGCATCAGGAGACTTCGTTGACACGAGCATACCCGTCTTATGATCACGATAAATTGAATCTTTAATAATAACATACTTACTGGTATCAAATACCCGCGATCCAGTTTGATATAGAGGAATTTTTTTCGCTGGTTTTTCTTGCTCTAGGTTTGACATAGCACTCCCCATTTTTTATTTATACACGTGCCTAATTATACTCTCAAATAGCATTTTATTCCAATAAAAAATCACGCCACCTTCTTAATAAAACTCACCATAATGATATGCTCGCCGCCTTCATCAAAGGCAACGCGGACGCGGTCGCGTTGGCAATCCAGCACATCGCCATAGCCGAACGAGGCATGATACACCCGCTCTCCCTTCTCAAACGCGCTTTTCTTAAAACCCTCGTCTTGCCACGCGAGTTGTGGTTTAGGGCTAGCAACACGCCGTGTATCGCTGGCACTATTGCCCCAACTGCTGCCATCAAAACGGCGTTGTTGCACCCCTGCTAAACCTTCTTGCGCAACGTGTTCAGCGGGGAGTTCATTAATAAACCGCGAGGGACTCATACTCTGCCACTGGTTATAAATGCGCCGATTGTTGACATGGAAAATATATGCCCGTTCGCGTGCGCGGGTGATGCCCACATAGGCAAGCCTGCGCTCTTCCTCTAAACCGTCCGTGCCCTTTTCATCGAGGGATCTTTTGCTAGGGAATACGCCTTCTTCCCATCCGGGGAGAAACACCGTGGGGAATTCCAAGCCCTTCGCACTGTGCAGCGTCATAATGCTGACCATTTCGTCCGTGTCGGTATTGGCTGTGTCCGTCACCAAGCTAACGTGTTCCAAAAACCCGCCGAGGGTGTCGAACTGCTCTAACGCTGCCACCAATTCTTTCAAGTTTTCTAAGCGTCCTGCGGCATCGGGGGATTTATCTTCCTTCCACATGCGGGTATAGCCCGATTCATCCAGCACGATCCCTGCAAGCTCACTGGGGGAAAGCTCGGTTGCCTGTTTGCGCCAGCGTTGCAAGCCTTCTAAAAACACCCGCATCGTGCTTTTTACCGCGCCCCGAAACTCGCCCTTATCCACCATGAGGGCGGCGGCTTCCACCAACGAAATTTCCTGAAAATTGGCAAACTGGTAAATGCTTTGGAGTGCGGCTGTGCCCACGCCGCGCTTCGGCACGTTGATAATCCGCTCAAACGCGAGGGCATCACGCGGTTGATAAATAAGCCTTAAATACGCAAGGGCATCCTTAATCTCTTGCCGTTCATAGAACCGCAACCCGCCAATCACCCGATACGGCACGCCGATGGTGAGCAAGCGTTCCTCAAACTCGCGGGTTTGATAGCCTGCCCGCACGAGGATTGCCATGTCTTTGAGGGTGTGTTGTTTGCGTTGCAGTTGCTCGATTTCCTCCCCCACACGGCGGGCTTCATCCGCGCCATCCCAACAGGAAACAACATGTACTGGCTCGCCCGTGTCGGTTTCTGTCCACAGCGTTTTGCCAAGTCTTCCTTCGTTATAGCTAATAAGACCACTCGCTGCGCCCAAAATATGCGGGGTGGAGCGATAATTTTGCTCAAGGCGAATGGTGACAGCTGTTGGAAAATCAGTAGAGAAACGCAAGATGTTTTCCACCTCTGCCCCGCGCCAACCGTAAATAGATTGGTCATCATCGCCCACACAACACAAGTTACCATGCCCTTGCGCCAACAGTCGCAACCACAGATATTGCGCCACGTTGGTGTCTTGATACTCATCCACCAGCACATACCGAAACTGCTGTTGATAGTGTTGCAGCGCATCCGCATGATTGAGAAACAGCGTGACGGTGTGGAGCAATAAATCGCCAAAATCCACCGCATTCAGGGTCTGTAGCCGCGCTTGGTAGGCTTTGTATAATTTTGGTGCATAGCCATCCATTTGTGCGGATTCGATAGCAGGCACTTGCGACGGCAACCACGCCTTATCTTTCCAACGGCTTATAATCCCTGCCAGCACACGGGGCGGATATTTTTTCTCATCCAAGTTTTCCGCCTGCAGCAGTTGCTTACACAGGCGGAGTTGATCATCGGTATCGAGAATCGTAAAGTTGCTTTGCAGCCCGATGCGCTCCGCATAGCGGCGTAAAATCCGCACCGAAATGCTGTGGAACGTGCCCATCCACAAGTTTTCCGCCACGCCGCCGATAAGGTGCGAAACCCGCTCCCGCATTTCTTTTGCCGCCTTGTTGGTGAAGGTGACGCTCAGAATCTCATGCGCCCGTGCTTTGCCCGTGCCGATGAGGAACGCAAGTCGTGCCGTCAGCACCCGCGTTTTGCCCGTGCCTGCCCCTGCAAGAATCAGCAGTGCGCCATCCCCTGCGGTGGCGGCTTGCCGTTGGGCAGGGTTAAGCGTGTCAAGAAAGCTCAGTTGTGCGGGCGTGGTGTGGGCAAGGTTTTGTTGGGTCATAGCGCACTATAGCGCGGGGGGCGGGGGTTGTCATCTCTTTGATAAAATGGCTATGCCCCATAAAACAATTAATCATAGCGCAATCCACAAAAAACAGATACATTATATCTGATGAGCGTTTCCATAAAAACAGCAATAGCGAAAAACTTCTTTTCTGTTAATCAGCAAATGGCTGTGCAAGAAGAAGCCATCCAAAACACTTTTCAGGCGTGGATTGCCGCCATGTGCAGCGGAACGGCAGAGAGCATCACGGCGTTGTATCTTGAAGATGCTATTCTTTTGCCCACGTTTTCTCCTAAGGTGCACCATTCCGCCGCCATGCGGCAAACATATTTTGAAGCGATCGCCGCCCTTAAAAATCTGCATATTACCGTTGAAGAGCAATACATTCGGTTGTTTGGCGATTTCGCCGTTAATAGTGGTATGTATACGTTCAGCCACGAGGTTGACGGCAAGCGCGTTGTTATTCCTGCGCGTTTTACTTTTGCATATGAAAAAACCCCGCAAGGGTGGTTTATTGTGGAGCACCATTCGTCGCGATTGACAGGGGTTTAGCTCCGCATCCCCTGCACATATGTCATCACAAACGCCTCCACTAAATCCGATAAACTCCCACCGCCTGTAACGGCGAATTTCCTATTGCTATACAGTGTTGAAATCCCTTGCAGTCCCGCCCATAAAATACGGGCATGGCGCGAGACATCCGTTGTTACCTGCTCTTGCAGCACCTTTTCCACAATGCCTAACAACCCCGACACTTTTTCCTGATACCACACAGGCGGTTGCTTGTCTTCAGCCCAGCGATAGTGCAGCAGTGCTTGCCATAATTGCGGGTGTTGATTCGTGTATTCTACATAAAGGCTTGCGAGTTGTCGCAATCGTAATGCGCCTTGTTGGGGAGAGGCAGCGCGTTGTGTCTCGATATGCGCCCGTAGGCCGTCCAGTGTTTCGGCGTTCACATGCAACAGCAAGTCATCCACATCGGCAAACACTTGGTACAGCGTGCCGATGGTATAGCCCATTTTGCCCGTGATTTTGCGGGCACTCAGCGCCGCAACGCCGTGTTCGGTAATAAATTCTTGCGTGGTTTTAATCGCAAGGGCTTTGAGTTGTTCACGGGAGTGGTCAGCGCGGCGAGCCATAGCAGTATGTCCTTTAATTAATCAGTGATTAGTTTACACGACACAGATTAATTAATCAATGCTCAATAAATTAATTAATCACTGATTAATATTTTTATTGAACAGTGATTAATATTCTGCTATACATAAAAAATAGTCGCTCATACCTAAGGATTCTCACCATGTCCACCACATCACCCCAACCTACCATCTCCCTCCATCACTGGCGCTTTCTCAGCTTTCTAGGCGCGCAGTTCCTTGGCGCATTCAATGACAATGCCTTTAAATTGGTAATCTCCATGGCGGCGTTGTCGTTGTTTCCTGACCCGAAAACGCAAGCGGGGTATGTGGCGTTGATTAGTGCGCTCGCGATCCTGCCGTTTCTGTGCTTTTCGGGTTATGCGGGCTATTTTGCGGATAAGTATGCGAAAAGCACGGTGTTGCGTATCAGTAAAGCGTTGGAAATCCCCGCGATGGGCGCAGCTTTGCTGGTTTTCAGCCAGCCGCACCCTGATATGCAGTATCTAATGATTACGTTGTTTTTTATGGCGGCACAGTCCACCTTTTTTTCCCCCAGTAAATACGGGATTCTGCCTGAAATTATTCGCTCTGAAGACCTCGCCAAAGCCAACGGATACCTGAATATGCTCACGTTTGTGGCAATTATTACAGGGTCGTTCATAGGGTCAGTGCTATGGGGAACGTATGAAGATAACCCCGCGATAATCGGTAAAATTCTACTGAGCATCGCCATCGTTGGCACTATTTTGTGCTGGTTCCTCCCCAAAACCACAGCGATTGCGCCGAAAAAGCCTTTTAAAATCAATCCCCTGAATGAAATTCTGCATTCCATCCCCACCATGCGCCAAAGCCGCACGTTGTCTGCCGCTATGATTGGCACGGCGATTTATTGGCTGATGGGCGGACTCATGTATCTTGCGCTCATCATGTTGGGTAAAACCGAGTTGGGCTTAAGTGAGGCAAAATCAGGCTCGTTGTTCTCGTTTCTTGCGCTGGGGATTGGCTTGGGCAGTGTGGCGGCGGGGTACATTTTGGGCAAAAGTGTGCGCCGCACGTTGATTGTATGGGGCGCGGTATTATTGGGCAGTGCGGGCATTGCCTGTGGATTTTATGCGACAAACTACCTCAATACGGCGGTGCTCATGCTGTTGGCAGGGGTGGGGGCAGGGCTGTTTATTGTGCCTGTAATGACGTTGCTGCAACAGCATTCCCCCGCTGATAAACGCGGGCAAATCATGGCGGCCAGCAGCTTTTTTGATATGGCAGGCGTGCTTGCCGCCTCAGGGGTATTCTGGGTGTTGAGCGCCAAACTCGGCTTGTCTGCCAGCAATGTTATTATGGCGGCAGGCGGCATTAGCCTTGTGGGTATATTGCTTGCTATTGTTCGCACCCCTGCGTTGCTCTATGAAGCCTTAGAATCCAGCATTTACTGGCTTGCGCGTCGAATTTACAAAATTCGTCTCACGGGCGAGAGGCTTGAAAACGGTCGTTTCCCGCAACCTGATGGCCCTGTTGTTTTTGCTGCCAATCATGTGACGTTTATTGATGGATTACTAATCAGTGCCTTATCAGGAAAACCCGTGCGGTATCTAGTGTTGTCTACCTTTTGGAAAAAGCCGCTCTCTCGTTTTGTACTCAATGCGATTGGCGCGATTCCGTTCGGCACAGGCGGCGTGAGTGAGACACGGCGCGGGTTTGAAGCCGCCCGCGAACACCTGCAAAACGGTGGATATGTGTGCATTTTCCCTGAAGGCGTGCTCACCCGCACAGGGCATCTCCACCCGTTCAAACGCGGCATTGAAAAGCTGTTAGAGGGCATGGACGCGCAAATTGTGCCTATTCACTTAGAACGACTGTGGGGCAGCATCTTCAGCTTTTCAGGGCGGCGGTTTTTCAAGAAATTCCCGAAAAAAATCCCGTATCCTGTCACCGTTGCCGTGGGTGCGCCCGTACCTGCCACCACCCCTGCATGGCGGCTGAACCAAATCATCAGCGAGTTGGGCACAAAAGCTATTCCCCATCGCTATACAAAACGCGAAACACTGGGTGCGCGATTCTTAACCAAAGCCAAGCGGCACCCGTTCGCACCGTTGTTCAGTGATACGACAGGGCAACGTCTCAATCACCTGAAAGCGTTGATTGGTGCGCGTTTGCTGGCGAAATGGCTCTCTCCGCAATTAATCAGTGCTCAAAATGTTGCGGTGTTGCTGCCTGCAACAGTGGGCGGTGCCTTGGTCAATATCGCGTTGAGTTTCTTAGGCAAAACCAGTGTAAACCTCAATTTCTCGCTGGGGCAGGAGTCCTTACAAGCCGCCTTAAAACAGGCAGAAGTGACGCATATTATCACGTCGCGGACGTTTCTGCTGAAACTCAACATTCCTGCGGCGGACAGCATGATTTTCGTGGAAGACGCGAAAAAATCCATCAGGCTGTTAGGCAAGTTTTCTGCGGCTTTCAGCGCATTGTTGATCCCGACGTTTGTATTGCAACGCGTATGGATGAATCGTACCACCCGCAAAACCGACACCGCAACCATCCTGTTTTCCAGCGGTAGCACAGCAACACCGAAAGGGGTGTGCCTGTCCCACGAGAATATCATTGCCAATATCGAAAGCGTGGGCGTGTTGCTCGAACAAGCTGAAGGCAGAGAAAACTACGCACTCACAGGCATTCTGCCGTTCTTCCATTCGTTTGGCTTTACGGTGTGTTTGTGGTTGCCCGCAATCACAGGGCGGCGCATTGCCTATCACCCCAACCCGTTAGAGGCAAAAACGGTGGCGGAGATGATTGCCAAAGAACGCTGCGCGATTCTGGTCAGCACGCCCACGTTTGCACGGAACTATGTGCAAGCGGGCAAAGACGGCGCGTTGCAAAGCTTACGGCTGGTGATTACAGGCGGCGAGAAGATCACCCCCACCACGGCAGAAGCCTTAAAAACCGCGCTGCCCGATGCCCATATTTTGCAGGGCTATGGCTGCACGGAACTCAGCCCCGTTGTGGCGGTCAACATGCCCGATATTCAGCATGGGGGACTGAACCACCAAGGCAACTGCGCAGGCAGTGTGGGCAAACCCATCCCGAGCGTGAGCGTGCAGGTGGTGGACGTGAACACAGGAGAACTGCTCCCGCCCACACAAGAAGGCTTGGTGCGCGTCAAAAGCCCCGCACAAATGCAAGGCTATTATCAGAATGAAACCCTGACTAACAGCGTGTTGCAGGACGGCTGGTATAACACAGGCGACATTGGTTTTATGGATAGTGACGGCTTCCTGCACATTACCGATCGCCTCTCGCGCTTCAGCAAAATCGGCGGCGAAATGGTGCCGCACGGTAAGATAGAAGCGGTTATCGAGGAGATTTTAGGGGAAAAGGCGGCTGTGGTTGTGGCGGTGGAGGATGAACAAAGAGGGGAGAGGCTCTGTGTGCTGCTCGCCAGTGTTGCCTATACGCCTGCACAACTGTTTACTGCTTTGCAGCAAACAGACCTGCCCAAACTCTGGATTCCCCGCGAAAACAGTATTTTTCCCGTGGATGCAATCCCCGTGTTGCCCACGGGCAAGGTGGATTTGCGAGGCTGTAAACAAATGGTAGAAATCTTATTTCCTGTTAATTCTATTAACTAACTATAATATTTTTTTGTACTGCCCCTTGTTTCTGAAAAAACTATTACTACTTAGTTAATCACAACCCAATAATGGTGTTGCAAGATGGAGTTTCAAACATGAAAAAATCATTGCGTTCTTTATTGTTCCGTTCAACCGCACTCGCACTTGTTGCGGTGGCATGCGTTGGCGCAGCGTCAAACACAGCATTTGCTGGAATGCATAAAGATGCAGGAGCGCACAGCCACGCAGCAAAAACGTCTATTGTTGAGTTCGCTGTTGCGTCTAAAGACCACACAACATTGGTTGCCGCGCTGAAAGCAGCAGGTTTAGTGGAAACATTGTCAGGTAAAGGCCCGTTCACTGTGTTCGCGCCAACCAACGATGCGTTCGCAAAATTGCCAGCAGGTACTGTTGACACCTTGTTGAAGCCAGAAAACAAGCAAGCGTTGACAGATATTCTCACCTACCACGTTGTGCCCTCTACATTGCTTAGCACAGACATCGTGAAAGCGGTTGCAGATGCAGGCGGCGCGTTGGATGTGAAAACAGTCAATGGCGGCACTGTAAAAGTAACTGTTGAAGGCGGTAAAGTATTCCTTACCGATGGTAAGGGTGGTAAGTCACAAGTTATTGCCGCTGATGCCGTACAAACAAATGGCGTAATCCACGTGATTGATAGCGTTGTATTGCCTAAGTAACACTTTTAGGCACGCATAACGACAGAAAGGCACTTCTTGTATGAGGAGTGCCTTTTTTGTTGTACGTTATGTAAAGAGTCGCTTTTAATAAATCAGATTGAAATTTTGTATGGAACTCACGTCCTCCCGTATCGCGCCGTGCAAACGCCAAATTTTTTGGCGGGGTATCACAGGGCGTTGCCCGAATTGTGGGCAAGGTCGCTTGTTTAAAGGGTATTTACGGCAAGTGGCGCGGTGCGGCGTGTGTGAGGAGGACATCGGCAGTATCAGAGCGGATGATGGCCCCGCATGGCTGGCAATTCTGCTGACAGGGCATATTATTGCGCCGTTGATTGGCTATTTTGCGCTGCACGACACTTTGCCGCCGTGGCTTGCAATGGGCAGCTTGTTGGCCATCACTCTCGTTACCGCGTTGTTGCTATTACCGCGTGCCAAGGGATTTTTTATTGCGGTGATATGGCTTACAGGGCACAGAAAAGCGCGGGAGTAGGGTGGGGGAGATGCCTTAAATCTTAACAGAACCTTACAACGGCTCATGCTGCGTCAAGCAATGCACGGTGCCTAAGCCCAACACCAAATCGCGTGCAAACAGCCCGATAACCTTGCGGGTGGGGAATAATGCGGACAAAATCTGTAATGCATCGCCATCAGCCGCATCATGGAACACGGGCACAATCACGGTTTTGTTAGTAATCAGGAAATTGGCGTAACTGGCGGGTAGCCGTTCGCCGTTAAATAGCACAGGGCGCGGCATGGGCAGGGCAACGACTTTAAACGGCTTGCCCTCTAGGTTCCGTGCGGCCTGTAGGCGTTGCCAGTTTTCTTCAAGGGCGTTGTAATTCGCATCGGTTTTATCAGCCTCCCGCACGGCAACGATAGTGTTCTCCTCAACAAAACGGGCAATATCGTCAACATGCCCGTGGGTGTCATCCCCTGCAATACCATTCCCTAGCCAAATTGTCTGTTTAATCCCCAAATACTGTTTGAATACAGCCTCGTAATCCGCTTGTTTAAAGCCCTTGTTGCGGCACTGAATATCACTTAATAGGCATTCCTCAGTGGTGAGCAACACGCCCGCACCATTGACATCAATCGAGCCGCCCTCCAGCACAATATGCCGCCCTTTATGCGTGGGCTGCACTATTGGCACACCTGAAATCTCTGCCATCACAGGCGGCACGGCAGCATCTTTTTTATGAGCGCGATACTTTGCCCAGCCGTTAAAGCCCCAGTGGAGGATGGTGGGGGAACCCGTTGTAGATACTGTGTAAATTCCCCCACAATCGCGCACCCAGCCTAAGTTGGTGGGGTGGATGGCAATATCCAGTTGGTTGGTGTCAACGTGGGAGGCAGTTAAGGCTGCAAGGGCAGCCGCCTTGCTCTTTTCATCCTGCACGAAAATGCCCACGCGCTCACTTTCGCTGATAAGGCGAATAATCTCGACAAACACCCACGGAATCGGCGCAAATTTCGCTGGCCAGTTGTTGCGGCTGTGCGGCCATGTAATCCATATGCGTTTGTGGGGTGTCCATTCGGGCGGCATGGTGTAAGAAATGCTCATCGCTGTAACAATCCCGTGTAGGCATCCGTCCGTCTATCGCGAAAATGTGGCCACCAGCGGCGCGATTGCTCAATAGTAGCAGGGGTTACCGTTGCGGTAATCACGCCTTCTGTGGTGTGGTCAAGACTAGCGAGTAACTCGCCATAGCACCCTGAAATAAAGCTGTTGCCGAAAAATTCGATGCCGTCACCACTTAAAACTTCAAGCCCAATGCGATTCGCCGCCGCAATCACGCACCGATTATGGATGCCGTGTGCCTGTTGGGCAATGCGCCAAGAACGCCGTTGCAATTCGCCAAACTGTTCCTTTTCAGCGGGTTGCCAGCCTATCGCCGTGGGGTAGAAAATAATATCCGCCCCCAGCAAGGCAGTGGCGCGTGCTGCTTCGGGAAACCACTGATCCCAGCAAATCAGCACGCCAACATTGCCATAATTGGTGTGAAACACCTTAAAACCCAAATCGCCTTGTGCAAAATAATATTTCTCTTCAAACAGCGGGTCGTGGGGAATGTGCATCTTGCGGTAAATGCCCAGCACAGAGCCATCCGCATCAATCACCGCCGCACTGTTATAGGTGAGGCGTGAATCCACCCGCTCATAAAACGGCGCAATCACGACGATTTTGCGTTGTTTTGCAACGCCTGCCAGCGTGGTGACGGTATCCCCCGTCACAGGTTCGGCATAGTCAAAGTAAGCAGGATTAAGGTGTTGGCAGAAATAGGGCGTGCGGAATAATTCAGGCAGACACACCACTTGCGCCCCTTCATCCGCCGCCTGATGCAACAGCGCAACCGCTTTAGTAAGGTTTTCTGCGGGGTTTGCCGTCATGCCCATTTGCACCACGCCTGCCACAAACGGCGGGCGGGCTTGGGCGAGGGGGGCAGGGGAGAGATCTAGTATCTGAGGCATTTCTCATTTTCTATACGCTTATGAAAGATAGGCAACAAAAAATCATATCCGCCTCGCTATCGTCTGTGCAATCTTCTGGATACCAGCTTTCGCTGGTAATTCGCACCACAGGTAGTTGTTTCGGGAGTGGCGAATCACCAGCGAAAGCTGGTGTCCAGACTTAAAATTGGGTTTTTGACTTTAGGAGTCACAAAAAATCATTCGATTCTGCCGCACACAATGCTATGCATGGTTGTATATGTCAGACACAGTGCTTCCCTCTCCCGCCGAACAAAAGCCCCATTTCCACGGGCATCGCGCACGGCTTAAGGAAAAACTCCTCAATCAAGGCGTTGAGGCGTTGGCGGATTATGAGCTTCTGGAAGTGCTGTTATTTCTCGCGCTGCCGCAACGCGATACCAAGCCGCTTGCTAAAGAGTTGCTTGCCCACTTTGGTAATTATGCGGCGGTGTTGCGTGCCAGCCCTGAAGAACTCATGGCAATCAAAGGCGTAGGGCAAACTGTTGTGACAGCACTTAAAACAGTGCAAGGGGCAGCGTTGCGTCTTTTAGAAAAAGATATTGTGGCGCAGCCGATTATTCGCTCATTTGAGACAGTGATTAGTTATTATCGGGCGCAAATTGGCTTTGAACTCGCCGAACAATTTCGGCTGCTGTTTTTGGATACAAAAAACGCTATTATCAAAGATGAAGCCCAGCAAACAGGCACGATTAATCATGCGGTAATTTACCCGCGTGAGGTGGTCAAACGCGCTCTTGAACTCGGCGCGGCGGCTGTCATCATGGTGCATAATCACCCGAGTGGCGACCCCACGCCCTCAACCGCCGACATTGATATGACAGCGCAAGTGCAAACCGCCCTCAAAGCAGTGGGGATTAGTCTCCATGATCATCTCATCATCACGCGGCGGGAGTATGCGTCGTTGAAGGGATTGGGGTATATTTTATAGATTTGTCGTCTTTTGGTGGCGTTGCAATTTCAACTAGGCTTTTCTGCTGCGCCTTTCAGGGCTTGCAAAAAGCGAGTTTCATTGGTTTGCGCTGCAAAAGCGTTGCTTTGTGCCTGCTCACTCTCGAAATTCCGTCATTTTCGCCTCAAAATACTTAAAATCTCAACAGAACCTGAAACATTTTACAAAGCCTTAATATTTTTTCAGTAAAACAACAGAATGGCACACATTCTTGTGATAGAAGATAATGCAGGGTGTCAAGCGTTGGCATCGCGGATGTTAACGCTTGTGGCAAAGCATGACGTGGTAACGGCAAGCTCTCCTGCCGAGGCGATGGCGGCGTTTGCAAAAAAATGCCCCGATCTCGTCATCACCGATATTGCCTTGAAGTCAGATACCAGCGGCCTTGACCTTATTCAAAAATTTAAGAAAGTCACACATCCCCCAAAAATTATTGCTGTTTCTGCGTTCACGGCGCAATTTTGCGAAAAAGAAGCGCGTACCGCAGGGGCAGATGCCTTTTTGTCAAAACCATATGATCCCATGATGCTTGTGGAAACAGTGGCTACGTTATTGGCAGAGAAATAAAGTGGAATCATCGTTATGACCGATGAGGCGCTAACAACAACCCCCGCAGCGCATCTTGCGCATGTCTATCAACAGCACCCCGTGTGGCAAACGTTTACCGACAGCCATGTTGAGCAAGACTATCAGCGCACTTTTGAAACGGAAATGCGCGCCGCTATTTTGTTTTCGTCATTATTGGCAGTGTTTTTATACCCCCTGTTTGGCGTGTTGGATTATTACTCAACGCCCGATTACAAAACGTTTTGGGCATATCGGGGGATTTTGGGGTGGGTGCCGCTGATAGCCCTGTTTTTGCTGGCGTGGCGTAATAAATTTTCGGGGTATTATCAACTGTATTCCTTCTTGGTGGCAGTGTGTTCGGGAACGGCAGTATTGCTGATGATGTATCATGGCAATGAGATGGTGCGGCAGCATTATCCTTATGGACTAGTTTTGGTAGTGATTTTTGCCGCAGTACCGTTCTTTGTGCGTTTTTTGTGGGTTGTTATCTTAGCGCTCATACTCTTTTGTGGGTTTACAGTAAGTACTTTTTTACAGTACAGACAAGCTGCTGATTTAATGGCAAATTATTTTATTATCGGCTCTTCGTTGGTGCTCACCACGGCGGGATCATTTTATATTGAAAAGTTTTTTCGGGGAAATTATGTAACGCGCCAATTGGAAATAGCGTTGCTCAATGCTTCTGAGGCTGCAAATAAAGCTAAAAGTGACTTCATTGCGGTTGTCAGTCATGAACTCAGAACGCCGCTCACGGTTATTAAGGGTAATAGCAGTGTGGTGCGGGATGAGCTGTTTGGGGCATTTACAGAGCAAGAAGTCATCTATAAGCAGATGATGGGGGAGGTGAGCGATAGTGCGGATCACCTGCTCGCGATTATTCAAGATCTATTGGACGTGAGCAAAGCCCAAGCGGGCAAGATAGAGCTGGAGTTGACGGCGTTTGATATGATTGCCGAGGTGCGCGATATTGCGCATCAAATGCAGCAATATCAACAAGACATTCCCTTCACGCTCACCGTGCAAACAACGCTGGACGACATGATTATCACGGCGGATAAAAGACGCTTGCGGCAAGTGTGGATGAATCTGCTGTCTAACGCCATTAAGTTCAATAAACAGCAGGGTGTTATTGTGGTGGGCATTGCGTTACAGGGTGATACGCTGGTTTGTTGCGTGACAGATGAAGGTATCGGTATTGCTCCCAAAGACCAGCAACGTATTTTTGAGCCGTTTGAGCAAGCAGGAGATATTCTAAAGCGGCGGCAAGATGGTACAGGGTTAGGATTGCCGTTTGTTAAAAGTGTGGTGGAAGCCCACGGCGGCAGGATAGAGTTAAACAGTTCCTTGGGGCAAGGAACAACAGTGCGATTTTTTCTGCCGCTCAACGCGCTCTCAGCACATTAATATTGTCTATCACACCCCCCCCGCAATCTTATCAAACACCCCCAGTGTGAAAGTTTTAAGGGTATTCAGCATAAATGGCAGGGCGATCAGCAGTGCCAGCATGGCGCACACAATTTTTGGCACAAAGGCGAGCGTCATTTCTTGAATTTGCGTCAGCGCTTGGAACAGGGAGACAACCAACCCCACCGTCAGCGCAACCAGCATCACGGGCGCACCGATGATAATCATCGTCCACACCGCATCTTTGGTGACTTCAAGGGTATCGGTAACGTCCATCATGGCGGGTATACAGTCAGCTTAAGAAAATAAAAACTCCCCAGCTCCTTTTTTATTCCTCTGGATACCAGCTTTCGCTGGTAATTCGCCACTCTCGCAACAACTGCCTGTGGTGCGCTTACCAGCGAAAGCTGGTATCCAGAATTATGATAGTACGTCTATCTAAGGAGCGTTGAAACTATGACGCATCTAAACGCACTTGCATCGCTCATGCAAATACCACTTGCTTTTTTTATTCACAGTTTTTATAAGTGCGCCTCTGTTGCAACAAGGATATACTGCTATGAAGCCCGCCATTCACCCTGATTACCATGAATTAAACATCATCATGACAGATGGTACAACCTTTAAAACCCGCTCTACATATGGCAAAGCGGGCGACACCATGCGCCTTGATATTGATGTGCTCAGCCACCCTGCATGGACAGGCGGCAATCAGAAATTGATGGATACAGGCGGTCAGTTGTCACGCTTCAACAAGCGTTTTGGCAACATGGGTGCGATTGGCGCGAAAAAAGACGCGTAGTCTTCACAAGAATTCATAAAAAAACGCCTGTGCAAAACTGTACAGGCGTTTTTTTTGTTATAAAGAAGTGGAGATACTAAGCGGCTTCAGACAGTGCCATCCCATCAAGGCGCGCAAGGCGTGCATAAAGATTTGCGCTACGCTCCAGCAGTTGCTTTAAGCCGAGGGGGAGGGCTGCAGATTGTTCGCCTTCGCTATAGCGGCAAACATCGTCGTTGGTGATGGAGAAACCTTGGTTTTTTGATTCTTCGCGTGACATTTCGCCGCTTTGCACGGCTTTTTGAGCCAGCAACCACGAAATCATTTCTAACACACGAGAGGTGAGGCGGGTAGACTGGAAGGTCACTTCCAAACGATCTTCCGCAGAAAGGCCTTTTTTCACTGCAGGCAACGCGTAAACCATGTAGTTGCGTGATTCAATCAACAAGCTGTACGCCTCGTTGTAAATTCTGTCGATGATGGAGGCGGTGCTGAAAGAGGTTACGTTTGTCATGAGGCGTTTCCTTGTGGTGGGGGTTAAACGTGTCGTGCTTGTGTATAAACATATATAAACATAATTTTCACCAGAAAGCAATATAAATTTTTATGTATTTTTTATTATACTTTCCGTGATTGTTGTCACAGGTTAATTTTTTATTTCTAGTAACATGCTTTAATCATTAGAAAGTAGAATGATTTCTGGCAAAATACAAGGATTCTCCTTGAAAAAAATCTGCCTCCTTTTACAAGCATCGCATGGAAATATATATAGCACTGGGGAGCAACCTTGGTAATCGCGCAGAAAATCTTGAGAATGCAGTTGTGGCATTAAAGGGCGTGGGGGCGGTGTGCGCGCAATCGCAGGTGTATGAAACAGCCCCGCTTTATGTGATTGACCAACCCGCCTATTTAAATGCTGTTGTAAAACTGGAAACAAGCCTCACAGCAGAACAAGCGCTAACCGCCCTACAAGCGATTGAAAATGCAGCAGGGCGCGAGCGGGGCGTGCGCTATGGGGCGCGGTCGCTTGATTTAGACATTCTCTATTATGGTAATGTGGTCATTGAGACGGCAACGCTGCAAGTGCCTCATCCGTTGTTGGCGGAACGCGCCTTTGTGCTGTATCCGTTGTGTGACGTTGCGCCTGATTTTATACACCCTGTGACGGGCAAAACTAGTACGCAAATGAAAGCGGCGATGTGTGGGCAGGATGTGCGCCTCTACACTAAGGGCACCTCTATTTAATCGTTTAAGTGCGTCATTGCAAGCCGCTTGGATGCGAAAAAATCAAGTTTTTACAATGGATTAACGATTCTGGATTGCTTCGCTTTGTTCGCAATGACGATTAAATAGAGGTGCCCATAAATTAATCGGTGATTAATTTATCGTGTCATAAAAAAGTCCGTCGCCCCGTCTTTATGACGGGGGCTGGTAAATGACGATTCCAGATCCCGTGACAGGCACGGGGTGACGACTACAACACCGCTTTGAGTTAAATTAATCACTGATTAATTTAATGTTTGCGTGAAGTCTCTCATCGGCATGGCCTTAACCTTTTTTTAACCGTTTGCTTGTATAGTTGATTTGAGATGATGGAATATTTTATGAGCCAACGGCTATTATCGCGTTTTCAGCGTGCGTGTGTAAATTTTCGAAAGAATCTTGGCGGTTTTGGTGCTATTGAAGCAGCGTTGACAATGCCAATTTTTCTAGGACTAACATTTGCGGTTATTGATTATGGCTTGATGTTGAGCAATCGCGGTTCGGCAGCAGGGAACATCAGTAGTTTATCGCGAACGATACAAGACAACCCGCAAATTTCAGTTGCCGAATTGAATGCATT
>CANGXP010000028.1 GCA_947457935.1 Alphaproteobacteria bacterium | reverse complement strand
GAACCGTTATACTCAGGCCAATTCTTTATTTTGTACTTTGACTTCGGCTTATTATTATCATTCATGGCACTGATCCGGCTTCTTATTGTTAATTAAGCCTTATCAGGGATAACACCTCTTGCATAACTCTTATTTGTGCAACAAAGCCCGCCGCAACAGTATGCCAGCCATAATAATGGTTACGATCTTTTTCAGGGTCTCCGCGTAATAGATCACTAATACTCCCGCACAATCCGCGCAAAAATGGCTGCATAGAAGGGTGTTTGAAAAAAGCAGCGCGTTGCTCTAAAGCATCTTGTGGTAGGGCTACTAACGCCGAATTTCCGTTAAGAGGGTATAAATTATGACACAAATCAACACTGATACGTTCAATATTATTTCTTAACTCCTTGAGGGGGATTCTTGTGCCTTGTTGGACTATTGCTGTTTCGTCAAACTCCTCCTCTTCCATTTCATCCGTTTGTTTTTTGAACAGAAAACTTAAGAAAGATGCTTTGCCCATGCTCTCGATTTGCTGAGGCGTAAGGGCACTTAATTTATCAAGCACAACCTGCATTCTTTCCACAGCAGTTTTATGTTTTATGTCCGACCAGTCTATTTTCAAATGCTTCAAAATAGCAGGAAACGCGAGGAGGGGGTCTTTATATAAATCCCATGTAAAATATTCAAACGGGTTATAAAGATTTTCGCCCATTAAAACAACGGGTTTAATCCGCAAGCGATTTATCTGGTCGTCTTTATTGCCCATGTCTTTTTCTTGTTTAATGTAATAAACCTTCAAAAAAGGACGGCGCATTGCGGGTGTTTCTAGCTGCTGTTCAATTTTTCTTTGCACATGGTTTAGATTCCCGAGTTTAGAAACTTTATCCCATGAGTTTTCTTCAAATTCTGCCGTGTTTAGGGATTCAGTTTCTTGTAAATCCAATCGAGTTCTTTGGCAAATCCTACGGGCAACAGCCGTATCAATATGCATACTATGGTTGGATGGTAAGCTAATATTGTTTTCTGCCGCAATGGCGCGTAACGACAGCCAATACTGCCCATCAGCGGAAGCAGGTAGATTAAAATGTGCGGGCTTGCCTTGTGCTTCTCTAAAAATTGCGTCCGTAAACAACGAAATCATATCAATATCAATGGGGGAGCGCAGCGCAGTAGCGTCTGAAAATAAACCGTATCGCATCAGTCGTTGCATGTATCGCCTATCACTCCCGTGATGAATGGATATATCAGCTTTTTGAAAGCAAGCGTCTGCTTCATGCAGCATATCGTATAAAGAGAGCTTTAAAAAGGACGGCATCTGTTCTCGATTAAGAGAGTATGCGCTGTCTGGCTGTGTCTCCAGATAATCTGCAAAACTAAACATATACAGCGGGTGCTTAATAAGAAAATCTAACACCTTTTTTTGTGCAGGCACGATTCCGAACACATCGCGCGATAATAGTAAGGTATTGGGGGATTTGATTCCGCCATCAAACATAGCGTAGAACCCAAGCAGCGCTTGCCCAACAACGCCTTCAGCGTCATATGTTATTGTTTTTGGGGATTGATGCAGTGTCACGCTCAATTTATACGTTTGTCACTGCAAACAAACAAGCGATTTTCTAACGCCCCTGCAACTCTTCCAGCCGCTGTTCTCTCCTACATCCTTTGGAATAGCGTTCGTAACGATTGGGATTTTTGAGATAAAAAGCTTGGTGGTAATCCTCCGCTGCATAGAAAATAGCAGCGGGCTTGATAAAGGTGGCAACAGGTGTTGGGGCAAGCTGTTCAGCAATTTTCTGCTTTGAGATTTCAGCGAGTGTTACCTGTTCGGGGGTGTGCGTGAAAATTCCAGCCCGATATTGCTCGCCCTTGTCACAAAATTGCCCCTGTGCATCGGTGGGATCAACATTTTTCCAGAAAATGTCCAGTAATGCCTGATACGGTACTTTCTCAGGGGTATACGTCACCTGAATAGCTTCAACATGCCCTGTTGCGCCCGCTGAAACCTGCTCATAAGTGGGGTTGACAACATGCCCACCCGTATAGCCCACCGTGACTTTCTCCACCCCTGCAATTTTTGCAAAGGCGGGTTCCATGCACCAAAAACAGCCGCCTGCAAAGGTTGCTTGTGTGGTGGTGGTATCAGCAGCGATGACGGCTGTTCCCGTAAACAGTGAAAAAACAAGGGTAAGAGTCAGGGTGAAGAAGCGCATTGTAATATTATCCTATTCTTCTTCAGGCACAAACTGCAACGCCACACCATTATTGCAATAGCGTAAGCCCGTTGGCGTGGGGGAGTCGTTGAATACATGCCCCTGATGCCCGCCACATTTTAAGCAATGATATTCGGTGCGCTCACTCAATAACTTTCTATCGGTTTTTGTGCCAATATTGCCTTCAATCGGTTTGTAAAAACTTGGCCAGCCTGTGCCGCTGTCAAATTTTGTGCTGGATTCAAACAATGGCGTGCCGCACCCCGCACAGACATAAACGCCTGTTCGTTTTTCATCATTCAGCGGGCTGGTGAACGGGCGTTCTGTGCCTTCTTCATAGAGAACGCAGTGTTGTTCGGGGGTGAGTTTTTGGGTGTTCATGCAACTGTCAAGCCTTTTGCAAAAATCGCTAGGACGCTAGCGACCACGAAGTGGCGGCGTAGCCAATATGTGTTGATGCGAGAATTCTAGCGGTATAAAAAACAAGCCAGTGACTTGTTTTTCGCTGGAATCCGTAGGCGAGAGCGGAGTTGACCTTTTTGTCAATGAGCACCGTATCACAGTAGCAATGCATTTGCAGTAAGTCATAGTAGGCTTTTGTGAAAGGTTTACTCTCCCGCCATTTTAAGTCCAACTATCCCGATGACAATCAACGCAATGCACACAATTCTTATAACACTGGCGGACTCGCCCAGCAAGACAATCCCCAGAATTGCCGTCCCCACCGTGCCAATGCCCGTCCATACCGCATATGCCGTACCAACAGGCAGGGTTTTTAGTCCCAAGGCGAGAAAGCTAAAACTCACAATCATGCAGCCAATAGTAAGGACGCTTGGCACAACTTTCGTAAAGCCATCAGTATATTTCAGCCCGATTGCCCAGCCGATTTCAAGAATGCCTGCGAGGAAAACGTAAAGCCATGCAATCATTTCTTCTTCAGCCCCTTCGTCAGCCCTGCAATATAATCCATCAATGCGAGCAACACCCCTGAAATCACAAAAACAATATGAATAACAACCATCCAAAATAACTCTTCCTTGGTGGATTTTCCTGCTTCCATGAACATTTTGAGCAAGTGAATGCCTGAAATGGCAACAATCGAGGCAATCAGTTTTAGCTTAAGCGAGGAGAAATCAACGGAATCGCGCCACTCGGGAATATCAGCATGGTCAACATCAATATTGAGCTTGGAGACGAAATTCTCATAGCCTGCAAAAATAACCATCAACAACAGGTTTCCTGCAAGAGAAATGTCAATCAGCGCAAGAACGCCCAAAATCGCCTCGTTTTGGGTAATTTCAGGAATTTTGAGCACAAAATAGAACAGCTCTTTGCAAAAGCTGAACAGCAGCACCATCAGTGCCCCAATTAAACCAATGTAAAAAGGTGCCATTAACCAACGACTGGCAAAAATGGCTTTTTCAATAAGGCGTTCCATGTTCTTTACATCCTGCTTGTGTTTGAATTTAAAAATCAGTAGCTATAGTTTGCAAAAATAGAAAGAATAAAAATGGCTGCAGATTGGTTTTCCCTAGAGACGCTGAAAGATATTCCCGCCCTTATTAAATCCGTGGGGATGTATGGTATTTGGCTCATCATCTTTTTAGAATCGTGTTTTGTGTTCTTTTTACCGGGGGATAGCTTGCTGTTTATGGCAGGGTTTTTCTCCTCACAAGGCTATATGCCTGTCATCCCGCTGATTTTAGGCTGTTTGGCGGGGGCGGTTGTTGGTAATAAAATTGGTTATATTGCGGGGGAACGCTATGGGCGCGGGCTGTTTGCCAATGAAAAAGGCAAGCTGTTTAACCCGCGCAATCTTGCACGAACAGAAGAGTTTTACGCCAAGCATGGTAAAATGGCGGTGGTGATTGCGCGGTTTCTGCCTGTGGTGCGTACCTTTACCCCTGTGTTTGCAGGGATTGTGGGGATGGATAAACGGCAGTTTTTCATCTACAATGTTATTGGTGGGGTGCTGTGGTGCGGTGGTCTTATCATTTTGGGGTACTTTTTGGGGCAAATTATCCCTGCGGAAATTATGGAGAAATATCTGATTTTAGTGGTGGTGGGGATTATCGTCCTCTCGTTTTTACCAGCCATTATTCATTTTTGGAAAGAGCATAGAAAAGCAAAAAATGGTGTGTAATATTTCTACAGGAACGTATCGCAAATAAAGTAACTGGACACCAGCTTTCGCTGGTGATTCGCTACTCTCGCAACGACTGGACTGCCTGTGGTTCGAATTACCAGCGAAAGCTGGTATCCAGAAATTTTTCTAAACAACGGGAGAAAAAATGGTTGTAGATTCTAGCGCATTAGACATTATTAAAGACTTGCCGCACCTGATTGAATCGGTGGGGCAGTATGGCGTGTGGCTGATAATTTTTCTGGAGTGCTGTATCTTCTTCTTTCTTCCGGGGGATAGCTTGCTGCTAATGGCAGGGATTTTTGCCGCCCAAGGCTATATGGATATTACCGTGCTCACGATTGGCTGTATTGTGGCAGCTATAGCGGGGAATGAGGTGGGGTATTTAATCGGCAAACGGTATGGACGGGGGCTGTTCGCGAATGAAAAGGGGCGGTTTTTCAATCCGCAAAATCTGGCTAAAACAGAGATTTTTTATGCCAAGCACGGACAAAAAGCGATTGTGATTGCAAGGTTCCTGCCGATTGTGCGTACTTTTATCCCTGTGTTTGCAGGGGCGTGCGGCATGAAGCAATCCACGTATTTTTTGTTTAACTGCATCGGCGCGGTGATTTGGTGCGGGGGATTGTGCGTGGCTGGGTATTTTTTAGGGCAAGTCCTCCCGCCTGAAACCATTAAGAAATATATGCACCTTGCCATTTTGGGGATTGTTGCGTTGTGTGTGCTGCCGCCGTTGGTGCATTGGGGATATGAAAAGCGTGCGCGGCGGCGCGGTTAAGCGTGGGCGAGGTCTTGTGATTTGCTGAAGCGCGCCATGATGTTGCCTAAGCAGGATTGCAGCACGGTTTTTGTTACCTTTTGAACGGATTCTGTGATATCCCGCGCTTTTGCAAAAGTAGCGTCTTTTGTTGCGCTGGCGGCTGTTGTGATGTGTTGCGCCGTCCCTGTGGCAGCGTTGCGGACATCTCCCCAACTTGCGTTTGCGACTGTATCAAGAGCCGTCGCAAGGTTTTGCAGGCGTTCTTGGCGATCTGTCAGTTGTGCAATCTGTTCTGCTGCTCCTTCTTGTGTTTGCAAATCACTCAAGCGTTTTGCTGTTCTATTTATTTGAGCGTTAGTGAAGGCAGCCGCAACGCCTGCCCCTGTTTGTGCCATCTGCACGGCACCAATCGTTGCCGCAATGCCCATCGCGGCGGGGGTGATTGCCACAGCAGCCATAGCAGCGGTGCGGGCAAGCCCCATTGCGTAGGGCAGCTTTGTCATGGTTTTCGCATAGTCTTTGATGTCAACTTTAGCGGTGAGGGCGGCTGCTACCCGTTCTTTGAACGTGGCTTTCGCGTCTAAATTTTGTTGTGTGGTTTCAATGTGTGCTCGCACAAGCGTGACGGCGGCAGAAGCAGCGGTGAGTGCGCTTGCGTTTTCTTGCACAAATTTCCCTGTTGCTTTGGCGGCACTCTCCATCGCCTCTAACGATTCGTGTGCCTTACCTTGAAGGAAACTAAAAGTTTGCTGTAGGGCATTGGGGGGAGGGGGTGTTGCAGGAAGTTGGGTGATGAGTCCGTCTAAGCTACCCGCGCTGGCAACAAGAACACGGTCGCCATCGGATACCGCGCTGGAGCGGGGCGATATTTTTTGCAGTGTTTCTTGCAGGGCGCGGACTTGCTCTGTGAATTTTTCACCATAGCCTTTGAAAGTATCTTTGAGTTGAGCAACAGCCTGCTTCATGCTTGTTGCGCCACCTGCGTTGAATGCCTCCTCAAAATGCTTGTGGAAATCCACCCCTGAGAGGGATTGAAGGCGGGTATATTCAAGGTCTGAGAGTTGCGCCACGATTGCATTAAGCTTTTGGGGATCTTGGGGGAGGTTGTTAAGGGTGTTGAGGAGCATTGCATCTCCGCTGGCAATATCCCTGAAATGCTGCATGTTTTCAGCATTACCGAGCATATCGCGGAGGATGCTTGCGTTTGTGTTGGTTGCTTCCGTTGCAGCACTACCGCCAAAATTTTGCAGCTGTGCGATAAAGCGCGTATCCACCACTTTGCCTGCAGTGCCATAAAGGGACTGTGTTTGCGCCATGCCCGCAAAATCGTGTGCGAGATTGTTTTTTGTGGTGATGACGCTGCTTACATCTTGAATGACTTGAATTTTAACATCAGGCGATGCGGCTTTGGCAGCGTTAACGAATGCGTCTGCATTGGTTAGGGGGTCAATTGATTTTATGGCGGCGAGGGTAGGGGCGGGTTGCTTCGTGCCAGAGGGGGAGCGTAACGACAATATAGCGCCAGTAATCCCAGCAGTAGGTATGCCTATTGCAAGGGATGCTATCGTAATATTTTTTTTGTGGGCATTGCGGGCGGCTTGTTGTTCTTTTTGCTCTTGTTGTTCTAGCCACGCTCTTGTTTGTTCTTCTATAGATTGCTCACTGCGGAGAGCCTCTGCTTGCCATTCTTGGCTTTGGATGAATACCTGTTGAGATCTTGCCACCACATCTTGTTCAACAAAATCTGATGCAAGAGGGCGATCGGGAAAGCTATTCATAACTCTTCGTTGTAGATAAAAAATTGCCAGACAATACTTATATTCTATAAAAAGTGTTCTGTGTCTTGCGTGCAAAAATAGTATACGCAGCGTACTTTTGATGTTCCGCGTAAGTCTTAAATCACAGGAGAGGTATAGTTTATCATAAAGCGCAGGTGGTTAAAATAGTGTGCTTTATGATTGACTAAAAGGATTCCCAACGCGCTGCAATGCAGTGCGTTGGGAGAGTGTTCCTTTGTTTAAGCTTTTCTCCCAGAGGGGAAGGGCAGCTTAAACTTTATTGAGCGAATCTAGACACAACGGGGGGATACTGTGTTCTAGAATCCAATGACGAAAGAATAGTGGTTTCGTCGTTCGCAACGTTAGAAACGAACGGCTCAGCCTGAGGAAGCAGTGCTTTTTCTATCTGCTCGCGGAAGTACTCAGCGTAGCGGGCTTTTGTAATCTCCGCGAAATATTCGCGGGTTTTAATTGTGACCACATGAACCCTTCCAAAATTCCCTTTCTCCTTACGAGAATTGGTAGGCGCGTTGAACGCCTGCTCCGCCTCCGCCAAGATGACGGAAATGTTCTCTGAAAGCCGACGCTTTACAAGAGCGTCCACCTTCATCAGGAAGGCAACGTCTTGCAAGTTATCTAGAGCTTGTTCTGCGCGATCTTGGTTCGCAAGAATCTTCTCTTGCTTTTTAGAACCTTGAATGCGTTCGTACCGTTCTAGTTTGGCAAGAAATTTTTGCGCGCTTGCTTGGAAATCGTGTCCTTGAGTGTAGGCAAGATCCATGGCAAGTTTCAGAATCCGTTCTTGATCTTCTGGGAGAAGAGCGAAGTACTGGACTTTCTCGCTAAAAACATTTACTATCAACTGCTGTTCTTGAATTGCAAGCGCCTCATTCTTAAGCCGCTGTTCTTCAGCAGCATTGAATTTTTTCCACGCCAATCTAATGGAAGCCAAGGGCGTTTTGAACTTTGGCATCGCGTTGATGTCATCGTCACTCAAGTCAGCCTCTTGTGCTTTTTGAAGGTTGGCAAGCAAAGCCTTGAAATCATCCGTCGTTTGGAAAAAATCAAGAGGAATGCCTAGGAGAGACTCTGAAGAAGCATTAGAATCAGCAGAATTGTCGGTAGAAAGCATAATATTGAGCTCCAATGAATTTAAAGTGTAAAACATCGTAGCCGAGGTAGGAATGACCACTTAGTCACCATCACAAAATAAAATTAATTGTGAGCCAAGGTAATACCAACACCCTATCATAAGAATAACACTAATGCAATATTTATTTTTAGTGTTTTTTTGATGTTTGCGCAAAATAGGGTCTTCGTGTGGTATGCCAAGGGCTGTTGATTTCAAAACGGAATCACTGAATTTAAGTCTGGATACCAGCTTTCGCTGGTAATTCGCCACTCCCGCGAGGACTGCCTGTGGTGGGAATTACCAGCGAAAGCTGGTATCCAGAATAAGGGATTTGATAGGCGAGGTGTTGTTCTTTTGGAGAAATGAACAGTAGGGTGTGATGTCTGTATATTGAATAGTAACCATTTATATGGTATGCTGTAAAAAATAGGATGTGCCGTGCAACGAGACAGTAAAAAGTGCTGCTAAACAGGGAATGATGACAAGAACTTGTTAGTAAGTTGCAACAAAAAAGTCCGTCA
The DNA here is from genome assembly GCA_947457935.1 of Alphaproteobacteria bacterium. GTDB lineage: Bacteria > Pseudomonadota > Alphaproteobacteria > JAJTHO01 > CANGXP01 > CANGXP01. Next base: position 13,959 of record CANGXP010000028.1, on the reverse strand, counting down.
CCCCGTTTTTATAACGGGGTCTAGAATCTTTATGTACCAGACCCCGTCATGCGACGGGGTGACGTTTCGCACTTGATCATTACGCCTACGGGACTACCCATAAAGGATATTATCATGCGTGATAAACTATACTATGCAGCGATTATTGAGTACGATGCCGATGGCTATGCTATCTCTTTTCCTGATGTGGCGGGGTGTGTCACCTGTGCCGATGCAGAACACGAGGTGATTGATACCGCAACGGATGCTTTAACGGGGCATTTGCAAGCATTGCTTGATGCGGGCGAGACGCTGCCCATCCCCACGCCGTTTATGACGTTGCTTGAAACCTGTGGACACAACACTTTTGCACAGTTAATTGGTGTGCATGTTCATGCCGTGCCCCAAGCGGAATATGCCTAATATCTATCGCCGCAACACCGCCCGCGCTATCCGCAACAGCACTGTTTTTAGAACAGGTCGTGCAGGGTTGTTTTTCCGAAACGCCCGATAGAGTCTTAGATACTGCCGTATCGCGCCCCCTAGTTCCCGCCATGATAGGCTGTGGCGGGGTTGGTGGAACGCTTCCAGCAGCGTGGTGATAATAGCAGGGGGCAGGTCTATCCCGCAACGCGCCTGAATAGTGAGGCAAGCAATGGTTTGATGGTTGGTGAATTGCGCGGCCTTTTTGGTGTGGCTGATTGCGCCCTCATGCACCCGCAAATGGGTGAGGGGCAGGGGGATGTTATGCCCTTTGGTAACAGTCAGCATCCTTGCCCACAGGTCATAATCTTGCGTGGTGCGAAAGGTGGTGTCGTAGGTGAGGGCGTGGGCATCCAGTGTTGATTTTCTCAGCATGACAGTAGGGTGCAAAAAGGGGCTACTGAGTAGCGAAAACCACTGAATTTCTGCATTTGTTACGGGCATTTTCTGGATGCTGGTGGGCGTGCCGTCTGCATCCATCTGTTGGGCGAAACTGCCGACGATACCGTAATCAGGGTTGTTTTCTAGGAAATCCACCTGATGTTGCAAGCGCGTGGGATGCATCGTGTCATCCGCATCAATCCGCGCAATGTAGTTGCCTTGCACCAGTTCTAAGCCCAGATTCAGGCTTTTGGTAAGCCCGAGATTTTCAGGATTACGGAAGATTTTTACCCGTGGGTCAGTGAGGGCGGCAAGAATAGCAGGGCTGTCATCCGTGGAACAATCATCCATGATAATCAGTTCAAAATCGGTGAAGGATTGCGTGAGGATGCTGTTGAGGCAGGCGGGCAAATACGCCGCGCCGTTGTGAACACAGAGGAGGAGGGAGAGGGGAGGGTAATGTGTTTCGATAGTATCTGTTGACATGAGTAATGCTTTACGTTAGTATGTGTGTATGATCAAGAACTTTCGCTGCAAAGAAACAGAGCGCGTGTTTTCTGGTTTTTTGTCGCGTCGTTTGCCACAAGATATGCAACGGCGCGCACAAAGTAAGCTGAAAAAACTGCATGCTGCTATGGTGATTGAAGACTTACGCCTGCCGCCGAGTAACCACTTGGAGCAACTGCGCGGAGACCGCAAAGGGCAGTGGAGTATGCGGATTAACGACCAGTGGCGAATTTGTTTTGTTTGGCAGGATGGTTATGCCAGTGACGTTGAGATTGTTGATTATCATTAAAGGTGTAGAGTATGACGACACGTGATTTACCCCCCATTCATGCGGGAGAGCATCTCCAAGAGCTGATAGACGAGCTGGGTATTACGCCGTATCGGCTTGCCAAGGCGTTGCATGTGCCACAGACAGCAGTGGGCGAGATACTAAAAGGTAAACGGAGCATTAGCCTCGAGATGGCGTGCCGCCTCGGCTGTTTTTTCGGGCAAACGCCCCAGTTTTGGCGCAACTTACAGGCGCAGTATGAACAGGAAATGGCGGAAGCCTCTGGCTTAACAGCACGGATTGCGGCGGAAGTGGAGCCGTTGGCGCTATAACCTACCGCAACATCTCCAACACGTCTTGCTGCACGATTGCCTTGCCCGCCGTGCTATCAATCTCCACCTGTGCGAACGGGTAGAACACCGTGTTTTTTTCGTCAGTGATCGCAATCTCGATAATATCACCCGCGCCAAAATCATGCAGGGCTTTGATGTGCCCCACGGCATCCCCCGTTTCATTTACCACCGCGAGTCCGATAAGTTCTGCATGGTAAAAGGCATCGTCTTCTAGGGGCGGCATGGCGGATTTAGGGATATACAGTTCGGTGCCGCTGAGTGCTTCAGCTTGGGTGCGTGTTTCCACGCTGTCTAATCGCCCGACAAGGCTTTTGCCCACACTATGCAGGTTTTTTAAATGCCCAAGCGGATGCTGTGCGGCGGTATATACCATGCCATAGCGTGCAATATCCTCAGCGTTGCTGAGATAACTTTGTAGCTTCACCTCGCCTTTAAGACCGTGGGGGGTGGTGATGCGCCCGATGCAGATGTATGATTCTTTAGTAATACGTCAGTTCCTTTACTTTACCCCAAAATACGCGATAAGAGTAAAACGTATAGCCCAAAATACAGGGCAACACAATAAGCGCACCGACAAGAATAATTTTGAGGGCTTCAGGGGCGCTGGCTGCCTGCCAGATGGTCATTTGATTGGGCACAACAAACGGGAAAAAGCTATACGCCAACCCAAAAAAGCACAACACAAACAGCGTTGCTGTGCCTGCAAACGGCAACCAGCAATGTTTATCGTTAGCGCGGGGAAGGTGCCGCAGAACATACTCCATACTTAGGATAACTAAGCCCGTGAACAACGGAATGGGCGCAAGCATAAAGATATTGCGTAAGGCAAACCATTTTTCAAAAATATGCGGATTGACGAGTGGCGTTACGATGGAGACAGCGGCAATCCCCACTGCTGTAATCCACAGACTAATACGCGCCCAGCGCACCGCTTTTTTCTGTAGCTCGTCGGTGGTTTTCATAATCAGCCAGCTTGCGCCCACAAGGCAATAGCCCGCCGCCAAGCATACCCCGCTTAATGCGGCAAAGGCAATATTAAGGGGTGTGCGTTCAAATCCCACAATGTATAGTCCCAGCATGTATCCTTGGCAAAGGGCTGCAATCAGCGATCCTGCAAAAAACACGGCGTTCCATTTTTGTTTGTGTTCTGCTTGTGCTTTGGTGCGAAAATCAAAGGCAACGCCGCGTAAAATCAGACCGCCCAACATTAGCGCAACAGGCAAATACAGGTTCGTTAAAATGATGCCGTGTGCCGCAGGAAACGCCACGAGCAGCAAGCCCACACCAAGCACAAGCCATGTCTCATTTGCATCCCAAAATGGCCCTATCGAGGCAATCATCCAGTCTTTTTCAGCGGTTGTGGCGTTATGCAGCAACATGCCCACGCCCAAGTCATAGCCATCTAAAATCACATAGATGAAGATGGATAGCCCCATGAGGAAGGCGAATACGAGGGGAAGCCATTGCCCGTTGCTGAGAATATCTGACATTGCTAGACTCCTTGTATTGTAGGATAGTTGACAAGGTTGGGTGTGACGGTGTGCGCTGTATCGAGTGATTGTCCCGCTTTGCGTGCCAGATGGAACAAGGTAGAAACAAACGCGATGAGCAGCGTTATGTATAGTCCAACATACATCACGAGTGTGAGTCCGATTTTGCCACTAGGCACGGCGGATGCCGCTTCTGCCGTGGTGAGAACTCCATGGACTAAATAGGGTTGCCGCCCAATCTCGGTGACATACCAGCCCGCAACGGTTGCAATCCACCCTGAAAATGCCATCCATAACAACGCCCGCACGAACAGTTTATGCGGATGCCGTCCTTTGCGGAATTGCCATAGCCCGAACCATGAGACAACAAGCATGAGCACGCCCGTGCCAACCATGACCCTAAACCCATAAAACACAGGCTTGACGGGTGGGTGTTTCCCTTCAAACTCGTTAATACCTTTAATCTCGCCGTTGAGATCATGGGTGAGCACGAGGCTTGCAAGTTTAGGAATTTCTATTGCAAAATCATTGGTTTTTGTTTCTTTGTTGGGCACGGCAAAGAGCACGAGCGGTGCGCCTTTTTGCGTTTCCCACACCGCTTCCATGGCGGCGATTTTTGCGGGCTGATGCTTCAGTGTGTTAATACCGTGCATGTCTCCTGCTAAAATTTGCAGCGGAATGAGAATGGCGGCTAGTGTTACACCTGTACGCATGGCGGTATACACACTTTGTGTGCGGTCATTGCGCAGCCACCGATAGGCAGAAATGCCCGCCATGAGAAACGCTATTGTTAAGCCAGAAGACAGCAGCACGTGGGTGAGGCGATAGGGCAGGGACGGGTTGGTAAGAATTTCTACCCAGCTTGTTACATGCGCCTTGCCATCAATCATCTCAAAGCCAACAGGGGTGTGCATCCATGAGTTTAGGACGATAATCCAGAACGCGGACATGGTGGTGCCGAATGCGACCAGAAAGGTGGCGATGGTGTGCGCCCTGTTGGAAACCCGTTTTGAGCCATAGAGCATCACCCCTAAAAATGTTGCCTCTAAAAAGAAAGCAGAGAGCACTTCATAGCCTAATAAGGGCCCTGCAATGTTGCCGACTGTTTTCATAAAATTCGGCCAGTTCGTGCCAAACTGAAACGACATGGTAATACCGCTCACCACGCCCAACGCGAAGCACAAGGCGAACACTTTCACCCAGAAGCGGTAAATTTCCATCCATTTTTCATCGCGGGTGGCATTGAAACGGAGCTTCACAAACAGCAGCATCCATCCCAACGCAATCGTGATGGTGGGGAACAAAATGTGGAAGGTTATGTTTGCCGCAAACTGCATACGGGCGAGGATGAGTGCGTCCATTAGAGAGTCCCTTTCGTAATTTTGCTTTTGCCACCCCCAACGAGGGTGAATTTATCCTTGAATTCGTAGAGTTTATAAATCTTTGAGCCGAGTTTCAGCAGGTTCACCAGTCGTTCCGTTTCCATTTTTTGCACATCGGTGTACCAGTTGGTGAGCATCTCAATCAGATCATGCATTTCTTGCATTTTTGCGTGGGCATGTTCTTCTTGAGAGTTTTGAGGTATTTGTAATAAGGTATCGCGCAACATGCTCAAGGTGGGATCAATCTCACGCTTTCGGCGTTCTTCCACAAGCGTACGAACAATCACCCAAATGTCATCGGGGGTGGTGAAATATTCGCGTCTGTCATTGGGCAAATGTTGCATCCGCGTTAAACGCCATGAATCCAGTTCTTTGAGTCCCATGCTCACATTGGAACGCGAAAACCCTAATGCTTCCGCAATTTCCTCGGCATTGAGTGGTTTCTCAGAGACATAAAGGAGGGCGTAAATTTGCCCCACCGTGCGGTTAATACCCCAACGGCTGCCCATTTCACCAAAGTGCATCACGAATGTTTGTAGGAGAGGAGAGAGTTTCATGTTTTTTTACATTTCAGTAATTACTGAAATTACTATACATGAAAAAATGCATTTGTAAAGAGACTTGATATTTCCCAATGATTAGGGCATGACTATTGCAAAATAAGGAATAATAAAATGAAAAAAACACTCCTTGCAACGCTTGCAATGTTAACCCTCGCAACAGCGTGTGTTCCCGCTGTAATTGGCGGTGTGGCGGCCGTTGGCACGAATGCCCCGCAAAGCCCCGGATTAGGGGGGCGCGCAACAGACGGACGCATTCAAACACACATTAGCGCGCAGTGGATTGGGCAGAAATCAAACTTATTCCGCAATCTCCGCACAAAGGTTTTTGACCGCCGCGTGTTGGTACTCGGCACGGTTGCAACAGAAGCATCAAAAGCAGAGGCTATTCGGATTGTGAGCAGCATTCGCGGCGTGCGTGCGGTGTATAACGAAATTTTGGTGGGCGAAGACCAAACCTTTGGCGATGATTTAAGCGACTTGGCGATTGACAAAGAGCTTGCCACCAGCCTTGTGTTTAAAGGCGGGGTGAAAAACCTGAATTATGAAACAGAAGTGCAAAACGGCGTGGTGTATCTGTTAGGCTCTGCAGGAAGCCAAGAAGAATTGCAAAAAGCCATTGATGTGGCGCGGAATATTGGCGGCGTGAAGCAGGTGGTGAGTTATATTGAGGTAATACAGTAGACCTCATGCCAAAGCCTACTATGACTTGCTGCAAATGTCTTAATTTTTGCGATACGGTGCTCATTGACCTTAAGTCAACTGCGCTCCGTTTCTCAAACTAAGACATTTTCGCTAGCGTCCTAGCGGCTTTTGCAAAGAGTCTACAATGCGAGCCAGCGGCTATTTTTCCTGCTGATGCCTTTCCTGAAAGGAATCCCATGCCCCTTAAAGTCGCTGTCCTCATGGATCCCGTTCACGGGATTAATATCGCCAAAGACACCACGTTTGTGTTGGCACTCGAGGCGCAAGCGCGCGGACACGCGCTGTATTACTTCACACCGCACAGCTTGTCCTATAGCGAAGGCAAGGTGGTCGCCAGCGTTGCGCCGTTAGCACTGCGTAAGGAAGAAGGTAATCACTATACGCTAGGTGAAGCAACGATAAAAGATTTGAGCACGCTGGATGTGATTTTGATGCGGCAAGACCCGCCGTTTGACATGGCGTATATCACCGCTACCTATTTCCTCGAGATGCTGCCCCCAACAACGATGGTGGTGAATAATCCGACGGAAGTGCGGAACTGCTCGGAAAAAATCTTTGTCCTTAATTTTCCGCAGTTCATTCCACCCACGCTGATTAGTCGCGACACCGCGCAACTCAAAACCTTTGCCGAGAAACACGGTGATATCATCATTAAGCCGCTCTATGGTCATGGGGGGAGTGGCGTGTTTCGCATCCCTAAGGGTGCGCCGAATTTGTCGGTGATTATTGAGGTGTATCAAGAGAAGTTTCGGGAGCCGTTTATTGCCCAAGGGTATATTAAAGGGGCAGAGGCTGGCGATAAGCGGATTATTATGCTGGATGGCGAACCCGCAGGAGCGATGCTCCGTGTCCCCGCCCTTGAAGAGCATCGGGCGAATTTGTTTGCAGGTGGCACGGCTGTTCGCACTGACCTAACGCCGCGAGACCTTGAGATTGCCAAGGCTGTTGGCGGTGAACTCAAAAAACGCGGTTTCATGTTAGTGGGGCTGGATGTTGTTGGTGGTTATCTCACGGAAATTAACGTCACCTCCCCCACAGGGGTGCAGGAAATCAATAAATTTAACAAAGTGAAGCTGGAAAGCCAGTTTTGGGATGTGGTGGAGGGGAGGGTGTCTGAACAGAGATAGGGCAGGCGTATCCATATTAACCTATCTTTAACGGCGTTATTATATTCTGTTTAGAGAGGAGATAGATTTATTGAAAACGTCGTCATTCAGTTAAATGAACAGCAAGCGGATGCCTTCCGTACAGCGTTTGCGCATCTCCCCAGCACAATTTCAGTAAAACAGTGGCTGGAAGAAAGCCGATCTAAGATTCAGGAACAAGCATGCAGCATTCTAAGTCCCGAACAAATAGATTCATTAAAATTACTACAAGATCCTGATTTTAGAGGGGTATTGCATCTCCAAAATATTCCGCAACCCGATGTTCTTCCCCCAACGCCTAAAAGCGGTAGTCGCGAAGATGATGCAGAATATCTGCCCGAATACGTTATTGCCGCAATCGCGACAGCAGGAGAAATGTCAATCAACCCTCAAAAGGTTTCAGATATTACACCGAATGATCGTTATGGTCGGAACGATGATCCTAGTCGTCCTATCCCGTCTAACAACTTCCATTTTGACGGACAAAACGGTTCATTTGTATTTTTGTCTTGTAAGCGTGGTAATCCAGAAGCGCACACCGACTTTATCGACGTAAAAGCATTGCTCGAAGAATTTTCACAAGCAGAAATAAGTTCTTTAAAAACTCGTGCTTTGTTTGCAGGCGAGTATGGAGCAGATAGAAAAGTCCCAATTTTGGTTGAAACTGAAAAAAAGAGGTTGGCATTCCGTGATTATATTGACTTCGATAATATTCGGGGAGTCTCAACAGAGGCAGAAGCAGTATTGCAAAAACTTAAAGAGAGAATGCCCGAATATACTTTGAGTGTTACCCTCAAGGCAGGAGAAGCTGTACTGTTTAATAATACTTTTGAAAATGGCGTGATGCATGGGCAAACAAGACCTTATCATCGTCACCCAGATATGGCGCAAACAAGATGGATTACAAGGCAATATGCTGATTCTTACATCCCAGAAGAACTGCAAAAGACTACGGATGCCGTTATGCAGGGATCAACATCCTTTATTGATAGAATGGCAGCACTTGCGGGCTTTGGAAAATTTCTCAACAGAGAATAATCAGCTTCCCATCTCGCAATTGACTTTTTGTGCCACAAACGATAGTTTTATATGATGCAAAGTGTAATTACCCTTGATAAAAATATCCGTAGTGGGCAGCCGTGCGTGAGGGGAACGCGTATTACGGTCGGGGATGTTTTGTCTTATCTTGCAGCGGGGATGTCTATTCAAGAGATTGCAAATGATTTTTCTGAATTGTCCCACGAGGCGATTATGGCAGCAGTGGCGCATAACACTGCTCAATGACAGCAACTCCACCCCTCCCAGACCGCGCTTGCGACATTCTCAGCCACGTTGTCGAAGCCTTCGTGGAAACAGGCGAGCCTGTTGGCTCTAAAACTTTATCCGCAAAGTTGGGGCTGCAGTTGTCACCTGCCACGATTCGCAATGTGATGGCGGATTTAGAGCGGCGCGGGTTGCTGTATGCGCCGCATACCTCGGCGGGCAGACTTCCCACCGAGGAAGGCTTGCGGTTTTTCGTGCGGGGGTTGCTGGAAATGGGGCAGTTATCGCCCGATGAAGCGCAAAGCATCGGCGAGCATTGCAGTCTCAATGGCAAAAGCTATGAAACCGTTTTGAGCGAGGCGACGCAAACGCTTTCAGGATTATCGCAATGCGCAGGCTTGGTGTTGGCACCCGAGGCAGAAGAGCGGGTACAACACCTTGAGTTTGTGCACCTTGCGAATGGGCGGGCGTTGGTGGTGCTGGTGCTGGAAAGCGGCACGGTGGAAAATCGGGTGATTGAAGTGCCTGAAGGCATAGGCAGCAGCACGTTGCAAGAAGCCAGTAACTATCTCAGCAATCGCCTTGTGGGGCGTACGTTGCGGGAAGCACGCGAGAGAGTGCGCCTTGAGCTGGAAACGCATCAAGCCTCCCTTGATGTGCTCGCAACCAGTCTTGTGGAAAAGGGTTTAGCCGTGTGGTCGGGCGATACCAAAAGCAAATCGTTGATTGTGCGCGGGCAAGCGCAATTGTTGCAAAATGTCACGGTGGGGCAGGATATTGAGCGGGTGCGCCGCCTGTTTGAAGCGTTGGAAACGCAAAGTACGTTCATGCGCTTGTTGGATGCCACCCACACCGCAGAAGGCGTGCAAATTTTTATTGGCGCGGAAAATCAGCTGTTTGAGTTGTCGGGCTGCTCCCTGATCGTTGCGCCCTTCAGAAACATGCGTTCAGAAGTGGTGGGCGCGATAGGGGTTGTGGGGCCTTCCCGCGTGAATTATGGCAAGGTGATTCCCATGGTGGATTATACGGCGAAGGTTATGACGCGGTTGTTGAGTCCCTCTTGAAATATCGCTGGAAAGAGCGCATATAGAGTGTCGCTAGTATAGATTTTGACGCAATATAGTTTTAGTGTCATTCCCGCGCAGGCGGGAATCCAGTCTTCTTAGGCAGTTCTGGATCCCCTCTTTCGAGGGGATGACATGTGCGGCAATCCTTTTGCGCCTAGATTCTTAGAAGGATGAATAGTATGGACACCAACACCGCCCAAGCAACCCCTGAAGACGATGCACAAGAAAATCTTGCCCAAGAAACAGAACTGACTGTTGAGCAAGAGCTTGAGCTTTTAAAGTCAGAGATTGAAAGCACGCGGGAGCAAGCGTTGCGGGCAATGGCTGAGGCAGATAACATCCGCAAGCGCGTTGAACGCGAAAAGGCGGATGCGATTGACTACGCCATCACCAAATTTGCGCGGGATTTACTGGGCGTTGCTGATATTTTTCATCGCGCACTGCAAAGCGTGCCGCAAACGGACGATGCCGTGGTGAAAAATTTCATCACTGGCGTGCAGATGACTGAGCAAGAGTTGCAGAAAGTCTTTGAAAAGCACGGCGTGAAAAAAGTTGTGGCTCTCGGTGCGCCGTTTAACCACGATCACCACCAAGCGGTGATGGAAGTGGAGGCAGGCGACGAGCACCCCGCAGGGCACGTTGCCCAAGTGCTGCAAGAAGGCTATACGCTGCAATCACGCTTGTTGCGCCCTGCCATGGTGGCGGTGGCAAAGGGCGATGTCGTGGCGTAAAGCTGCCTTTTAAGAAAAATGTTGTTTAGAGTTCAGATCCAAAAAACAACAACCCCCGCCTAATCTTATCATGGGCGGGGGTGCGTTAATTTTTTAATCTGCAATACTATTTTAGTTAGCAGCAGTTCCACTAAACGTGGCTTGTTTAACTGAAGCTTCATTTAGGCTTTGACCACCTGTCATGTACTGAATTCCATAGTTCACGCCAGAGATGAGAACGAGACCGCCAACCAAGCCAAAGAACCAGCTCCATGTAAAGCGACCGAAGAAGGCAAGCGCGCCCAAGGCGACAGCACCAAGACCTGCTACCCCAAATACAATTCTTTGTGCATATTGGCTGGTGCTTTTAGCGAGTTTTTCACCAACTACAAACCCATTAATATTCTTTGAACCGTCGCTCAGGTCAACAAACTGTGCTTGTGCTTGGCTTGTGTGTGATGCCGTTGAAAAGCCTAGACCGATTATCACGGCAAGACCGAAAAATGTTTTTAAAAGAGTTTTCATAAATAGTTCCTTTTTGTGTTTGTGGAGAGATGTTTGTTTTTGTGGGTTGCTTTATAAAAGCGTCATAAGTACTGTATATTACATTTTATGATGTTTGTCACTAATTATTTTTAATGCGTGGATTTTTTTAGGTCGGGTTGTTTGTCTATTTTCTAAAGCATAATGATTAATACCAAGTTAAAAAAATCGATATCAGTCATTCTTTTTTATACGCGCGTAAAATAAAAAAAAGACCAACATCGCTGCTGGCCTTTTTTTTTCTTTGAAATATCCAAGCGATATTAACGCTTAGAGAACTGGAAGCTACGACGCGCTTTCGCTTTACCGTATTTTTTCCGCTCAACTTTACGGCTATCCCGTGTCAGGAAGCCGCCTGATTTCAGCGCACCGCGCAAATCAGGTTCATAATTAATTAGAGCGCGGCTAAGGCCGTGGCGCACCGCGCCTGCTTGTCCAGATAACCCGCCACCTGTTACAGTGCAATTAATGTCATATTGACCATCCCGACCTGCTGCAACGAACGGCTGGTTGAGCAACATTAATAATACAGGACGGGCAAAGTATGTTTTTACATCACGACCATTCACGATGATTTTGCCAGAACCGGGTTTAATCCACACGCGGGCGGTTGCATCTTTACGACGACCTGTTGCGTAAGACCGACCCAACGCATCAATTTGTGGTACTTTTGGTGCTGCTTCTGCCGCGGCGTTTGCTTCTTGCGCCGCTAAGCGTTTTGCTGCCGCTGCTGCTGTAGGCATGGGGCGTGTAAAACGGCTAGCAGGGTTGGGTTGGAACGGCTTGTTATCGCGTTCCCGATCACGGTTGCCACCTTGAGGGCGACGTTCACGCCCTTCGCCGCCGCCACGGCTGTTGTTAGTGGAGTTACCAGCAGAGCCTGAAGGCTTTTTAGGAAGTTGTGTCGCCATAATACTTATGCTCTTTTTGCGATTTTGTTGTTAAGGGGCTTTAAATCAAGGGGTTGCGGCTGTTGCGCTTCGTGCGGGTGATTGCTCCCAGCATAGACATAAAGATTGTGTGAAAATTGGTCACGCGCCAACGGGCTTTCTTTTGGCAGCATACGCTTTACCGCGTTTTCGATAAGACGCTCAGGAAATCTGCCGTTCAACAGGTTTTTCCATGTACGCTCTTTAATCCCACCAGGGTGGTTTGTGTGCCAGTAAAACTTGTTTTGCTCGAGTTTATTGCCTGTTACGGCAACTTTTTCCGCGTTGATGATAATAACTTTGTCACCACAGTTCATATGCGCGGTAAAGGTTGGCTTGTGCTTGCCACGAATAATTTTTGCAACATTGGTCGCCAATCGCCCTAAAATAAGGTCGGTTGCATCCACAACGAACCACTTTTGCTCGATTTCAGAGGGCTTTGCCGAATAAGTGAACTTTAACATAATCAATCCAAGAGTGTGACAGAACCCTGCTTTTTATAGCGATTCCGCAAAAAGTCAATATTTTCTTCTGTTTTTAAAGAGTGGTGGGAGGTGAGGGGATTGAACCCCCGACCCTCTCGGTGTAAACGAGACGCTCTCCCGCTGAGCTAACCTCCCACAAAAAAACAGAGTGCCGTTTCTACAAAGGTACTTCGCGTTTGTCTAGTTAAAAATAACAGAACTTACGCAGTGTTCATCTTTTTTGCCCTTTCATCGTTAGAAAATTACTCAAAAGCCGCATTTACCTTATGTAAACTTACGTTTTTTCGTAATTTTCTGCCTTGAAATCATCAAAAAATCCTTCACCTGCCTAAGTCCTTGAATGAACGGTGCGAAAGCGAAGCTATTTCGTTAAACGACTCACCACTTCCGCCACCCGCGCCCCAAACAACTGGGCAGTTTTCTTGTCACCAGCAGAGGGTGTCTCGGTGGGCGCTGCATTATCAGATTGTGTCATAAGGCCAAGATAGCTGCCTGCACGGTTGATGTCATCAGGTTTGCCGCCATGCTCTTTAGAAGAGGGGGGCATTAAGCCTTGGCTGATCCATAACATAGAATGTTGTGCGGCAAAAACAGCGAGGTGTTGCAATGTGAGCAGTTTATCGCCCGACAAACTGCCTGAATTGGTGAAGCCCGCCGCAAACTTGTCTTTCCACGCCTGTTTCATCCATGCGCCACCTGAGACATCCATGAATGCTTTGAACGCCGCAGAAACGCCGCCCATATAGGTTGGTGTGCCAAAAATCAGTGCATCGTAGGGAAGAAGGGTATCTAGCGCATCTTTTGCATCAGTTGCTTTGATAACATCAACCGTAACGCCTGCAATGCCGCGCGCCCCTGTTGCGACTTCTTCTGCAACAACGGCGGTGTGCCCATAGCCACTGTCATAAATAATTGCAATTTTTGCCATGGGATGCTCCTAAAGCTCTGTTTTTTCTGGAGGTCAGGATCGGAATCGAACCGACGTACGAGGCTTTGCAGGCCTCTACATAACCACTCTGCCACCCGACCAGAGCAAATACTATAAAGAACCCACGCCAAGGGGTCAAGCACAGAAAGTGCTTTGCGGGGGGAGGGGGGGGATTGTAAGAAAAAAAGAACATTGTTAATATGCCAAAGGTTTTCACCATGCTCCCCTTTTCCGTTTCGCCCATAGAAATCATCCTATACTTTATTGTTGTGAATTTTGTCACCTATGGGGCATTCTTTATTGATAAACGTGCTGCACAACGGCAAGCGGAACGCATCCCCGAGCAGGCATTATTAATACTATCGTTGGTTGGCGGCAGTTTTGGTGCATACTACGCCATGCAACGCTTTCGGCATAAAACTAAAAAACAATCGTTTCGGGCACTGTTCGGGGCGGTTGTGGTGGTGCAGGTGATTGTGTTTTTTGGCTGGATGGTTGGGGCGTGGTGATGGGCGTTGCTATTTTCTAGTGCGAATACACGTTCTTCGCGGTTATGCAAATCGCTTAACCATTGCGGTGGTTCTGGAAATCCCCCTTGCAGACATAAAAAAACCCCTCTCAAGAGAGGGGCTGTCAGTTTAAATATAGTCCTTCCAAAACAAAATTACTCATGTTATAATGGTTTCATGAGCTACAGCATAGATCTGCGGGAACGAGCAGTAAAATACGTTCAAGATGGTGGGTTGCAGTCTAAGGCATGCGAGATATTTAGCATTAGCCG
>CANGXP010000027.1 GCA_947457935.1 Alphaproteobacteria bacterium | reverse complement strand
CCCGCGCACACCAAAAGCCCCGATGCGGAAAACCGCTCAGGGTGAGAGTTCGTAAAAAATAGGCGGCACAGAAGTGTATCCGACATGATGATCGCCTGACACGCCTGTTAAGGCGTGTGTGCTTGTTGCCGAGGGAGGTGAGACGCATATAATGATGGCTCCCCTTGATTCCCATAACGATCACGCATTTTTGATCGCCGATGCGCGGGAGATGCGTAGAAATTTGGGTTTTGTCCCGTTGATGTCTTCGCAAAGATTGCGCCTTGCTCTTCCATCCTCGAGGCATTGCCAAACAACCATCAACTCCGTTGTTACCATCTGCCAGACAAGCACTGCTATACAGTGCGACCTTCTTCAGCCATCATGTTTTGGCATTAGCGCGTGTCTGCATCCTAGAGCGAATCGTGGGGACACGGCAAGGAAAGGGGGTAGTTCACAGATACCAGAGACTGTAAGCAATGCAGCTCTGTTTTCTGTGCCGCCTTCGTTTTGCTCTCTTTGCTTTCAAGAGCGGGTGATATGCGCTATCAATTGTGTGTATAGCACAACTTAAACGAGAAAGTCAAGGTGAGCACATCATTTTTTTCTTGACATGTGGTTTTTGGGTGACAGTAAGCGAATTTCAGGGTTCGTTAGCATCTTCTTTCCGACACCCGATAACCGATCTACCCCCACAACGCCTGCTTCACCAAGGCTGCTTGCTCAATTTCATGGCGTTTGTACAGCCCCGTTGCGGGCGATGCCGCTTCCACGCGCCCTGCATACACAGGACGGGCTGATTTGTGCTTAATAGCGGTAAGCACGCCTTCGATACGTCTGTCAACAAATGTCCATGCCCCCATGTTTTGCGGTTCTTCTTGGCACCAAATGACTTCCGCATTTTTGTAGCGCGAGAGTTGCGCTACCAAAGAGTTATGCGGGAACGGATAGAACTGCTCTAAACGCACGAGTGCCGTTGTATCGAGTTTCGCCGCACGGCGTGCTTCCAGCAAATCATAATAGACTTTGCCGCTGCACAGTACCACGCGCTTGATTTTGCTATCATCAACCAACTTATCAATTTCAGGAAGAACGCGGTGGAAACTGGTGTTTTCCGCCATCTCGCTTAATTGGCTCACGCATAATTTATGGCGCAGCAAGTATTTTGGCGTCATGAGAACCAGTGGCTTGCGGAAGTTACGGCGCAACTGGCGACGCAAAATATGGAAGTAATTCGCAGGGGTTGAACAATTCGCCACCTGCATGTTGTCTTCCGCACAAAGCTGCAAGAACCGCTCTAACCGTGCGCTGGAGTGTTCAGGCCCTTGCCCTTCATAGCCGTGTGGCAGCAACAAGACTAAGCCACTCATGCGCAACCACTTTGATTCCGCAGAACTGATGAACTGATCGATAATCACCTGTGCGCCATTGACGAAATCGCCAAACTGCCCTTCCCAACAGACGAGCGTTTTGGGGTCTGCGCCTGAATACCCATAGTCAAAACCAAGCACAGAGGCTTCTGCAAGCGGGCTATCCAACACTTCCGCAAAGGCGGGTTGCCCCGACCATAAATTGTTAAGGGGGAGGTAGTTTTGTTCATTGGTTTGATCGCGCAACACGGCGTGGCGTTGCGAGAACGTGCCGCGTCCGCAATCTTGCCCTGACAACCGCACAGGGTTGCCTTCTGCTAATAGTGTGCCGAATGCCAAGGCTTCCGCCGTTGCCCAGTCAATACCTTCGCCTGTCTCAAAGGCTTTTTTCTTCAGCTCTAATTGCCGCTGAATTTTACTATTGAGATCAAATGTTTCTGGAACGCGACACAGTGCATCGCCCACTTGCTTTAATAACTCGAGACTTACCGCCGTGTTGCCTTTGCGGTCATCGCCGCTGGCGGGGGCATAGCCACTCCACGCGCCTTCTAACCAATCGGCTTTGTTTGGCTTATAGGATTTTGCCGCTTCAAACGATTGCTCAAGATGGGTTTGCATCGCACTGATAATGCCGTCTGCTTCCGCTTGTGTGATTATGCTCTCTTGTACAAGTTTATCTGCATATTGCGTGCGTGTTGTCGCTTTTGCCGCAATCGCTTTATACATTTTAGGTTGGGTGAACGCTGGCTCATCGCTTTCATTGTGTCCGAATCGACGATAACAGATAATGTCTAATACTACGTCTTTTTGGAACTGTTGGCGATAATCTGCTGCAAGTTGCGACACCCACACCACCGCTTCGGGATCATCGCCGTTGACGTGGAAAATCGGGGCTTGGACAATCCGCGCCACATCGGTGCAATAGGGTGAAGAGCGTGCGTAAGCAGGGCTGGTCGTAAAGCCAATTTGGTTGTTGGTAATGACGTGAATCGTGCCGCCTGTTTTATAACCTTTCAGGTCTGACAAGCCGAATGTTTCTGCCACTAACCCTTGTCCTGCAAAGGCTGCATCCCCGTGCAATAATACGCCCATGACTTGACGGCGTTCTGTGTCTTTGCGCTGGTCTTGCTTGGCGCGTACTTTGCCGATGACAACAGGGTCAACCGCTTCTAAATGCGAGGGGTTGGGCGCAAGTGACAAGTGGACGTTATAGCCTTCATACTCCCTGTCAATCGAGGTGCCGAGGTGATATTTCACATCGCCTGATCCCTGCACATCTTCAGGGTTAGCGGGCGTGCCTTGGAACTCAGAAAACAACGCCGTGAAAGACTTGCCCAACACGTTGGTAAGCACGTTCAACCTGCCACGATGCGCCATGCCGAAACAAATATCGCGCACGCCATTTTCGCCCGCACGATCGATAATTGCTTCTAAAGCGGCAATGGTGCTCTCGCCCCCATCAAGCCCGAAACGCTTGGTGCCCACGAACTTCAGGTGCAAAAACTTCTCAAGGAGTTCTGCCTTGGTGAGATTTTTGAGAATGGTGGTTTTTTGCTCTTTGGAAAACAGCGTTGTATAATTGCTGTTTTCAACTTTTTCTTGCAGCCACGATTTTGCATCGGGATCTTGGATGTGCATGAATTCCACGCCGATACGACGGGAGTATGTTTGCTGCAAACGCTCTACGATTTGGCGCAATGTGGGGGATGCTAAGCCGAGCACGTTATCAATGAAAATACGGCGATCGAGGTCATTTTCCGTAAAGCCATAGCTTTTGTAGTCTAGTTCAGGGTGTGGCTGAATTTCTGTTAAGCCGAGGGGGTCAAGATCCGCCAATAAATGCCCACGCACCCGATAGGCACGAATGAGCATGAGCGCACGAATGGAGTCTTGACGAAGCTGCTGGACTTGCTCGGCGGTGAATTCACCCCCTGCAACGGCTTGGGGTTTTTTAGCTGCGCTGCGATCATTCGCAGGAGTGGGCAACGGTACATCGTCTTCACCACCAAACGCTGTGGTGCTTTTTGCCGCCCAGCTTGCACGGCGAATCTCTGGTGAGAACTGGCTTTCCGCGTCGCCTAGCCCTCTGAAATAGGCGGCAACGGAGGCATCCACCGACGCGGGATCGTTGGTAAATTGTGCATACAAGGAAGCCAGAAATTGAGGGGAGGCAAGCAACAGCGTATCTTCAACAGAGGCGATAGCAGACATAAAACAGACAGTTCCCTAAAATGTAAAAATAGTGCCATATTTTAACGCCTTCAGCGCAAGATGCAATTTTCTTTTTTAGGAGTGTCTATTTATTGTTGCTTTAGGGAGGGGAGGTTTAATGCCGCCCGTAACGCCCTTTTTGCTCATCTAGCGCATCGAAACGCTTGGCGACAAAGGCTTTGGCGATAGTGCGAAGTGCTTTTTCGTGTTGATCCGCATCCAAATCAGGCATTTCCTGCATTTGCGTGATAATGGTATCCCAAATAGACGTTGTGAGAGAAGGATCATTTCCTGCAATGGGTGTTTTCGGCGGGACATGCGTTATGGGCGATGCTGTGTTTTTATGCTGTGGTGTTTGTTGGGGCGCAAGACGTTTCGCGGTGTTTTCCACGCTGTGTGCCGCTGCACCGCGCAAGTATTTTGCGGTGAGCGCTAGCAACAGCTTGTGATCTTCTTCAACCCATTTGCACAATAGCCGTGATGCTTCTGCCCAATCTTGCTTTGCTAAGCGCAACGCATCGATGGTTTTTTCTTCTAAGTATTGTTCATTTGTTTGGGGCATGATGACCATCGTGCAGTGAAGATGTTAAATTTTCGTGAATGACATTGACCATGGCGCATTCACTCCTATAATTCTCAAAAGGCTATGAGGATTTATCATAAACCGCAAATAAAAAGTGAGCAGTATGTTTGACGCCCAAGATGACTGCCGCACCAATCCTTCTGCTGCTCCTACGTTTGTGGATGTGATTGAGCAACGCTTGAATCGGCGGCAGTTTTTGCAAGGCTCTGCCTTTGCCTTGTTTGCAGCAACAATACCGTCTTTTTCTAGTAAGTCTGCCGCCCCTGCCAATACTGTGCAACAGGGACAAGCACTTGGCTTCACAGAAATATCCTCTGCTATCAGCACGCAAAGCCGTGTGGCGGCTGGATACAAAGAGCAAGTTTTGCTGCGTTGGGGGGACGCATTATTTCCTGATGCCCCGCCATTCGATTTGCAAGCTCAAACAGCGCAAAGCCAACAACGCCAGTTTGGTTATAATAATGATTATATTGCCTATATGCCCTTGGAAGGATCAACGCGGGGGTTGCTGTGTGTAAATCACGAATATACTTGCCCGCACCTTATGTTCAAAGGTGTTACAAGAAAGAACGCGCAGGCAAAAATGACACCCGCGCTGACGCACATCGAAATGGCGGCAGTGGGGCTTTCCGTTGTTGAAATTGCCTTGATGGATGATGTTTGGCAGGTTGTAAAAAACAGTCGCTATAATCGACGGTTTGATGCTTTAGAGACAATTTACGCCGTGTCTGGCGCGGCGGCAGGGCATAAACGATTGCAAACGCCAAGCGATCCTTCAGGCAAACGTATTGTGGGAATGATCGGGAATTGTGCAGGCGGTGTAACCCCGTGGGGAACAGTGCTCACCTGTGAAGAAAATTTCAGTTATTATTTCACAGGAGCGAACCCCTTAGAGCAAGAGAACAACGAACGATACGGCGTGTTGCAAGATGAAGAACGCTATACATGGTGGGCAACGGCGGATGCGCGTTTTGATTTGGCGAAAGAGCCGAACGCCCCGAATCGCTATGGATGGGTAGTGGAAATAGATCCCTACAATCCCCAGAGTGTGCCTGTTAAACGCACGTCTTTGGGGCGTTTTAAGCATGAATGTGCAACGTGTATTGTGAGCAGTGACGGTCGCGTTGTGGTGTATAGCGGCGATGATCAAGCATTCGAGTTTATCTATAAATATGTGAGCAACGGGCGATTTGATCCGAAAAACCCTAAGGCAAATACGGCGTTATTAGATGACGGTATTTTATACGCGGCACAGTTTAAAGATGATGGTACGGTGACGTGGTTGCCGCTTGTCTATGGTAAAAACGGCTTAACTCCTGAGAATCGGTTTTATAGTCAGGCGGATGTGTGTATTGAGGCACGCCGTGCGGCAAGTTTACTCGGCGCAACACCGATGGATAGACCTGAAGATATTGCCATTAGTCCTGTAACGGGCAAAGTGTATGTGGCGTTGACAAAAAATCCTAAAAGACTAACGGTCACGAATGCTGCTAATCCTCGGCGGCTAAATCTCCACGGGCACATCATAGAAATTATCCCCAATGCGGGAGACCATGCGAGTATAAGAGATCGTTGGGACATTTTCTTAAGTGCAGGGAATCCGAATAATACGCTAGAAGGTGCACGCTATCATTCTGATGTTTCACAGCAGGGGTGGTTCTCTTGCCCTGATAATGTAAGCTTTGATTCTTTAGGGCGATTATGGATTGGAACAGATGGAGCAGAAAAAGCCTCTAGCATGAGTGAAAGTATTTATGCTTGCGAAACAGAAGGGGGCAAGCGCGCGCTCACGAAGCGTTTTTATGCTGCTCCTATCGGCGCGGAGACAACAGGCCCTTGTTTTACGCCCGATGGAAAAACATTGTTTGTGTCTGTGCAGCACCCCGCCGAGAAAAGCAAAAGCCTTGAAGATGTGCAAACACGCTGGCCAGATTTTGATCCTAAGCTGACGCCCCGCCCTGCTGTTGTGGCGTTACGGAAAAAAGATGGGGGTGTTATTGGGGGGTGATGTTGATACTAAACGGAAATGTGTAATCAGTGCCCTTGCGACGTACTTGTAAAAAAACCTTTGTTATCCCGCTGGCTTTAGGTTGTAAGTGGAAACTTAAAGGGCTTGTGCCGCGTTGTTCTGGTTTCGTTGGCTCATCGCCGAGGGGGTGGACGTGTGCAAGCGTTTTGCGATCTTCATTAATCGCCACAATATGCCCAAATGCGCCCATGATGGGTTCTAAATCGGCAATAGGATTCCCGTTGGTGTCTGTAATATCAATACGTCCCATTGAGGCTTTGTTTAGTGTTAAAGAGGCAGGCTCAAAATTGAGGGCTGCTTTCATCTCCCCTATCGTTGTTTGCATGACAAGGGTGCGATCAATAAGACCGTTTGTGCGGGTGTTGCCTCTGATATAAGAGGTAATAATTTCGTGTGTGCCATTATTGAGGGTAATGTCTACCCAAACGCGATAGGCGCCTGATTGACGTGGCATGACGGTATAGGTAAAAGTTTCAGGATCGGTTGGGTCTGCCGTGGGGTGAAGATGTTGATAATCGGTAAGTGTTTGATCTACCATCAATACGTGAATTTTTTTTGTATGGACTTCTTTTAAATCGCTCATGGTGAGGAAGCGGCGTTCTCGGAATGCTTTCAAACGAAATTGGACGTTGAGGGGCTGCCCTTGTACAAGAGGCGCGATTTGTAAAATCTCCAGCCGAATTGTTTGACGCTGCTCGGTCGTTTTTGTGCGGGATAGAGGGGGTGTTGCTGGGGTAAGGGTTTGTAATAAGGGGGGGGACAGTTTGAGGGGGGCTGCACCCTCTTGCTGCATTATTTCTTGTGCCATGTCGTCAATTTCACTGCCGCCCAATCCTTTTAGCGCGGGTTTCTTGGGAGGTTGTTTGTCTTCAATCATCACAACGCGCGGGGCGGCAAAGGCAGCGCTGCTTAATAATAAAATGGCAATAAGAAGAGCTAAGCGCATGAGGAGATGATATTATTTTTAAACAGCCATAAAAACAAACGCTTCTGAGGTAAGCATCGCTTTATGCACCGTTAGAACACAATACAAAGCGTTAAGCCATAATTTTTTGCACTGCCGTTACAGCACGTTGCACATCGTCGAGCGGGGTAAAATCCCATTGCTCTAATGTTCCCTCGAAAGGGCGTATAATGCCTTTTTCTTGCATGGATGCATGAAAGCTCAAGAATTTTTTTGATCCGCCCTCTAAAGCAATTACCTGTACAGGTTTGCCCGTGGATGCCGCTTCGCAAACCATATTGACGCTATCTGCCGTTACAATAATATGCGATGCGAGTCCTAAAAAGCCGTGGTAGGGGTTGTCTCCTTGCCCATCCCAAACTAACGCAGGCACGGTGGAGAGTTTTTCCCGAAGGATTTTTTCATTTTCTGCCCCCGTGCGACGCGAAGGTGTTACTAACAAGCTTGCGCCTGTTTCTTTTGCCATCGCAACGAGTTGTTCGCTCACACGGCTCATCGCTGTTGCATCAAATTTATATACGGCATTTGCGCCGCCAATGAGGGCAGCAATATAGGGCGGCGGCAGATGTGCAACGCGAGACTGCCAATTTGCAGCCGCAATTTCAAGTCTCTCAGTAGTAATACTATGGATTGAGCCTTGCGTTACAAGGACATTATCCCCGCGTAAGCGATCATGTTGCGGCACGATGACTAAATCAAAATGACGTGGACTGATAACAGGATCTTGAATTTGTACGGTTTTTGTATGCCCTTTGCTTGCCTTTTTCACATAGAGGGATGCTGCTAAGCTACGCCGCCCTGTTGTAATGAGTAGGTCTGGCCAAGGCGGTGTTAAAGGGCTGCTTTTTTCAGAGAAGGCGTGTGATAACCCAAGACGGAGAAAAGGTGTTAAAGTATCCCACGGTTGACGCAATGCAATGCGCTTAATGACGGGATCGAAACCCAACGCTTGTGCTAAACCAACACACTGGTTTTCCATCCCTGCTTTGCCATCGCTTACAGCCCAGCAAACAAGATTTTTTTTTGTATGGCTATCCAATGGTATGTATCTTTGTTTTGGTGTCCCCAAGGGGATTCGAACCCCCGCCCACGTTTGCGGGCAAATGGAAAAACCACAGGGGTTCTGTTGAACGGATAGACGTGGTGTCCCCAAGGGGATTCGAACCCCTGTTACCGCCGTGAAAGGGCAGTGTCCTAGGCCTCTAGACGATGGGGACAAATAAATTTGCTGTCTAAAATCAAAGAGGAGTATTTCTTAGGGACTCTTGCAGATAAAATCAACTAAAAAAAGCGTATAGTGCGAGGAGCCTCTCTATTTTTTAATGCGCTCTAAACAAAGGCATGCTAGGCAGAAAAAATGGTTGACAGCACAATTAAAATTCACACGGCGGAAGATTTCAACGGTATGCGCAAGGCGGGGCGTTTAGCCGCAGAAACCCTTGATTATATCACGCCGTTTGTGGAGGCGGGTATTAGCACGGATGCACTCAACACGCTGTGCCATGACTATATTGTGAAAGCAGGGGCGATTCCCGCACCTTTAGGCTACAGAGGGTTTCCTAAATCCATTTGTACGTCGATTAACCATGTTGTGTGTCATGGGATTCCGAGTGAAAAGAAGTTACTCAACGGCGATATTATTAACATTGATGTGACAGTCATTGTTGAGGGGTGGCATGGTGATACAAGCCGCATGTTTTATGTGGGACAGCCCAGCCGCCTTGCACAACGTCTTGTTGAGGTCACTTATAAATGTATGATGCGGGGGATTGAGGTGGTTAAGCCTAACGCTACGTTGGGAGACATTGGGCACGCTATTCAAACGTTGGCAGAAGCAGAACGCTTTTCTGTGGTGCGTGATTTTTGTGGGCATGGGTTGGGTAAAATATTTCACGATGCGCCGAGCATTCTGCATTATGGCAAAGCAGGGCAGGGGGCTACACTTAAAGAAGGCATGTTTTTTACCATTGAACCCATGATTAATGCGGGCACATGGCATATTAAAGTGCTGAGTGATGATTGGACGGCAGTCACAAAAGACAAAAAGTTATCTGCACAGTTTGAGCATAGCATTGGGGTGACGGCGACAGGCTATGAAATTTTTACGGCATCGCCCAAGGGGTGGCACTGCCCGCCGTATACCTGATAAAATGGTCGGAGTAGCGGGATTTGAACCCACGACCCCTAGTCCCCCAGACTAGTGCGCTACCAGGCTGCGCTATACTCCGACACTGCATAAACAGGCAAGCCTCTTACCCTATCTGTAAGAAAAAGCAAAGCATCTTGCGTGTTAAAAACTAAAAAAATCGTTTTGCATCTTTATTGCAAAGCGAATAGAGAATATAGAATATAGAAAGATAACAAATCTGTTAGCAGGTGGCACTATGGTTCAATATACAACTGAAAAGCAACACTTTACGCAAGTGCCCCCCCAAACTATTCAGCAGAGTGGACTTCCATTGTCAGAAGTAACAACCCAGTTTCCCCCGTGTAACTCTCGCGCGTATCGCGTAACAAAGCGCACGCTAGACTTTACTATCGCTGCATCGATGATTGTTTGTTTGGTGCCGTTTTTGTTGGTAGTTGCGTTGCGTATTAAGATGAGCGCGCGTCAACAGGGGGCGCGTGCTTTTTTTGGTCATACGCGTATTGGTAAGCATGGCAAGCCCTTTCAGTGCTATAAGTTTAGAACAATGATTCCTAATGCCGAAACGGTGCTGGGGAGCTACTTAGCAAATAATTTAGAAGCACGGGAAGAGTGGGCGCGAGATCAAAAATTGAAGAATGATCCCCGTATTACGCCTATCGGGCATTTTTTGCGTCGCACCAGTCTTGATGAGTTGCCGCAATTATGGAACGTGGTGCGAGGAGACATGAGCCTTGTGGGTCCGCGTCCCGTTGTTTATGAAGAACTGCAGCGTTATGGGGATGATTTGCCATATTATTTGTCTGTTCGCCCAGGGGTAACGGGGCTGTGGCAAATTAGTGGTCGCAATGATATTGAATACGCACAGCGCGTTGCGCTGGATAAGCAGTATGTTCTTAGCCGCACATTATGGGGTGATTTTAAGATTCTTCTTAAGACGGCTATTGTGCTTGTTAGAGGTAAGGGAGCGTATTAGTTATTTTGGTGCGGATTGCTGGTACATGCTTCGTTGTCCCGTCACGCTAGTGAACTTGTCCGTAATGCCAAGGACTGACTCAGAGCCGCCTAAACATAATACGCCATCGGGGGAGAGTGCGCGGCTTATACGCTCAAGAATACCTTTTTTCGTATTGTGATCAAAATAAATTAAGACGTTGCGACAAAACACTATATCAAATGTTCCTAGCAAGCGTGGATCTTCAAGAAGATTGAAGAAGCGGAAGCTAACCATA
This sequence comes from Alphaproteobacteria bacterium, assembly GCA_947457935.1. Taxonomy (GTDB): domain Bacteria; phylum Pseudomonadota; class Alphaproteobacteria; order JAJTHO01; family CANGXP01; genus CANGXP01. The sequence continues at coordinate 12,742 of CANGXP010000027.1, read as the reverse complement.
GACTTTACGGTATCCTTCAAAGCCCAGCGATCTCCATCTTTGACAAAATATTTCACCAAATATTGAATAGGAAGACCGCGCTGCACTTCAAATTGACTAAAAATGCCTGATTGTGCTTTAGCGAGAATTTCCCTAGAAATGTCTGTGCCTACAATCTCAAAAGTACATCCCGCATACTTCTCTTTTTCCTCCAAAAGCAGCATGGCAATAGAGTATGCCTCTTGACCGCTTGAGCACGCTGCAGACCAAATACGAATTTTACGAGGGCGATGCCCCTTGTCTGTAAGTGTTGGTAACACATAATTTTTAAGAGAATCAAAGGGGTTCTGATCTCTAAAAAATAGCGTTTCATTGGTTGTCATCGCATCGACAATATCATCAAGAAGACGTTGATCAGGCATACCGCTGAGTTTTTTTGCGATGCCGCGTAAGTCTTCTAAGTTCCATTTGCGGGCGATGGGCTGCAAACGGCTTTCGAGTAGATATGTTTTGTCAGGTGTAATAATAATTCCAGAACGAAGTTTGAGGAGTCTTGCAAAGACATCGAATTCGAGGGGGATTAAGGGAGTGCTCATCGTGAATAATGCTCCCCCATTGCTTGATTTATATAAGGCGCAATTTCTTTAAGTGGCAACACGGCTTGACAAATGCCTGCTTTGGCAACAGTGCCCGGCATCCCCCAAACAACGGAAGTTTTTTCATCTTGAGCGAGCGTCACCCCGCCACCTTGGACAATTTGTTGACAGCCCAAAAGACCATCCTGTCCCATGCCTGTCAGAATTAAGGCGACCATGTTTCGTGCACCATATGTCGCAATAAGACTCCGCATCATGGGATCAACGGCAGGGCGGCAGAAATTTTCAGGTGGATCTTGGCTTAGCATAATGCGGACAGATCCGCCCTGTTTTTCTAACAACAAATGATAGTCCCCTGCGGCGAGATATGCTTTTCCATTTTCTACAAGCATACCATTTTCTGCCTCAACACACGTCCACCCCGTCTGTGAGCAGATTTGTTCCGCAAAAATCTTCGTGAATGTAGGCGGCATATGTTGGGTTATAAAGGTAGGGATGTGTTTTAGAGGGGCTAATTCTTTTAAAAGAGTAATGAGTGCTTGAGGCCCCCCCGTAGAGCAACCAATGGCGAAAACAGACGGACGATTTTTAAAATGCGCAGACTGATTGGGAAGGTGCGAGGCAGGCGTTGCAGTTGTGGGATGGGTAATCAATGGTTTCGGTGCGGGCGATTTGTTCGCGATTGGTTTGTTTTTGGTCGATGGCGAGGGGAGTGATACCGTTGGTGTTGATACAATTACAGGGTTTTCCTTGACGGAATGATTATTTTCTACAGATGACTTTGCGTTATGAACAATAACAGGCGCAGGTCTTCGTATGGGGGATGACGGAGCGGAGCGCGCCACAAAATTTGTTAAATCAACAGTTTCCGTTGCGGTAGGTTTTTGTGCTTTTACAAGAGCACGCATTTTTTCGAGGAGTTCCTGTTGAAATTTGGCGGCACTTGAAAAACCAGTACCATTTGAGGGTTTTGTTATAAAATCACTTGCGCCATTGTTCAGTGCATTAAGGCTCATTTCGGCGTGTGTTGTGCTTATTGCGGACATCATTATAATGCAAACTTCTGGCGAAACGGCTAATAGTTTTGGGAGTGCTTCCAACCCGTCCATTAGCGGCATTTCCGTATCAAGAATAATCACATCAATAGACTTTTCTTGCATACTTCCTTGTAGGAATTTGATGGCAATTTCACCATTTGCAGCAGAGCCACGCAAAATAAATAACGGATCTTGTTCAATTATTTTTGCAATATAAGCGCGTGCAACGGCAGAATCATCCGCAATTAAAACACCATAAGGAGGAGAAGATGGGGTTGCAGAATGCATGATGATTACAACAATCCAATTTGTTCTAGTTTGGTGCGGATAATATCCGCATCAAAGGGTTTCATTATATACTCATCAGCACCCGCACTCAGTGCCGCCATGATATGATCCATATCATTTTCTGTAGTACATAAAATGACTTTAGGCTGTCGTTCCAAGTCTGTTGCACGAAGAGACTGTAAAAATTCTAGTCCGTTCATCACAGGCATGTTCCAATCAAGGAGCACGCCATCAGGGATAGCTTCTTTGACAGAATCAAGCCCCAACTGTCCGTTCTCTGCTTCGCGTGTTTCGATGCCAAGGTCTTGAAATATTTTCCGCGCTACAGAACGAATAACGCGGGAATCATCAACAATAAGAAAAGTCATCATGGGAACGGATCTCCGTCATCTTGTCTTGTTTCTAAAGCGCGCTATGCTGCGCGCTCTTCTAGTTCTGCGAATAGCTTGCCAATATCAAGAACCATTAATAGTTCAGTGTCTAGCTTGTAAATGCCTTGGCTAACTTCTCTCCAGCGTGGATGTACGGTTGAAGGGAGTTTCTCAAAGTCTTTATCGGGCAATGTTAAGACATCGCGGACAGAATCCACAATCAGGCTATACATGTCGCCCTTATATTCAATAACGATGCACATCGTGCTGTCATCTTTGCTCTCTCGGGTATTGATGCCAAGACGACAGCGTAAATCAATCGCGGTAACAATTTTTCCGCGTAAATTGAGAGAACCCGCGACTTCAGGCGGCGCAAGAGGAATATTATTGACTTGGGGGTTTTGAAGCACGTCATGCACGTTAAGCACGGGAATGCCAAACAACTGCCCCGCCAAAGTGAGTGCAACGTATTGTTTCGATTGAGAATTTATAAGTTCTTTAGCCATCATTTGTTCTCCTGTTAGAGGTGCTGCCTAAGGGTTATGCAGCAAGCGCGACTTCCCCTAAAATACGGTCAATAGTTTGCAGCAGCGCATCACGGTCGAATTTTGGTACATATGTGTCAAATCCCGCTATTTTAGCTTTCTGGAAATCTTCCGCACTGCTGTAAGAGGACAACGCAACAAGCGGAATATTATTCCAGCCCCCTTCTGTTTTGATATTTCGTGCAAACGCAAATCCATCCATTTGCGGCATTTCAATATCACTGATGATGAGGTCAAACATTTCGCCTTTTTCGCGCAATTCGATGGCTTGAAGCGGGTTTTCTAAGGCAATAACCTCATACCCTGTAACAGAAAGCACGGGCAATAGAAGATTGCGGAAAAAGGCGCTATCATCAACAACCAGTAAGCGGCGGTTACGGCTTCGGTTTTCACTCCCTGCATTGCCTAAGGTATGTGATTTTTTGAACCAATCAGCAAACGCCAAATTAATGTAATAATGTGCATCAATAATGTCAGTTGCCTGCCCACGGATAATCGCACTTCCCAATAAGCCGTGATGATCAGAAGACGGCAAATTGATTTTGACGACTTCTTCCGCAATATCCACAATTTTATCTACCAATAATCCCATGCTGCGATCGCCTTCTGAGAATACAAGAATGGGCTGTATGCCGCTGTCGTGAAGAGGGTAGTCAGGCGTTACCATGACGAGAGGCATAAGTGCACCGCGGTATTGAATAAGCGGTTGTCCATTGCTAAATTCAACGGTGCTCATATCCACTTCCTCTAAGCGAGCAACGAGGGCAAGCGGCACAGCATACGGTGTTCTGCCACCAGCGGTGAATACTAGCATGGCGATTTTCTCATCGATGCTGGTAGGCGATTTTTCTTGTGTTTGCGCATGAGAAATCGCTTCATTTGTGCCTCCTTCACCTGTTTTCGCAGCAATACCATTAGGATCAAGAATCATAATCACGCTACCATCTCCTAAGATAGTATTGCCTGAGAACAGCGCAATATGGCGTAAAATGCTGGAAACGGGTTTTACAACAATCTCTTCTGTATCAAATACTTTATCAACAATCATCCCGAATTGGTATGCTCCTACTTGCGTGACAATAATGAAAAGGCTGCTCGCATTTTCAAAACTATCTTCTTGTCCACTTTCTAGTCCTAAGACCTTTTTCAAAGAAACAAGTGGCAAGATTTTATCTCGCAAGCGCAATACGGGTGTGTTGCTAATAAACTCAACTTTGTTATCGGAGTGCTTAGTAACGCGAACTAATTCCACTACGCTTAACTGAGGAATCGCAAAACGTTCTTTGCCGACTCCCACAATAAGTGCGGAAACAATTGCCAAGGTAAGAGGGATTTTAATCGTAAATGTTGAGCCTTTGCCTTGCGTTGTACGCATGTCAATTGTGCCACCAATTTTTTCAATATTGGTTCTAACCACATCCATGCCTACGCCGCGCCCTGAAACGGACGTAACGGCGGCAGCTGTTGAAAAGCCAGCACGGAAAATAAACTGATTTATTTGCTGTTCTGTCATTTCAGCAAGTTCGTCTTCTGTTGCTAAGCCATTCGCGATCGCTTTTTCTTTAATTTTTTCAATGGCTAGGCCTTTACCATCATCACTAATGCTAATGATTATGTGTCCGCCTTCATGATATGCTTCTAACTTAATCGTGCCCGTCTCAGCTTTCCCTGATTCTTTACGAACCTCAGGTGTTTCAATGCCATGATCAGCAGAGTTGCGAACCATATGAGTGAGGGGATCTTTAATCATTTCGAGCACTTGGCGATCAAGTTCGGTATCTTCCCCAACCATTTGCAGGTCAATTTTTTTGTGTAACTCGTTTGCAAGATCGCGAATAATGCGGGGAAGCTTGTTCCACGCGTTGCCGATGGGTTGCATGCGTGTTTTCATCACGCTTTCTTGTAACTCGCTCGTTACATGAGACAGGCGTTGTAAGGGGACAGTAAATTCACTGTCTTTTTGTGAGCGGCCGATTTGTAAAAGTTGATTGCGCGTAAGCACAAGTTCACTTACGGTGTTCATCAGTGTTTCAAGCAATTGAAGGCTTACACGGATGGTTTGGTCTGCCGCTCCTTCTGTATTTGCTGTTTTTTCCTTCTCAGGAGTAGCTTTTTTGATGGGAGCAACTGCGGCGGGCGCTACTTTTATTTCAGGTGTAATAGCAGGTTGTGTATCGGGTTTTTCTGCAGCAGCAGTCGCGCTTTCCTCTTGTGGGGGGGCAATATCACTTGTCTCTACACTGTCTTCTCCATCATCGCCCGTTGCTACAGCATTAAGGCAGGCAATTAATGTTTTATCTTCGCCCTCTGGCTCTTTTTCTGATTCTTCTAATATGGCTGTAATAAACTTAATTTGATCAATGGCTTCTAAAACCACAGAAATCGCGTAAGGAGTGACTGCACGCTTACCTTTTCGGATTACATCCAGTACGTTCTCTGCTGCATGTGCAACTTTTTCTAGGCGAGGCAACCCTAAAAAGCCACATGTCCCCTTTATGGTATGCATAACACGAAAGATACTGCCTAATAATTCAGGATTATTAGGCTCTTGTTCTAAGCGAACTATTTCCGTATCGAGTCTATCAAGGTTTTCTTTTGTCTCGGTTAGGAATTCATTTAACAGGTCGTCCATAACTCTATGTTTCCCATCGTTCTCCCGCAGTATGGGCGAGATTCTTTTGTATATTAAACGGAAGTGCTTAAAAACAACTTAACACAACGAATATATTTAAGAAAGAGGGAGACAGAGACGGTGCTACAGTACGGACACCGTTAAAAAATGGTGCGCCCACATGGATTCGAACCATGGACCCTCTGATTAAAAGTCAGATGCTCTACCGCTGAGCTATAGGCGCGCGTCTCGCCGAACAAGAGAAATTCTTCTAGCGAGTTGAGGTCTTTAAATCAATCAGAAAAAGCATTTGATTCATAAAATTCTTTTTTGAGGAGTATAAAAAACTTGTTTTTATTTTGGAGCGCCTTTATAAATCCGTCTCTTAAATAGATTCGGATCTTATATGAAAATCGTCAACTCACTCAAAACATTGAAAAACCGTCATAAAGATTGTCGCATGATTCGCCGTAAGGGGCGGGTGTACATCATAAACAAAACGAACCCTCGCTATAAAGTGCGTCAAGGGTAGTAATTTTGATTCTAACTAGATAATTGGATTAATCCCCTTTAGTTTTTGCCCAGATGGCGGAATTGGTAGACGCACTAGTTTCAGGTACTAGCGGGGGCGACCCCTTGGAAGTTCGAGTCTTCTTCTGGGCACCATTTTTACATTCTTTAAGAGATGCGTTCATAGTCTGTTGGTTTACAGCTATGATTATTTATTGATTCGTTATAATTTATTGCAGGCGATACTTTTGATTACTGCTCAAAAAAGTCAGATGCATAGCGCGGCTATCAAGGATTATGGCAGTCAACGCAAAATAGCTTGGTGTAGGAAATAGCCGCATACCAATAGTGCCAACCCCAACCCCCACGTTTGCCAAAACGACAAGTGAAGGCGTTCAGCAAAGAAAAACGGCAGGAAGAACAGCCACGATACTGGCACAGCAATAATGATGCTGCGGGCGTATTTTGCGGACAGCGTAAGGCTACCGTGATCGGTATAAGAAAATACAAGCGCGAGGATAGAGACAAGGGGCAGTGCCGTTAAAAAGCCCGCGAGTTCAGGGCGTTTTCCCGACAGCCAAGACGTGCCCAAGATGATGCTTACGGCAATCGCAATTTTAAGGGCTATGGGCATAAAAACCCTTATATATCATCCACTTCAGCCTAACCTGCAATCTGCGCCTTCGCTTGGTTTCGCTAAGGCTTCAGTGATTGCCCTTGAAAAACGTGCCACTGGCACGTTTTGTTTGCTACCAATTATGGTGGCTCTGGAGGGAATTAGCTCCGCTTGCACCTGCGTTGTGAACCCCCTACCAAGAGATTGCGATTCCTTGAGCCAACAATTGCAATGTTTAACAATAGGCCGCATTCTTTGGCAATAACAAAGTTTTAGCACAGCAGTCTCTCGCGGGGTAGTACCAACCTTACCCAACCCTTTGCAGCCCTACCCATGACCATAGCATGACCAAAATTGGCAGTATGTCGATTCATGACCGCGAAAGGTGTTTGGCACGATTAAGGAATAATCGTGCCATTTTTCTTGCTAATCGTGCCAAATCGTGCCAAGGTTGCTGGCACGATTAAGGAAAGAATGCTTCCCATGGCACAAGATCACGATTCATTGATATTCTCGCAAATTCTGGCGTGTCTTTCTGCGCAAGGGGCGGCATTGCGGGAATTAGAGCAACGCTTAGGAAAAGAGATAAGCAAACGCACCCTACAACGCGCCTTAAACGATATGCTGACAGCAGGGAAATTGGAGCGGCGCGGCAACGGGCGAGCGGTGCGCTATTATCCGTTAAGTGCTTCAAAGGATACAACGGCGCATACTTTCCCTTTGGCGGCGGATAGCCTTGAGGTTAAAAACCTGATTCGGCGCCCCGTACAGGAACGCACCCCAGTCGGATACGACATCGATTTTTTGCGCCGCTATCAGCCGAACGAGACGTTTTACCTGAGCACGGCAGCCCGCACCACGCTGCGCCGCCTTGGCGAAACAGGGGAAGAACGGCTTCCCGCTGGAACATATGGCAGGCAGGTACTGCACCGCCTGCTGATTGATTTGTCGTGGGCATCCAGCAGCCTTGAAGGCAACACCTACAGCCGCCTTGATACCGAACGCCTGATTGCGCACGGCGAAATTGCCGCTGGGAAAGATGCGCTGGAAACCCAGATGATTCTGAACCACAAGGCAGCGATTGAGTTTCTGGTGGAAAATGCAGACGATACCCGTTTTAATCTGCATACCTTTTTAAACCTGCACGGCTTGCTTTCAGAAGGGCTGATGCTGGATCCATCGGCTTCGGGGCGGCTGCGCAGCAGGCCCGTGGATATTGGTGGTTCGGTTTATAAACCCCATGCCCTGCCGCAGGTGATTGAGGAAGCCTTCCGTGAGATTTTGGAAAAAGCGGGCGCGATTAAAGATCCGTTTGAGCAGGCATTCTTCCTAATGGTGCAAATTCCCTATCTGCAACCGTTTGAGGATGTGAATAAGCGCGTATCGCGGCTTTCAGCGAATATACCGCTACTGCGCCATAATCTCTGCCCGCTCACCTTTCTGGATGTGCCAGAGCGAGCCTATATTGATGGGTATCTGGCGGTGTATGAACTGAATCGCGTTGAAATCTTACGCGATGTGTTTGTTTGGGCGTATGAGCGGTCGGTGCAGGAATATCTTGCGGTGCGCAAAACCTTAACCCCGCCTGACCCGCTGCGCCTGAAATACCGCGTACCGCTCCACACCCTCATCCACCAGATTGTTACGGAAAATATCAGCAAACCCCTCATGCTGATTGAGCAGGCGGCGGAAGCCCTACCAGAAGAGCATCGGGCTGCGTTCACGGATATGGTGCTTGATGATTTGAAGCGGCTGCACGAGGGGGTCTTGGCGCGGTATCGGATTCAGGCAGCGGCGTTTGAGAAATGGAAGAACACGAATCGCGACAGTTTTTTGTCGTGAAAACGGTTATCGCGTCACTTTTTGGCATAATGTGTCGCGAAAAGCAAAAAAGTTACTCATGCTTGCAAACTGCCCTTAGAATTGCTTATGTACAATAGTACGTATTGCCTTTTCTTATAGCTGTTTTCGTTAGGGAGTAATTTATTTCTGGGAAAATTATATGTACGACCCGATTCAAGATGGCGTTGAAAAAACAGTAAACTTTGTTCGTTACAAGCTTGATAAGCCACCCATTTATTTATCTGACTTGGTGCATTGCTATTGGGAACTCAAAACAGAACACCTTCTTGCAGATGATTTTCTGCTTCACGCTATGCCTGATGCCTGCGTGAACATCTTGTTTAACCTAGTGGACACCGACATTGCGGGCATTACAGCATTGCGTACAAAATATGAGATGCTTAATCTTGGAAAGTCGTTTCACTATGTGGGCATACAATTCTTGCCAGGCGTGTGGCATGGAAATTCACAAGAAATCGCCGATCAATTTGTCGGTTCTCCTTATGCGGGAGAGTTGCCTTTGGTTGCCACATGTAGGGATCTTGCTTTATGTGATTTCTCCGAGATGCAGATTATCATGTCAGCGTTGGTGCAGCGGTTTATTGATGTGAAATTGGTGGTTAGCAATCCTGTAACGGAAAGAATCTTGGCTAAGCTAGATGATATTCGTACCGTTGCAGACATGGCAGCCGTTGCATGTATTTCTCCTCGCCAACTCCAGCGCACACTCAAACAAACAACGGGCTTTTCCCCACATGATTTGCTCAAGGTCTTGCGTATTCAGCAATCATTTAAGCAGCACTATTTGGACTTATATGCGGATCAGTCGCACTACATCCATTCATTTCGAAAAGTCACTGGCTACACCCCTGCGAAATTTATAGAGATGTTTGATGTCTGATTTATACAATACAAGTAACTGAAAGATTATTAAAATGGGGGCTTATTCATCAACAAAGGAGGCTATATGCCAAAAGTAAATGCAATCGGATGGTTTGATATTTATGTTAATGACATGAATAGAGCGGTGACTTTTTACGAGAATGTGCTGCAACTCAAACTAGAGCCTATAGGCGACCCAACGGGAGAAACCCAAATGATGAGTTTTTCTACAGACATGAGTGTCTATGGTGCTGGCGGTGCCTTGGTAAAGTCTAACTATGCCCGTCCAGGTGCGGGCGGCACGTTGGTTTATTTCAGTGTGGAAGATTGCGCGAAAGAAGAATCACGCATTGTTACTTCGGGCGGCAAGGTGGTACGCCCTAAGTTCTCTATAGGGGATTTCGGTTGGGTGACTTTGTGTGAAGACACTGAGGGTAACTTGTTTGGTCTTAGCTCGATGAAATAAGTTTTCTCCATCCTTTAGAGCTTAGCCCGAAACTCTACTATACGGTGCTGCAAATGGCGTTTTTCTGCGATACGGTTCGCATGTACGTTAAGTACACTTATCCTTCCGTTTCTCAAAAATCCGCCATTTTCGCCGTCCGCCTAGCGAGTTTCCGACTAATCTTTTTGAGTGAACACTCCACCGCCTATAAGGCGGTGGCTTCCCGCACCATATCCAGCCGTCCAGCCGGAACGGTATCGCTGCCAAGGGTGATTTAGGCATAGGTGGTGCGAGGCGTGGTCAAAAATAAAACTCCTCTGGGTTTCGCTTGGGCAAATGCACCGACTTTGGCAGTGAAATAACAACCGCCCCATCAGGATCTTTTTATAACGTTGACTTTTCAAAATTCTTGCTCTATAAATAGGTCTTGTAAGTATTTTACGCCCTATTTTAAGAGCAAAAAAATCTCATGCCTAAAAACAATGCCAAGCCCTATGCGCGGATGACGATCGAGGCACTCGCCCTGCTTGCGGATACGATTAAGGTTGCACGCCGTGAAAAAGGCATGCGGACGCAGGAGCTGGCCGAACGGGCGGGTATTTCGCGGGGGCTGTTACAGAGGATTGAACAGGGAGATGCAGGTTGCTCTATCGGTGCTGTTTTTGAAGTGGCCACTATTTTGGGCGTTCCCCTGTTTCATGCTGATCAAGATACGCTAACCTTGCACCATGGGCACCTGCAGCAACGCCTTGCGCTGTTGCCCAAAGACGTGCGCAAAAAACGGATTGCGGTTGATGACAATTTCTGAACGCCCCCAATCGGAACGCGAATGTTTTGTCTGGATCTGGTTGCCCACAGAAACCGCCCCCGTGGTGGTTGGAAAATTGACATATACAGAGGGGCGCACTCTGTTCACCTATGGGCAAAGCTATCTGGAACGCGGCAACGCCATTGCCCTGTATGATTCGGAACTGCCGTTGCGGGCTGGCACACAGGACGTAGGCACAGAAGAACTGCCCGGCTGCTTGCGCGACAGTGCGCCCGATGCATGGGGGCGACGGGTCATATTGAACAAACTGTTGGGGCTTAAGGGCAGCCATAGCGATACGGCCACGCTGGATGAGATAACCTATCTGCTGGAATCAGGTTCGGATCGTATCGGGGCACTGGATTTTCAAATATCAAGCACCGTCTATGTGCCGCGCCTGTCCGCTGGCGCAACGCTCGAAGAACTGGTGCATTCCGCCACCCGTGTTGAGCAAGGCATTCCCTTAACGGCAGAACTTGATCAAGCGCTGCACCACGGCAGTTCTATCGGCGGTGCGCGTCCCAAAACCCTGATTGACGGGGACGGCAAAAAATATATCGCCAAGTTTTCCTCTACCACCGACATCTATAATGTGATTAAAGCCGAATTTGTTGCCATGCGCCTTGCGGCACGGTGCGGTCTTGATGTTGCCCCCGTTGCCTTAACCCGCGCTGCTGGTAAGGATGTGCTGCTGATTGAACGCTTTGACCGTGTACATATGGGCGGCCTGTGGCAGCGCCGCTTTATCCTCTCGGCATTAACCCTGCTGGGGCTTCAGGAAATGACCGCGCGGTATGCCAGCTATCAGGACTTTGCGGAAATCATCCGCCACCGTTTTACCAGCCCGCGTGAAACGCTGCGGGAGCTGTTTTCGCGCCTTGTGTTCAACATCCTATGCAGCGACAACAGCTTCAGACTTTCGTATGCCAGTTTAGCGTTCTGAACGCGATAACTTGTGCCACCTTTTGATGACTATATTGATGACTATAGTTAGTTGCATAAATACCTGTACAGGGCTGCAAATGGCACTCAGGTTCGTCATGTATAAAGGATAGACTATCAAGCTTTATTTTATACCGTTCGTGTACACATGAAAAATAAAAGAAAGTTGGATTAATGTTGTTGTCAGATTTTATAGAAGAAACATTGATTCAAGTAATAGAAGGGGTGAGAAAGTCAGGTAAAAATAGGGATTACCTGATAGCTCCTCATACTGTAAAATTTGGCGATGTGGAACGAAAATTACATGAGCCAAGCATTATAGAATTTGAAATATCAGTAAGTGTTGAGGAAAATCGCACTGCTGGGATTAACAAAATTGTCATAGCAAAAAACGATATATCAGAATTAACTCAACATAGGGTGACGTTTTCCGTTCCTGTCTATTATTGGGGATCCCAAAGGCAACCCAGTATCTAGAGTATTTTTCCCATCGACATGGGCTCAGTAAAATCTGCCATACCCTGCTGATCAGCTTTGAAGAAATGCAAGAGCAGGAAGGCGCCGAGAAACCGCTACCCATCAACGAAGACGTGATGATTGAAGGCTTGATTGACTGTATGCGGCGCATTCGGATTGAACTGGCGGCTGATCGCATCGCGGAAGTATCCAGTATCGTAAAGCATGAATACAGGGAAACAGGCACGTCAGCGCCTGTTGCTGGCAACACAGAGCGCATTTATAAGTTCTGGCAACGCAAAGCGGTGAATGATTGAACGATAGCTTAAACTCGAAGATGCCAACCGCAAGAACCTGAATCTCTTGCGCTTGCTGCGCTGGGTGGCAATTCTGGGGCAGATGACCATGATTGCCCTGGTTGAGTGGGGGTTAGGTATTCCTCTGCCATTGCCGCACATGGGACTGGTGCTGGCTTTTCTGCTGGCATTAAACATTATGAACAGGTTTCGAGCAAAAAAAAACGAAATTATGGCTTATGTTATGAGTCAAGAATTTGTGAAACGTAATCTTAAAGCACCCGCAACAGCAGCATTTCCATATGCAAATAAAATCTCAACTCATGCTATTGGAGATTGTAAGTATAAGAACCAGTCATCTAAAAAATTTTAGGAAATAGCAGGCGGAATTTTTGTCGGATTACGAGGAGCGCGGATTGCAAAACAGCAACGCTGTTTTCAACCGTAAGCCAATGAGACTTTCTTTTCACAAACACCGTGCAGTGAAAAGAGTAGTCGGAATTGGAGGCAGCCAATAT
>CANGXP010000026.1 GCA_947457935.1 Alphaproteobacteria bacterium | reverse complement strand
GCAACAAGAATCAGCGCTCATTATCAAGGCTCTCAACACCATGACCAGATTGGGCATGCCAGACACCTATAAAATCGCTGCCTGACTGCCTCCTTATCCCTTGCCTTCGGCGGCTTTTAACGCTCCTGTTTATTTGTGCAACAAAGCCATCAACTAACAGTTCTACCCATAATTTGACATCACGACAGAATCCTTTGTGCAGATCAAGAATAGACTGGGTAATCTTCAAAAAATTCTGTTCCATAGGGAGCGCTTACAAAGACAGGGCTTACAATATCGCGCTCACCAATCCAATTACCGCGCCAAACACCCCACCCCACACAACCAACCAGCCAAGATGCTGGGCGATCATGTCGTGAATAATATCTTTCACCATTTTGGGCGTTAGCTCGGCAAGACGCTGATCAACGATATGCGCGATAGACTCTTCTAGCATCCCTGTTAATAGCTGTCCACTATTATTATTGTTTTTAAGCGAATGTTGTTTTAAATCATCAATTGATTGGGTGATAATCTCAGCGAGCTTTTGTTTGATGGGTTCTTTGAGTGGGGTGAGAGCTGCCTCACCTCCAAACATGCCGAGCATTTTGCCGAACGAGGAGCTGAGGATTGCCTCTACCAACCCTTGATAAATCTTATCAAGATCGATGCCGTCTTTAAGCGTGTCAATTTTTTGTGCTAATATTTCTTCAGGCGAAACGGTTTTTTGCAGGAATTTCTCAATAATATCCTTACGGAAAAATTGCTGCATGAGCATCTGCTTGATGCCGCTTTTAAAATCCTCGAAACGGGCGGGAATAACGCCAGAGCCATAGAGGAAAGGCACTTTCTCGAACATCATATAAATCGCAAGCCAGTTGGTAATACTGCCTGAAAAAGCAAAAATTCCCATGGTGTGAACAATGTGGCTTGCTTTCTCTCCCATATAGGGCGCACCCGCATAGCCGAGCGCAATCGCAACAAGCGCGAGGGTGTTTGTCCAAAAACTCATGGATTTGTAGAAGGGCATGGGGTTTAATGTGTCTGCATAAGTGGAGAAGCGGGTTCAAAGGCAATGGTAAGCTTGAGGCCTGTTGCCGTTGCGAGTCGCTCTAAAGTTTTGATCGTGGTGTTTTGATTGCCGCCCTCTAAACGCGCCACAAACGCCTGTTTTGTTTCCATGCGTTGGGCAAGTTGTTGTTGGGTGAGTCCTGCCTTGGTGCGCGCATCAATGACCGCTGCGGCGATTTTAAATTCCGCCTCGAGTGCCCCGTGTTCTGCGGCATATGCAGGATTTTTCATCCATTTTTCATGAAGAGTGTCTAGCGTTGTCATTCGTCAATTTCCTTTGCACGTTTTAGAGCAAGTTTTATTTCTTTGGGGGGTGTTTTTTGGGTCTTTTTGATAAAGGCACGTACAATCACAACGCGTTTAGGTTTTGCTACAACATAAAAGGCATAAAAGGCGCGGGAAATACCATCCCGTCCTTTTAAGCGCATCTCCCACAACGCATCTTGTATGTGTTTGACATATGGCTCGCCAACACGCTCAAGACCTCTTGTTTTTATGAGTTCTCCTATCCAGTGTAGTTTTGCCTGCATATCTACTGGCAATGCTTCAAGCTCCTGATCCACCGATGTATTGAGTGTCTCTACCGTCCATTCCATGATTGCACTTTATAACTTATATGTTATTTTGTCAAGACACATTAAGCAAACGGATGGGCGCGTACCCACTCCCTGATAGCATCATTCATGCGTGTTTGCCAGCCTTTGCCTGAGGCGCGGAATGCCGTCACAATATCTGTGTCAAATCGAATTTTGATGGCAGTTTTTGACCCACTCCCCTTGGGTCGTCCCGCCCGTATTAAGCGTCCATTCTCGTGAATGGCGGCTGTTCGGAACCATTCTTCATCCAATTCTGGTGCATCGTCAGGGTCAATAGCATTATGCATGGGAATTAATGTACATCCTTTTATTGCAAAACACAAGCAAAATTGGAAAATTCCTTTGCAACCAGCATCCCTGTCTCTATATATCGACTGAACCAACATTAAGGAACAAAAAATGAGTACAGCAACCGCCGCGAAAAACGCTTTCACCGATTATAAAGTGGCCGATATTTCCCTTGCCACGTGGGGACGCAAGGAAATTGCTATTGCCGAAGGCGAAATGCCCGGCCTTATGGCATTACGCGCTGAATATGGCAAGAGCAAGCCGCTCAAAGGCGCACGCATTGCAGGCTGCCTGCATATGACCATTCAAACGGCGGTGCTGATTGAAACACTCACCGCGTTGGGCGCGGATGTGCGTTGGAGTTCGTGTAACATTTTCTCCACCCAAGACCATGCAGCGGCAGCGATTGCCGCAACGGGCGTGCCTGTGTTCGCTTGGAAAGGCGAGACAGAAGAAGAATATGAATGGTGCATTGAGAAAACCATTTTCGGTGAGAATGGCTGGACACCGAACATGATTCTCGATGATGGCGGCGATTTAACACTTATTGTTCACCGTAAACACCATCAGTTACTTCAAGACATCAAGGGCGTTTCGGAAGAAACCACCACAGGGGTGCACCGCCTCTATGAAATGTTCAAGGCGGGTACACTGAAAATCCCAGCTATTAACGTGAATGATTCTGTAACTAAGTCTAAATTTGACAACCTCTATGGTTGCCGCGAAAGTTTGGTAGACAGCATCAAGCGCGCCACCGATGTGATGATGGCGGGGAAAATAGCCGTTGTGGCAGGATTTGGCGATGTGGGCAAAGGCTCTGCTGCCAGCCTTAGAAGCCAAGGTGCACGGGTTCTTGTGACTGAAATTGACCCTATTTGTGCGCTCCAAGCCGCAATGGAAGGCTATCAGGTTGTCACCATGGAAGAGGCAGCACCCATTGGCGATATTTTCGTGACCGCCACAGGCAACGTGGATGTGATTACGCTTGACCATATGCGCGAGATGAAAGACCGTGCGATTGTGTGTAACATCGGGCACTTTGATAGCGAAATTCAGATTGATGCGTTGCGTAATCTCAAGTGGGATGAAGTGAAACCCCAAGTGGATGAAGTAATTTTCCCTGATGGAAAACGCTTGCTGGTGCTGGCGAAAGGTCGCCTTGTGAACCTTGGCTGTGGCACAGGACACCCGAGCTTTGTGATGAGTGCGTCGTTCACCAATCAGGTATTGGCGCAAATTGAATTGTGGACAAACACAGCGGCGTACCCCGTGGGTGTTTATGTATTGCCTAAGCGTTTGGATGAAAAAGTAGCGGCATTACACCTTGATAAGTTGGGTGTGAAGCTGACGAAACTTTCCAAAAAACAAGCTGATTATCTAGGGATTGATGGCGAAGGGGACTACAAACCTGCGCACTACAGATACTAGGATTAGGCGAGAGTAGGGAGGCAGAAGGCGGCAGGGAGAGAGAAGCTTCTTGGCGCCTTTTTTGTATATACATTCGTAGTTTTTTATGGTACGGTATGATTGGCATTCCAGCAAAGCAGTGAGCAACATGCAAAAGCATGGAGTAAATTTTGCAGAGGCGTGGCGTGTTTATGAGAACCAAGAGAAAATTACTTTAGAGATAATTCGAAACAATGAAAACCGCTTGGTGGATATTGCACCTGTTGCTGGGCGATTGATGGTATTAGTGTATGTTTTGCGTAATGAATGTGTGTGGATAATTTCGTATCGTAAGGCAAAACACCCCAAAGAAACGAGGCTGTATTATGACGCAACAACACACAGAAGTGAATAACGAGCAGATTGTTAGTTACACGAGTCAACAGCTTAGAGACATGTATGCGAGAGGTGAAAATCTTACCGACTGGGCAAAAGTTGATAGCATCCGCAACGAGGATATTGACGACAGCGACCTTCCCGAAGACTTTTGGGAAAATGCGCGGGTGATTACACCAAAACGCAAGACACAAATTTCGTTTCGGGTTGATAAAGAATTGCTGGCATGGTTTAAACAAGCAGCGGCAACTGAAAATAAAGCGAGTGGGGCTAAGGGCTATCAATCCATGATGCACCAAGTCTTAGTTTCTTATCGCCAGCAAACCGAACGCTTGCACCATAAAAATAATTCTAAACAACCATGATGCTCCCTTGGCTTAAATCGCGCACACAACACACCCCTTCAGCCCCCCCTGAAGGCTTGCGGAAAGCCAGCGACAAAGACTTACATTACTTGCGGTTTTTGGTCGATAAGTTGCCCTATCCTGCGTGGGTGCGCGATAAAAATTTGCAGATTGTGTATTGCAATGCGGCATATGCAGATGCCCTCGATTTAACAACCCAAGACGTCTTGCAAAACAATCTTGAACTGGGCGCAAGCGTTATTGGAGAGGAGGGCAAGGCTCTAGCAGCGCGTGCCCTTAAAACAGACGTATTGCAATCAGAAAGCCATCACGTTGTGGTGAAGGGCAAGCGATTGTTTTATGAATTCAGTGAAATTCCTGTTATTGGCGGGCAAGCAGTGGTGGGTTATGCCATTGATTATACAGGCATGGAAAACGCGCAAACAGAGCTTGAACGCCATATTTCCGCCCACCATGATGTTTTGGAATATCTCGGCACGGCGATTGCGGTGTATGGCAACGACAAACGCCTCACGTTTTATAACGCGGCGTTTGCAGCCCTGTGGCAGTTGGAAGAAGAATATTTAAGTAGCGAGCCGACGTTTGGCGAGGTGCTGGAAAAACTGCGTGAGACCCGCCGTATTCCTGAACAAGCAGATTTCCAATCGTTCAAAAAAGCGCAAAGCGATATGTTCCATCGCTTGTTAGAACCAAAACAAGAATTGCTGCACCTGCCCGATGAGCGCACGCTTAAGCTGATGATTGTTCCCAACCCGTTGGGCGGGCTCATGTTTAGTTATGAAAATGTAACGGACAGACTTGCATTAGAGCGGAATTATAAAACACTCCATGCCGTGCAACAGGCAACTTTGGATAATTTATTCGAGGGGATTGCGGTGTTTAGCAGCAATGGAAAATTGCGTCTCACCAACCCTGCTGCAAGCACAATGTGGCTGATTCCGCTGGAAGATTTAACCGCAACACCTGCACTGTCTATGGGCGAGGTGCTAGAACGCATCCAGCCGTTATTTGTCAAAGCAGCCAATACGACACCGTATTGGGGAAAAGTTAAGCGGCGATTGCTGAGTGTCTTACAAGAGCGAAAAGTCCGCAATGGGCGTTTGAAGCGGACGGACGGCAGCATAATTGATTACACGGTGATGCCCTTGCCCGATGGCAGCACCATGCTGAGTTTTGTGGATGTCACAGCAACAACAAATGTCGAAACAGCGTTGATTGAACGCAATCAAGCCCTAGAGAAGGCAGAGCGTTTAAAAAGCCAATTTATCGCCCATGTTTCATATGAACTACGCACACCCTTAAATGCCATTATGGGGTTTGCCGAGATGGTGCAAACAGGCATGGTGGGGGCGTTAAACCCCAAGCAACAGGAATACATGGCGGATATTTTATCGTCCGCGCATCATTTGAAGCACTTGATTGACGATGTGATTGATTTGGCGGCGATTGAAGCGGGGTATGTCACACTTACCAAAGAGCCCTGCGACATCAAAAAAGTGCTAGCAGAGGTGTTGGCAACCTTCAAACAAAGTGCGACAGATAAAGGCGTTGCGTTCACGGTAACAGGTTTAACAAAAGACATTTCTTGTGTTGTGGATGCCAAACGGTTGAAGCAAGTGGTGAAAAATCTGGTGCAAAACGCGGTGCAATATACACCCCAAGGGGGGGGGGTTGCAGTCTCCTTTGTGCCGCTTACTCAAGGGGTAGAAATTACGGTAAAAGATACGGGCGTGGGTATTCCAACAGAGGATCAGGAGCGTATTTTTGCAAAGTTTGAGCGTGGTAAGAGTATGCTTACCACCACGGGACGTGCCGCTGGTACGGGGTTGGGGTTGGCGTTAGTGCAGGAAATCGTTGTGTTGCACGGCGGGACGTTGACGCTTGAGTCTGCCGTGGGGCAGGGGACGACAGTGCGGTGTGTGTTGCAATAGATGCAAAAAATTTTTACGGAACGGAACTTATTTAAAAGCTCGCCGTGGTAACTGCAAAATGGCGCGCGCAAGATTCTCTGCAAGGCGCGCGAAGGGGAGGCTTTGCATATACACAACCCCCGGCCCTGTGAGGCTTGCAAGGAAAAAGCCTTCTTTCCCAAACAGCGGGTTCATAATGCCTGAAACAAGGCTGATGTCATAATCAACAGTGCCTGAAAATCCGAGCAAACAGCCTGTATCAATGCGGAGGGTTTCTCCCGGTAATAGCTCTTTTTGAATCATAGAGCCGCCCGCCTGTAAAAAAGCCAATCCGCCGCCTGAAAGTTTTTGCAGCACGAATCCTTCGCCGCCAAAAATACCCGCGCCAACGCGTTTCACAAAGCCAATGCTAATGTCCACGTTTGTTTCAGCGCACAAGAAGCAGCGTTGTTGGCTGTAAAAATTACCACGGTATTTAGACAGATCCACAGGGACTATTTGCCCTGGATAGTAGGCACCCACACCGATAGCGGCTTTCTCATAATGCGCATTTTCAAACGTGGTGATAAGAAAGCTTTCTCCCGCAAGGCGACGTTTTATGCCTTTGAAAATGCCCCCACCAAGGTTCGTCCGCATGATAATGCCGTCGCTCATGTAAATCATCGCGCCCGTTTGCACTTGCATATCTTGCCCAGGGCGGATCATCACTTCTAAGAGTTCGGTGGAGTTACCCGTGATGGTGTACTCTAGGGTTGGCATTTTTTACATTACACTACTTACATTGTCAGCAACGTTGCTATAGGTGCTACTCACTTTTGTACCTAGTGCCTGAACGGAAACAACAATCGCTAAAAAAATAAACGCTGCCAATAGCCCATATTCAATGGCTGTTGCACCGCTGTTTTCACGGATGAATTTTTGTAAGAGAGTGCGCATAAAAAACCTTTATTGTACTTTTGTATCACAGACAAGATAAAAGTAAATATTTTTCTTGTTCATGACTTACGCGAAACGATTACTCCGCGTGTCATCCCCTCGAAAGAGGGGATCCACAAGTCTTTGAAAAGAGTGGATTCCCGTTTTCACGGGAATGACGCACTCGGTACGTTTTTGACGTTTCGCGTAAGTCCTGTTGTTATTACAGTTTTAAGTTTAAAAGATGTTGTATTTCTGCCGTTGCATTGCTGAGGGGCACAAAACTCTTTTCGCCCGTTTTGCGATTTTTCAGCTCAATTTGCCCATTTTCTAGGCTCTTCTGCCCCACGAGCACTTGCCACGGCAACCCGAGCAAATCCATCGTCGCAAGTTTTGCGCCCACACGGTCGTCTTTGTCATCATACAAAACAGTGATGCCTTGTGCGGTGAGGCTGGCATAGAGTTCATCGGCAACCTTGGTGCATTGCGCATCGGTGGCTTTCAGGTTGACGAGTCCGATTTGAAACGGCGCAACAGCGGCAGGCCAAATGATACCGTCTTTATCGTGAGACGCTTCGATAATCGCGCCCACCAAGCGGGACACCCCGATGCCATATGCACCCATATGGGTCGTGACAGGTTGCCCGTCTTCCCCCGTTACCACCGCTTCCAACTTTTCGGAATACTTCGTCGCGAAATAGAAAATATGCCCCACTTCAATGCCGCGCCGTGTTTTCAGGCGTTCAGGTGGCACAGGGCAATTTTCGGGGATATGCATTTCATCCGCCATCGCATAGAGACTCTGTGCTTGCGCCAGCGTTAATGTTGCAGGGTCAATATCCTCAAACGCGGCATCATAATAGAGCGCACTTTCGCCCGTATCCGCAAGGATATGAAATTCGTGGGTTAAATCCCCGCCAATGGGGCCTGAATCCGCTTTAACAGGGACAGCATTTACGCCCAATGCTTTAAAAATACGGAGGTAGGTGGTGAACATCGTCTCGTAGGTTTTCCGCGCACGCTCATAATCCAAATCAAAAGAATACCCATCTTTCATCAGGAATTCACGGCCGCGCATCACGCCAAAACGGGGGCGGATTTCATCGCGGAATTTCCACTGAATTTGATACCATAGTTGCGGCAATGCTTTGTAGCTTTTCACCGTTTGGTGGAATAAATCGGTTACCACTTCTTCGTTGGTGGGGCCATAGAGCATCTCGCGCTCGTGCCTGTCCTTAAAGCGCAACATTTCCTTGCCATAGCTTTCATAGCGCCCGCTTTTTTGCCATAGTTCGGCAGGTTGTAGCGTCGACATCAGAATTTCTTGTGAACCTGCAGCATCCATCTCACGGCGAATAACATTACTGATATTTTGCAGGACTTTCAGCCCCAGCGGCAGCCATGTATACATGCCTGCGCCCAGTTGGCGAATCAGTCCCGCCCGCAACATCAACTGATGCGAGACAATCTGCGCTTCACTAGGGGTTTCTTTGAGGACGGGGATATAGGCGGTGGAGAGTTTCATGGGGACAACCGATATAGATTTATAACGGCTGTTTTTGTAGGCTCTTTTGCCTGTTCTGTCTATGGATTACAAAGAATTTCTTGTGCGGGTATTGCAGTGGGGTCTTTTGGCAACGGTTTACCATTCCAAGAAACCTGATTGTTGTTGGTATTCACCGTGACGGTGCCCATCACGGCTTCCGCATTCGGCGCACTGTCAATTCCCAATTCTGCCCCTGTTTTGATAATTGAAATATCCACGTTTTCAGGCAGTGGCAGGGCATTGTCATTTGGCAAATCAGCAGACACAACGGGGCTGCCGTCTGCTGCCACCCCTGCTTGATAGTCTGCAGGGGTAACCTCAACACACGGTCTGCTTGCTGCAAAGGAGACTGCTCCTGAAAATAGAATCGTGAGCATAAGGATGAAGCGCATGGCTGCTCTCCCTAGTCTTTTGTGTGCCGCTGTCTCAGTTCTTTTGCAGAGCTGAGTATCACCATTTTAACCATATCATTGTTGGATGCCAATGCTGCTGCGGCGTTAATCATGCCGTTCTCAGCAGAGACATCTGCCTTTTTGCCAATTTTCTCAATAGTTGCGGGAGCGGGCTGTTTTTTGAGCAAAAAACTTTGAAACATTTGCGGGTTGAAAGAGGTGGCAAGCACCGCTACAAATAAACTAACCGTGATAAAGTTAAACATCATGATTCCTTGAAAATAAATATAACTATAAAAATAAAAAACTATAAGTTGATAATGCGCCAATTTTCTTAAAGAGGCGTTAACAGGAAGAATAAAAATGAACCCTATGTCTGCCATCGCGCTCTATGCGACTATTTTCCTCGCTGTTCTCTTCATGGTGTTGCCGTGGGGCGTGCGTGTGGCGGAAAACACAGAGCAAGGACATGCATCTAGTGCGCCCATCACGCCGCGTATTGGCAAAAAAATGCTGATTACCGCGCTTATTTCTCTCGTGGTGTGGGCAATTGTTTTTGTGCTGATAAAAGAAAATGTGTATAGCTTTGCGCCTATAAACTAAGAGCATATATGACCATCCGCACCCGTTTTGCCCCTTCTCCCACTGGCTACCTGCATATTGGCAGTGCCCGCACAGCCCTATTTTCATGGCTGTTTGCGCGGCATCATGGCGGTAAGGCGTTGTTGCGGATTGAGGATACCGACAAGGCACGCTCCACCCAAGAAGCAGTGGATGCGATTTATCATGGCTTAGCATGGTTGGGGCTTGATTGGGATGAAGAGCCAGTGTTGCAGTCGTCTCGCGCTGCGCGGCATCAGCAGGTTGCCTTAGAACTCCTCGAAAAGGGGCGCGCCTATAAGTGCTATGCCACCCCTGAAGAACTCGAAGAAATGCGCCGCACCGCGCAAGCAGAGGGACGCACCACCTTTTATGATCGCCGCTGGCGTGAGCCGCAACAGGCAACGCCCCAAGGCATGCCGCCTGTTATTCGCCTGAAAATGCCGCTGGAGGGCGAAACCGTGATTGAGGATGCGGTGCAAGGCCGCGTCACCGTTGCCAATACACAGCTTGATGACTTTGTGTTGTTGCGGTCTGATGGCAGCCCCACCTATATGCTTTCCGTCGTGGTGGATGATCATGATATGGGCATTACACATATCATTCGCGGCGATGACCATCTCAATAATGCCTTTCGCCAATATTATCTCTTTCAGGCGATGGCGTGGGATATTCCTGTGTTTGCCCACATTCCGCTGATTCATGGGGCAGACGGCGCAAAACTCTCGAAACGCCACGGCGCATTGGGCGTTGAGTCGTATCACCAGATGGGTTTTCTCCCTGAGGCGATTTGTAATTATTTGCTCCGTCTTGGTTGGGGGCATGGCGATGCGGAGATTATCAGTCGTGAACAAGCGATTGAGTGGTTTTCATTAGAGAAAATCGGCAAAGCCGCCTCCCGCTTTGATATGGCGAAACTTACCGCGCTCAACGCGCATTACATTAAAGAAAAGCCCACTCAAGAACTCTATGCCCTGCTTGAGCCGTTTTTAGTGGAGAAATATCATGGACTGAGTGGTGAGCAGGAGCATTGGCTGCGTCAAGGCCTCCCTGCGCTGCAAGAACGTGCTAAAACCATGCGGGAGCTTGCGGATATGGCGGGGATTTATGCAGGCATGCCGCCATTTGCGTTGACAGAAAAAGGCAAGGCCGCTTGGACAGCCGAGGTAAAACAGCAACTTACTGCCCTACAACAGCCGCTAACACAGATTAGCCCTTGGACAAAAGAAACACTAGAACACACCCTTAAAGTGTTCGCTGACACCCACAGGCTGAAGTTAGGCGCGGTAATGATGCCGTTACGCCTTGCGCTTACGGGCGATACGGCATCGCCTAGCGTGTTTGAGATTATGGCGATACTAGGCAAAGCCGAGACGTTGTTTCGGGTAAGTACCCTCTTGCATGACAAAAATGCTGCAGTGCAATAAAATTTATGCGTCTCTCTTGATTATTCTGCTGTTCGGCGTATTCTCGTTTAGAAAATATTTATTTTTTTACTCTAGTAATGAAAAAAATACCCTAATCAGGAGAGCGCACATAATGTCAAAAGCACACCCTAATGCTGCAAATGAAAGCAAACCGCATTCAGTTACGATCATTGACAATCAATCTGGCAAACAGGTTGAGTTTCCCTTGCTACAGGGGACGCAAGGTCCTGATGTTATTGACATTCGTAGATTGTATGGTGAAACAGGGTATTTTACCTACGATCCCGGATTTGGCTCAACAGGTAGCTGTGAATCAGGACTGACCTATATTGACGG
This sequence comes from Alphaproteobacteria bacterium, assembly GCA_947457935.1. Classification (GTDB taxonomy): domain Bacteria; phylum Pseudomonadota; class Alphaproteobacteria; order JAJTHO01; family CANGXP01; genus CANGXP01. Next base: position 12,987 of record CANGXP010000026.1, on the reverse strand, counting down.
GGATCAGGGCATTCTCTCGCACCGTGGTTATGCCATTGAAGAATTAGCGGAACACAGCGATTTTATGGAAGTGTGTTACTTGCTGTTGCATGGCGAATTGCCAACACAAAAAGAGAAGGCTTCCTTCACGCACTCCATCACTATGCATTCTATGGTGCATGAGCAACTTATTAACTTTTTCCGTGGTTTCCGCCGCGATGCACACCCCATGGCGGTGTTGTGCGGTGTGGTGGGCGCATTGTCAGCGTTTTACCATGATAGCTTGGATATTAATGATCCTAAACAACGCGAAATTGCCTCGCATCGGTTACTCGCAAAAATGCCGACCATTGCAGCAATGGCGTATAAATATTCTGTGGGGCAGCCGTTTTTGTATCCCAAAAATGACCTAAAATACGCAGAAAACTTCCTTTACATGACATTTGGTGTGCCATGTGAAGAATACAAAATGAATCCTGTGCTGGCAAAAGCCATGGATAAAATTTTCATTCTGCATGCTGACCATGAACAAAATGCGTCTACCAGCACCGTGCGTTTGGCGGGGTCTTCTGGGGCTAACCCATTCGCGTGCATCGCCGCAGGGATTGCGTCTCTTTGGGGACCAGCACATGGCGGCGCGAATGAAGCTGTATTAAAAATGCTTGCAGAAATTGGGCATAAAGACCGCATTCCTGAGTTTGTAAAACGCGCCAAAGATAAAAATGACGGCTTCCGTTTGATGGGCTTCGGGCATCGTGTTTACAAAAATTATGATCCCCGTGCTGCCGTGATGCGTAAAACCTGCCACGAGGTGTTGGATACATTGGGTATTCGTGATGAGCCGTTATTGGAACTTGCGATGGAATTAGAGCGGATTGCGCTGGAAGATCCGTACTTCGTAGAGAAAAAACTCTATCCGAATGTGGATTTCTATTCTGGGATTATTCTCCGCGCGATGGGTTTCCCCACCTCCATGTTTACTGTGTTGTTTGCACTGGCAAGAACAGTGGGTTGGACAGCGCAGTGGAAAGAGATGATTGAAGACCCGAATCAACGTATTGGCCGTCCGCGTCAGCTTTACACAGGGCCAAAGCCACGCAAATATGTGCCGCTGCATAAACGTTAAGGTTTGGTAGGGTAAGACGCTAAAAAACAAAAAGACTCTGCTGCAAGGTGGAGTCTTTTTTGTATTACAAGAGTGTCTCCATGAGAGTGATAAAAATCACTTTTGTGGTTGACATTATATGGGAATAGGATATTATATAGTTATATTACATTACATAAAATTTATTTGGATAATTGGTATGGCGCAGTTGGCAAAAGTATTAGACGATGATGAAAAAGCTCAATTAGCAAAAGATCAACAAGCCGCTGGTAATCAGGCTTGGAGAAAGAGTTCTTTTCTTAGTGTGGATAGTGCTAAATCCAATGCGGTAACTGCCGTGACGGTGACCGTCGGGGTGATGGCTCTTGCTAATCCCGTTGTAGGATTTTCCGTTTTAGCTGTTGCGGCGTTGCGTCTGTTTGCGAATAAATCAAATGCTGATAAAGCTGCCGAAGCAGCAAGAAAAGAAGCTGAAAAAGAATTTGTTGCGAATGCAACCGCCGCTCTTGCCTTAGAAAGCATGAAACTTGATGTTGCAAGAAAAAGACAACAGCTTGCAACTGGTTATTCTCCACAGCCTGCTCCAAATCAACAAAACGGAAGTCAGGAAAGAGTTATTTTCCCAAAACAACAACCGGTTGCGCAAGTCGTTATGCCTAGGTATTCAAATGCTAATCCTGAACCAGCAGAACAGGATGAAAAAACCACAGAAACTTCTTTCCAAGATACTGCTACCGCAACAGCAGCACAAAGCGCAACAGTAGGAAGTCCTTTAAACAATGAGACATTAGACGCGGCTGAATATCAGCCTGAAGAGAATTATACAATCAATTTAGCGAATGAAGCTACGTTTGTGACATCAGATGTTCCTGAATACTTTGGATATAGTGCAGATGATTATGTAGAAGAAAGCACGTCTGATATTGCAAAAGCAGCAAGCATATTAATTTCGCTGCAAGATGTTGACGGTAATATTGACGAGGAGAAAGCTGCGGATGCTTTTTATAACGGGGTTTTCGATTCACTTGCTAAAAGCAATGATCCAAGAGTTGCTGAATTATGTAATGCCACAAAGATGATGGCAGAGCAGCATAACCAAACGCGGAAAAATTATTCAGACACAACGGTCAAAAGAGAGATTCCATTAGAAGAAAATTACAGTGGCACTACAATCGATTCAGCAGTTATAGAAAGTGAAGTTATAGGAAGTGAGGCTTTAGCTATTGAACCAGCACAAGAGCAGTTGGCTTTTGCAGCAGCCAAAGAAGATATTATTGCAATTGAACAAGACTATAGAGATGGAGATGCTTTAGCTAGCGAATTGTACGCCGCTATTGCTGCCCGTCAATTAGCAGTAACCCGTTAACGCCTAAATCCCCCCATCCCTTTTCCAATTTCTCACCGAATCCTTCACATATTTCACCGTCTCGCCGTGCAATGGCTCAAGCAGCGGCAGACCTAGGTGTGGGTTTTCCCGCAATGCTTTAATATGCTTGCACCACACGCCTTTGGGGCGGGTGCTTTCCACTGCAAAGCGGCGGATAAACGGGCTTTCATCATAAACCCATGGGGTTAAGAGGGCAATCGCCTGATGAATATCGGCGGCAATATGCGGGCGAAGCGCAAGCCACGCCCATTCCCGCACACCAAAATGCGGATCATCTGCCAGTGGACGAATTTTCTCAAGGCGCTCTTGTAAAGACAGATCAGGTATTGCCGCAAGGAGATAGGCAGCAAAGCCGCGCACCGTATCGCTTTGGTGCTGTCGCCAAGTGTCAAAGCTTTCCGCGCCTGTGTGTTGTAATAACAACGCTCCTGCTGCTGCCATGCGCTTGGTGATACCCAAATCAAGAGGGAGCAACGCGATGTCCTCTGCTGGGATAGACGGCGCAACGGCAGTTAATAACACCCTAAAATCAATCGCAAGCCCCTCAATAAGCGTTGCACTTTCTGCTTCTCCTGCATTCAGCGCAGCAAGCAGGGTAGGGGGAATATCCGCTATTTTCCTGTAGCCTTTGCGTTTAGGGGGTGTGATTAGATTACTAGGCAAAAAATTCCTATCCGTTTACGGTTTGTTTACTAACAGCGTTCTATACTCTCTTAACAAGCAATAAAAAAGCAAAAACAGTAGCATTCCTAACAAGGCATTGTTTTTGCTTATCATAAAAAAACGTCGAGTGAGTAGGGAGTAGTAACGAGTTCAGCCATTGTGGTTGGAATTGTTCATAAAAACGCCTGTGGAAAATTTAACAGCAAGTTTAAAAAATTTAGGAACGGGAAAGCTGGTTGCTTTAGGCGGCACAGCGTTGCTGATGATCGTGATTTTTGGCTTTATGATGGTCAAAATGGGCGAGACAAAAATGCAAACTCTGTATGCGGGGCTCGATCCTTCAGACGTTAACCAGATTGTCTCACAACTAGAAGTGATGAAAGTGCCCTATAGAGTGGCAGAAGACGGCAAAACCATCTCTGTTGCGCCAGAATCGGTAGGCAAAGTGCGGCTGCGGATGGCAGAATCAGGACTGCCGCATGGGGGTAATTTAGGCTATGAAATCTTCGATAAAAAAGAAGGGTTCGGCACCAGCAATTTCGTTCAAAATATTAACAAGGTACGGTCGCTGGAGGGAGAGTTAGGGCGCACCATTGGCTCTATCGATGTGGTGCGTAACGTGCGGGTGCACTTGGTGTTGCCACAACGCGAATTATTCAGTCGTGATAAACAACCGCCCAGTGCCTCTGTATTTGTGCAACTCATCGGTGGGCAGAAACTTGATAGAAACCAAATTGCCGCCATTCAACAACTTGTTTCCTCTGCTGTGCCTGAATTAAAACCAACAGCGGTTGCGATTATCGATGACAAAGGCAATTTGATTGCGCGAAATACTGAAAATGAAAGTGAAGAATCTATCGCGCTTGAAAATAGCGAAGAGCAACGCACCGCGTTTGAAACGCGTTTAAAATCACAGGTTGAAACATTATTAGAAAATGTGGTGGGTTTTGGTAAAGCACGGGCGCAAATTTCAACAGAAATGGATTTTGGAAAAGTTACCAAAAGCTCTGAAACTTTTGACCCTGAAAGCAAGGTAGAACGCTCAACACAAACAGTGCAAGAATCTGATTCAGAATCAGAAAAAGAAAAAAATACCAGTGTAGAAAACAACTTGCCCGAGGGACAAGCCCAAGATGAAGGGGATAGTTCAAAACGCCAGCAAAACAGAACCGAGGAAACCGTAAACTACGAAATTTCCAAAGTTGTGAAAAATGAAGTGGTGCAAACAGGCACAGTGAAACGTATCTCTGTCGCAATTTTACTCGATGGTAATTACACAAAAGTGGAAAAAGACGGCAAAACTGAGATGGTTTATGCGCCGCGTGACCAAAAAGAAATTGAGCAAATCACGACCTTGGTAAAATCCGCCATTGGCTTTGATGCCAAGCGTGGTGACACTGTAGAAGTGGTGAATATGCGTTTTGCCTCGCTTACCGAGGGCATGGATATAAAAATGAGTTTCTGGGAAAAAATGGATATGACCCAGTATGCTAAAATCGTTGAAACGCTGATTATGGCGGTGATGGGGCTGATGGTATTGCTTCTAGTAATTCGCCCCATGATGAACAAACTTCTTACCGCAACCCCCGTTGAGGCCGGTGTTGAAGACAGTAACGCACTTCTTGCGGCGAATGGTTTGGTTCCCGCTTTAGAAGGGCCGGATGGTTCAACATTGCCTAATCCGAGTGAGATTGAAGAAATGTTGAGCTTAGAGCGTATTGACGGGCAGATGAAGGCATCCACCGTAAGACGCATTGGCGAAATTATCGACACACATCCTGATGAAGCAATTCAAATCATCCGTAATTGGATGAACCAAGAGGCATAAAAAATGAGTAATATAGTAACAAAAAAACGAGACGATTATGCGTCGCTAACAGGCCCCCAAAAAGCCTCCATGCTTTTATTGGCATTGTCTGAAGAGCAGTCAGGCAAGCTGTTTTCCATGATGGAAGATGAGGAAATTCGCGAAATTTCGCAAGCCATGGCAACCCTTGGCAGTGTGAATTCGGAAATAGTAGAGAAGCTCTTTTTAGAATTTGCAGAGAAATTCTCAGGTTCTGGTGGCTTGGTAGGTAGTTTTGAGAACACAGAACGCTTGCTGGCAAAAGTGCTGGATCAAGGGCGCGTCAGCCAAATTATGGATGAAATTCGTGGGCCTGCAGGGCGCACCATGTGGGATAAATTGGCGAACGTGAATGAAAACGTGCTGGCTAACTTCCTGAAGAATGAATATCCCCAAACCGTTGCCGTTGTCCTTTCAAAAGTAAAAGCAGATCACGCAGCGCGTGTCTTAGGCATGTTGCCTGAAGCCTATGCGATGGAAGTTATTCAACGGATGCTGAAAATGGAATCTGTGCAAAAAGACGTTATCAATGACATTGAAAAAACCTTACGCGTTGAATTTATGAACAATCTTGCGCGTACCAACAGACGCGATCCGCACGAAATGATGGCGGAAATCTTCAACGGCTTTGACAGAAACACCGAAGCGCGTTTCACTGCCGCACTAGAAGAAAACGATGTGGAAGCGGCAGAAAAAATCAAAGCGTTGATGTTCACCTTTGAAGACCTCAGCCGTTTGGATGCAGGTGGTATTCAGGCGATTCTGCGGGTGGCAGATAAAGACAAACTCACCCTTGCACTCAAAGGGGCAGGGGAAGGCTTGCGCGAAATGTTCCTTGGTAATATGTCAGAACGGGCGGCAAAAATCTTGCGTGAAGACATGGAAGGCATGGGGCCTGTAAAAGTCAAAAACGTGGAAGAAGCGCAAACCTACCTTATTCGTATTGCCAAAGATTTGGCGGATAAAGGCGAGATTAGCTTGTCTGATGGTAAAGACGGAGACGAGCTTGTTTACTAAATTCCAATTCAATACCTCGTTTGATGAGCCAACTGTGCCGAAAATGCAGGCTGCATTAGCGCAAGAGATGTTGGCGGCGGAATTATCGTGGGTGGAAGAAGAGGCGGCAGAAGTGTTGCCTCCCCCCCCGCCCACGTTCACAGAGGAAGAGCTGGAACTTGCTAAAAAACTGAGTTTTGAAGAAGGGCGCAGCACAGGGATTGCGGAAGCAAAGGCAAGTCTTGAACAAAAGCAGGTGGATGTTCTACAAAGATTGTTAGAAAAAATTAACGACGTGCAAAATCTTGAAACAGCGCAATGGCAAGATTTCCAAGCGCAGACAGTTGCAGTGGGCGTTGCTATTGCGAAAGCGTTGTTTCCTACTTGGGTAACAGCGGCAAAACATCAGGAACTCGGCGCCATGCTACAGGCAACTTTACCTGCCTTGCAACAAGAGGTGCGCCTTCTTGTGGGGATGCCTCCCGAAGATGTAGTATGGCTTGAGGAAATGTTGCTAAAGCTGTTACAACAGCAAGGTTGTGAAGCAGTGGTTCGGGTTGAACCGCGCGATGACTTGCAGGCGGGCGATTTAGTGATAACAGGAGAACACAGCAGTGCGGAGCGAATACAGGCTTTGGTCTGGGAGACAATAGAGAAAATGGCGGTAACAGAGCCTAAAGCCAACAAAAAATAAAATAATAAGAAAAGAGGAGATGATATGAGCGACCAAACAGAAAACTTAGATCTTGAAACACTAGAAGAAAAAGCCCAAGAGCCGTTTCAGGTTGAAACCACGGAAGACGATTTAAAAATTGCCACCGCGCAAGATTTAGAGGCAGTCTATGAAATCCCCGTCAAAGTTTCTGCTGTGTTGGGGCAAGCAACCATGCAGGTGAATCAGCTTTTAAAGCTAGGACGCGGCGCGGTGGTGGAGTTGGACAGAAAAGTGGGCGAGCCCATCGACATTTACGTCAATAACCGCCTTGTTGCACGCGGCGAAGTGGTTATTGTGGATGAGCGTCTGGGCGTGACCATGACCGAGATTATTAAAACAGGGAATTAGAGAGGCGCGAGGCAAAAGGCACGGGGCACGAGGTATTCTTTTCTCCTCGAGTCTCGAGCCTCGAGCCTCTAGCCTCTCTCTAAGGAGAGAATATGCGACTACTCATAGCAGGTATTTTAAACGGACACATTACCGAGGCAGCGAAAATCGCTGTGGCGCGTGGGGCAAAGGTGTTGCACGTTCCCGATATTGAAGCAGCACTTCATGCGCTCAGAACAGGGCAGGGGGCTGATTTGGTGATGGTGGATGTGCGTCTACCGCTCGCAAAATTCATCAAAAGTTTAGCCGCCGAGCGCATTCATATTCCCGTTGTTGCCTGTGGTATTGAAGGCACGGATGCAGAGGTTGCCGCAGAAGCCATTTTAGCGGGTGCAAAAGAATATGTACCCTTGCCGCCCGATGCAGAATTAATTGCCGCCGTGTTAGAAGCGGTTGCGCAAGAAAGCCATGCGGTGATTCACAAAGACCCTGTCATGAGCAAAGTGCTGAAACTTGCAGAGCAAGTTGCGCCGAGCGATGCCAGCATTTTGGTAACGGGGGAATCAGGCACGGGGAAAGAAGTGCTCTCGCGGTTCATTCACAGCAAAAGCAAGCGGAGCAACGAAAAATTTGTTTCCGTAAATTGTGCGGCTATTCCTGAAAACTTGCTTGAATCAGAATTATTTGGGCATGAAAAAGGCGCGTTCACAGGGGCGGTGGCGCGTCGCGTTGGGAAATTTGAAGAAGCGAATGGCGGCACGTTATTGCTGGATGAGATCACCGAAATGGATCCCCGCCTGCAAGCAAAATTGTTGCGTGCCATTCAAGAGCGCGAGATTGATCGCGTTGGTGGTACAAGTCCCGTTAAAATTGATATTCGTCTCATTGCCACCAGCAACCGCGATATGGAACAAGCCGTGCGGGAAGGCAAATTCCGCGAGGATTTATTCTATCGCTTGAATGTGTTTAACATCGAGTTGCCTTCTTTAAAGGATAGAAAAGGCGACATTCCGCCGCTCGCTGAGTACTTTATTCAGAAATACGCCAAAGCAAATGGCGTGCCCGCGTTGCCGTTGTCGAAAGCGGCATTAGACAGATTAATGGGGCATCATTGGCGGGGTAACGTGCGAGAGTTGGAAAATACGCTGCATCGCGCTGTTTTGCTTGCGTCTGGCAATGATATTCAACCCGATGCGATTATGCTCACGGGCGAGCTAAAAGCCACGCCCACCGCCCCTGCTGCGTTAATTGAAAAAACGGTTGCTTCCACAGCAGTGACCCCCACGGGGAATTTAGAGGAAGACCTTGCAAATCTTGTGGGACGCACCGTTGCGGATGTAGAGCGTGACCTTATCATCAACACGCTCGATCATTGCCTTGGCAACCGCACCCATGCGGCAAATATCCTTGGTATTTCCATCCGCACCTTACGCAATAAGTTGCATCAATACACCGAAGAGGGTGTTGCTGTGCCGCCTGCGCGGGAGGGAGTGGCTTAAAAACCTGCTCACGTTCTCTACTATACCTTGCTGCAAATGCATGTTTTTTGCGCTTCCAGTGCTCATGTATGAAGAATACACTGCGCGCTGGTTCTCAAAAGCACGCATTTTCGCTAACGGTCTAGCGAGATCATGAACAGGTTCTAAGAATCTTGCTTCTTTGCAAAAACGTAATTCTTTACTTGAAACCCCCTTCAACTGTTGCTAGACAGTGTGCCTTGACTTGTTGCCCAGATAGCTCAGTCGGTAGAGCAAGGGATTGAAAATCCCTGTGTCGCTGGTTCGAACCCGGCTCTGGGCACCATCCACCTTCGCTTCGCTATGGCGCGATTGGCTTGTCAATTGTGGCGAAGCGTTAGAGAAGGGGATGCCACGCCGTAGTCTGTTAGACGAAGGCGGGCTAGTTCAATTTTCTCTCGTCAGGTGCGCTACTGACTGCATTGTATGTTAATGCCGCCGTGGCTCAGGGGTAGAGCACGTCATTGGTAATGACGGGGTCGGAGGTTCGAATCCTCTCGGCGGCACCATCCGCCTTCGCTTCGCTCTGGCGCGATTAGTTTGTCAATCGTGACGAAGCGTTAGAGAAGCGGATGCCACGCCGTAGTCTGTTAAGACGAAGGCGGGCTGCATGGTATTTTATTTTACCCCACCCCCGCACTCAATTCCAACCACCGCTCTTCAGCCTGTTCTAATTCTTGCTCTGCTTCATTGAGGCGCAAGGCCGCTTTGTCAAAGCTTTCAGGATCACGCCCATACAGCGTGGCATCGGCGAGTTTTTCTTTCAATGCCGCAATTTCTGCTTCTAACGTGCCCATCCTTAAAGGCAATGTTTCCAACTCGTGCTTGAGTTTGAAGGTCATTTTGGGAGCAGGGCGGGGCGCGGCGGGAGTAGGGGCTTGCGCCATCACAACAGGCTCTTCTTTATTGCCTGAAAGTTTCACGCCCTTTGCCGTGCCGCCGCTAAGCTCCGCTGTTTTGGCAGCCAAATAATCGCTATAGCCGCCAATGTGGCTTTCCACCACCGCATCGCCTTCAAACGCGAGCACGCTGGAGACGGTTCTATCCAGAAAATCCCTGTCGTGGCTCACGAGTAACAATGTGCCTGTGTAATCGAACAAAATTTCCTGCAACATGTCGAGCGTGTCCATGTCAAGATCGTTTGTCGGTTCATCGAGAATCAGCACATTACCGGGTTGCGCAAGGGCTTTGGCAAGCATCAGGCGGTTTTGTTGCCCGCCTGAGAGCGTGCCCACATAATCCCGCGCAATTTTCGGGTCAAACAGGAAATTTTTCAAATAGCCGCAAACATGTTGCGTGCGGGGGTTTTCAGGGTTGCCAAGGAAAACATAATCGCCGCCATCAGGGCACAGCGTTTGCCACAGGGTTTTTTTTGGGTCAAGATTCACGCGGTTTTGGTCAAAGTAGGTAAAATCAATGCTTTTGCCGCGTTTGATAGTGCCTGTGTCAGGCTCGAGTTGATCCACCAGCATCTTCAAAAACGTAGACTTTCCTGAGCCATTTTTACCCAAAATCCCGATTTTATCGCCACGCATCACCCGAAAATGGAAGTCATGGAGAATCGGCGTGACTTTTCCATCCCGCGTGAACGTTTTGCCCACACCCTTAAATTCTGCAATCATTTTCGATGCTTGGGAGGGCAACAGCGGGTCAAGCGAGATAGTCTGTTTCGTTTGTTTATAGTTGGCTTTATCGTTACGCAGTTTCTCGCGCAACCGATGCAGTTCACTCATGCGGCGTTGATTGCGTTTGCGCCTGCCTGTCACGCCGCCTTGCGTCCAATCAACTTCCGCTTCCACCTTTTTTTGCAGGTTTTGCAACTCGCGCACTTCTTGCTCAATGATTTGCTCTGCCCATGCATCAAACTCTTTATAGCCTTTGGGGCAGGTGCGAATCACGCCCCTGTCAATCCAGAATACCTTGCGGGAAATGGCATTGAGGAACGCTCTGTCATGGCTCACGCACAGCACCGCACCGCGATAGCTCGCCAAGTAATCCTCCAGCCATTGAATCGCGCTCAAATCAAGGTGGTTGGTGGGTTCATCTAGCAACAGTAAATCAGGCTCTGCCATCAGCCCCCGAGCCAGCCCCGCACGGCGCAACTGCCCGCCCGAAAGCGTGCCCAACGTGGCGGATGCAGTCAGTTCCAGCGGATCCATCATCATATCCGCCAGATAGCCTTTTTCTTCCAGATTTTCCGTGGTGTTAAGTCCTCCCAAGACAAATTCCCGCACGGTTTGCGAGGGGTTGTGATTGATGGTTTGCGCTAAATATCCCACTTGTAAGGTGGGGAGGGCAAAGCGTTTGCCTGAATCTGTCTCCAGTTCGCCTGTAATCAAGCGCATCAGGGTAGTTTTTCCTGCGCCATTTTTGCCAACAAGGCAGATTTTCTCGCCCTCGGCAATATGCAGATTAATATCTTCAAACAGCGGTTTGCCGCCGAATTTAACGGAAACATCTTCCAAACTGATTAAAACGCGTGCTGCCATAATGGAGGGTGTTCTAGCATCTCCTTGCTTTTTAGCTAGTACAATCTATATCGTAACAGATGCGTAACAAAAAAATCGCAATTATTGGCGCGGGCATAGCGGGCTTAACCCTTGCTCACCAGCTGCAACAAAGGCATACCGTTACCGTGTTTGAGAAAGCGCGTGGCGTGGGCGGGCGCATGTCAACAAGGCTGCAAGAGCCTTATTTATTTGATCATGGTGCTTTATTTTTCACGGCACGGCATAAAAAATTTAAAGCGTTCCTTGCCCCGTTATTAGAGCAAGGCGTGGTGGCGGTATGGCAGCCCAGAGCCATAACGCTTGAACAAAATAAAAAACCCTATAAACGCCCGTGGTTTGAGCCGCATTATGTGGCAACGCCGCAGATGAATAGTTTGTGTAAGCATCTGAGCAACGGGCTTGCTTTAGAGGCTAATACGCAAATTGCGCCCCTAACACAGCGCACCGAACAGGGATGGGCGTTAGAAGACACACAGGGCAATACTTTGGGTGTATTTGATTGGGTTATCAGCACCGCCCCCGCACCGCAGAACTTGCAACTACTCCCCCAAACATTTTCAGACTATCCCGCTCTAAAAACCATTGTGATGACAGGGTGTTACACGCTGATGCTGGCGTTTGCTGACCCCCTGCCTTTTTCGTGGGATGTGGCAAAGGTGAAAAACTCCCCCCTGCAATGGATTATCAAAAATAATAGCAAGCCCTTGCGTGACAAGGCGTTGCAAACTCTAGTGGTGCATTCAACAGCAGACTGGGCAGAGGCACACATTGATGAGGATATTCCCGCCATGCAAGCCGTGTTGCTGAAAGAATTGGATGCGGTGTTGGGCTACCCCTGTGCTGCAACAGCAACGATGATAACAACCCATCGCTGGCGATATGCCGACGTTGCCGTGCGTTCGCCGAAAAAGTTTTTTCTCGATGCAACGCAACAGCTTGCTTCCTGTGGCGATGGGCTGATTGGCGGCAGGGTTGAAGCCGCGTTTATGAGTGCAACACTGTTAGGCGAGGAATTGCAACGGCATTTTTGATGTAATCTTTAGGGGATGCCATCATTTCCTTTTTGAATAAAGATTTGGTTGTCGCTATGAGTCTATTATGAAAACAAAAACACTCCTCATCACCCTTGTCCTCACAACAACAATAGGATGCACTGCGCTTATGGTTGGAAAAGTTGAAGAACCCGCGTTTACCGCAACACAGGTTGCAGAAAACATTGAAATGCGCAACTATAAACCGTTAATTGTGGCAGAAACCACTGCAACGGGGGAGCGAAAAGAGGCTATTAGCCAAGGTTTCCGTGTTATTGCAGACTATATTTTTGGTAATAATACCACCAAACAAGAAATTAAAATGACCGCGCCTGTGCTGCAACAGGCTGCTTCTGAAAAAATTGCCCCCTCTGAAAAGATACCGATGACTGCCCCCGTGTTGCAACAGCAAACAGCGGATAAAACATGGACGGTGCAGTTTGTGATGCCGTCTGAATACACCCTGCAAACACTGCCCACGCCGAATAACAAAGCGGTGTTGCTTAAAGAAATTCCCGCACAGAAATTTGTGGTGATTCGCTTCAGCGGGAGAATGACGGCAGAAAATTTAAGGGAGCATCAAGCGTTACTGGAAGCATACATTGCTAAGAATGGCCTGAAAAAACAAGGAGAGCCGCAATTTGCGTTTTATAACCCGCCGTGGACATTGCCGTTTTTTCGTCGCAATGAAGTGATGTGGCGGGTGGAGTAAATAGATACGAGAAGTCCTATAAATTAACTCTTTTTTAACCATTTTATTGCATACAGGACTTACGCAGTTCTATACTCATCGTAACTGAAGAAGTTGCGATGTTTCGCTCAAGCGCCGCGCGGGCTTTACCGCTCGCAAATTTTTTTGCAAATCTTGAGGTGCGAGCGGTATAGTCAAGCGTAGCGCGTTGTTTTATAAT
>CANGXP010000025.1 GCA_947457935.1 Alphaproteobacteria bacterium | reverse complement strand
GGGCATTCTCTCTTGCCTCTCCCAACATACAGTCCAGACCTCAACCCTATTGAACAGGCTTTTGCCGTACTCAAAAAAAGACTCATCTATTCAGGGAAAAATCTTGAGCAACTCCTCATGGGTAATTTTGTTTTGGAATGACTATAATTCTCTATAGAGTTTATTGACATTACATTTCTACTTGGTAGGATACGAACTCTTTTCTATTTCTTCAATTGAAAGCTGATTATAATGGCAGTACACATATCTTTTTTTTCTCATACAAATTCTAAAACCAATACGAGCGTCAATGATTTTATAGCCAAACGGATTGATAATCCACAGTATCAGGATTCAGCGTTTACGACGCAGCAGGAAAATTTATTGATTGAACAAGAACAGCAAATTTTTGCAGAAGGAAAAGTTCTTAGAGCTAATCCTCTCGGCGGCACAACAGAAGTTCAGCCCAGTAACTACTATCTTATGGCGTTTTATAACAGCGCAAACAACGCCCCCTTGCCTAAAGGTACTGTGGCGGGAATGCACATACATCCTCTTGCTAAAAAAGACAATTCTGAAGAAGAATTTAATCGCCGTCTCATTATGTTCCCTCCCTTTGATTCAGAAGCAACAAACGGGTCAGGGTCAAATTTCTTTATCCTATCCGAAGACCCTATAGATTTGCAAAAAACAACAGCGGGCAAACTAAAAGATAGTAAACAATTTATCGACAGCCAGACATTTATCATTACAGACAATGGCAAAACATTATACGCCTACGAAGTTCCCAATGGGGTTGCCGTAGAGGTTATCATTGATACAGGCACAACGCATCAATTTATCCATTATGATAAGCAACAAGGGCTGCTTCCCGTTGTTGCTGTTTCACACCATCCTCATGAATACTATGAACTAGAGAGAGCTGGTTTTAGAGAGGGCAACATGCAGGGGCAAACCAAGTTTTCTGAAGGAATTACAGACGATAGCGACCCTAGTATAGAAGGCACTCTTGATGGAACTGCAAGAATCACTGCCCTCTTGAAGGTGTGCGAAAAAGAGTATAACTAAACGCCCCTCAACGCCCCATTTTAGCACGCCACGCCGCCACATTTGCGTTGTGTTCTTGCAGGGTACGCGCAAAAGCGTGCCCGCCTGTCCCATCTGCTACAAAGAAAATATAGTCTGTGTTCGGCGGGGTAAGTACGGCTGCAATGGCAGCACGACTGGGGTTCGCAATCGCACTTTTTGGCAACCCTGTGACAGTATAGGTGTTAATCGGGCTTTCCATTTTCAAGTCGGCACGACTCAAAGGGCGATTTATTTTTTCTTCACCGCCTGTAATCGCATAAATAACCGTGGGGTCAGATTGCAGCGGCATATTGAGGCGTAACCTATTAATAAACACGCTGGCAACCAAGCCATACTCTTCTTTTTTTGCTGTTTCTTTCTCCACTATAGACGCTAAGATAACCGCTTCCGCCTGATTCTTCAGCGGCAAATTAGGCAAGCGTTTTTCCCACAATTCATTAACTGTATCCCGCATCGCTGTTTGCATCCGCTTCACAATGTCGTTCATGCTATCGCCGCGTGAATAAAAATAGGTATCGGGCAATAATCCCCCTTCCACAATCGGCACAGATAAATCATTCTTGAGCGGCTTTGCGGCTTGTAATAATTTGCGTAAATCTGCCGCTGTTGCGCCTTCCACCAGCGTGAGGCGATGTTGAATAGGTTTTTGCGTACGCAACGCCAAACTAATCGCTTTGGGGGATAACGAGGGCTTTAGCAAAAACTCCCCTGCTTTATAGGCGGTGTTGTAGCCCAGAATTGTCTCAATCGCGATAAACACGGGATAGGTGTGCAACACCCCCAATGCCGCAAGGTTCTTGGCAATTTCCTTGATGCCCTCCCCCGATTCAATCAGTACTATTTGCTCTTGTTTATAGGGAATGGCTGTTTCGTAATAATATTTAAGCCCAAAAACTGCACCCGCCCCTACAGCGATAAAAAATACCACAACAAACAATAATCGCTTGAGGAACCTTGGCAAGGCTACACACGCCCTAAAACTATAGACGCATTCGTGCCGCCAAACCCGAAGGAGTTAGAAAGCACATAGTCCAGTTTTTTCTGTTGGGTGGTATGTGGCACAAAATTAAGGTCACAGCCTTCTGAAGGATTATCAAGGTTCAGTGTTGGTGGCAATGCACCATCACGCATGGCAAGAATACTGAAAATTGCTTCAATCGCCCCCGCTGCACCGAGCAAATGCCCTGTTGATGATTTGGTGGACGACATCGCCAAACTATACGCATGGTCACCGAACAAGCGTTTTACGGCTTTCACCTCAATCTCATCACCCAACGGGGTAGACGTGCCGTGTGCATTCACATAGCCAATTTTGTCTAGGGGAATCCCTGCCCGTTCGGTCGCCATTTTCATGCAACGATACGCCCCATCACCACTTTCGTGCGGCGCGGTGATATGATAGGCATCGCCCGACAAGCCATAGCCCAACACCTCTGCATAGATTTTCGCACCGCGTTTTTTGGCGTGTTCGTATTCTTCCAATACCACCACGCCCGCACCTTCACCCATCACAAAGCCATCGCGGTCTTTGTCCCACGGACGAGAGGCTTTTGTCGGTGTATCATTAAAATTCGTAGATAAGGCGCGGAGTGCTGCGAACCCTGCCATACCAAGACGGCATACCGCACCTTCTGCACCGCCTGCCACCATCACATCCGCATCACCCCACTGGATAAGACGTGCGGCATCCCCAATTGCATGACACCCCGATGAACACGCTGTTACAACGGCATGGTTAGGGCCTTTAAAGCCATATTTAATGGAAATCTGCCCTGAAACAAGGTTGATAAGGCTAGAAGGAATAAAAAACGGACTAACCCGACGGGGGCCTTTTTCGTGGAGTGTGATAGCGGCTTCCGCAATCCCATTCAATCCGCCAATGCCAGAGCCAACCATCACGCCTGTGCGATACTGCTGTTCGTCCGTGCTGGGCTTCCACCCCGCATCCTCAACCGCTTCTGCGGCGGCTGCCAAACCATAAATAATGAACGGCTCAATACGGCGCAGCTCTTTCGCTTCAATAAAATCGAGTGGGTTGAAGAGTTCGGTGCGTCCTTCAATTTGCCCCGCCACTTTTGCAGGTAAATCACTTGTCTCAAAGCCTTGAATTTGGCTTAAGCCCGACTGGGCGCTAAGAATTTTTTCCCATGTTTGCTCAACCCCTGTGGCAAGCGGGGTCAGCAATCCAAGCCCTGTAACAACAACACGACGCATAATACTCTTCTTGTTTATTTTTTACTTATAGGGGCGGCAGCTACTCTTAAAACAGCAAACAGCTGCCGCACAGCCCTCTAGAACCTAGAGAACCTGTTTAGGATCTCGCTAGACCGCAAGCGAAAACGCTGCATTTCGAGAAACGGAGCGGAGTTGACATAAGGTCAATGAGCACCGTATCACAGAAATAAGGCGTTTGCAGCAAGGTATAGTAGAGATCATAAATTGGTTCTACGCGTTTGCTTCAATGAAGTTCACAGCATCCTGTACGGTGAGGATATTTTCTGCTGCATCATCAGGAATTTCGATGCCGAATTCTTCTTCCAACGCCATAATAAATTCTACTGTGCTGAGGCTATCTGCGCCCAAGTCATCAATAAAGCTGGCAGTTGCGGTTACTTTTGCTTCTTCAACACCGAGGTGTTCTACAACGATTTTTTTAACGCGATCAGCAACGTCAGTCATGGTTAATCTCCTTAATGATATAATCTACTTTATAAGCCGCCGATTGATAGCAATACACGGCGCGCTTAGCAAAAGCATTTTGCTGCCTACCATATCTTTTTTAGGTTGCCTATAGGAAAAAACAAATCAATTACACCCGCAGCACATACCCCTGCCCGCGCACTGTTTGTAAAAACCGCGCTAAATCAGGGCTTTTTTTGCGTAATCGAGTGATTTGCACGTCTACGGCTCTGCCTTCTGTTGCGGCTAATCCTAATTTTTCAGCTATATCTTCTCGTGAAAAAACAGTGTTCGGACTTTGCGCAAGCATAGCAAGGAGTTGTTGCTCACTGCTGGTAAGCGACACGGGAATATTCTGATAGCTTAAGGATAAGGTTGCGGGCGTGAAATGATAATCACCAAACGTCAAACCCAATGGCTTTGCCCCCTCTTCCACCCCCGCTCTTTTAAGGATTGCCTTAATGCGCAACAGCAACTCTTTCGGCTCAAAAGGCTTAGCAACGTAGTCGTCTGCCCCCGCTTCCAGCCCCTTAATACGATTGTCCGTTTCCCCTAATGCTGTCAGCATAATAACGGGGGTGTTATCTGTTTGGCGTGCCTGCTGCAGAAACTCTATCCCTGTTGTAACAGGCATCATCACATCCAATATCCACAGATCAAATTGAAACAGGGTGCAAAGTTCTTGCGCTTCTGCAACACTTGCCGCCGTTGTGACCACAAATCCCTGATTGCTCAAGAATTTTTTTAACAGCGCGTTTAAGCGTGTGTCATCATCAACAACAAGGATATGATGAAAATCTGTTGTGTGCATAGGACTTGACCGTTTTTATTGTTCGGGTATAGGGTATGAGACTCGCTATAACGTATACTCGAAACACAGCTCCAATACAGAGGAATTATGAAACCCCTTCCCCACCCTTTTGATGACAGAGACGGCTTTATGTGGGTGGATGGCGCATTTGTGCCGTGGCGGGAAAGTACGGTGAATATTTTAACACACGGATTACATTATGCGTCTGCCGTGTTTGAGGGCATCCGCGTATACGAGGGCAAGCCGTTTAAACTGCAAGAACACACAGAACGCCTGTTTACGTCCGCTGAAATTTTAGACATGACCATCCCATACACAGTGGCAGAGATTGCGCAAGCAACCCTTGATATTGTGGAAAAACAAGGTGTTATCAACGGCTACATCCGCCCCATCGCGTGGCGCGGTAGTGAAATGATGGCGATTTCAGCGCAACACACCACAATTCACGTTGCTATTGCCACATGGGAAACCAAAACCTATTTCGCGCCAGAATTGCTGGAAACGGGCATTAAACTCATCACCTCAAAATGGGCGCGCCCTGCCCCCAATACCGCCCCCACCGCCAGCAAAGCGGCGGGTTTATACATGATTTGCACGATGAGTAAGCACGAGGCAGAACGCCAAGGCTACCACGATGCGCTCATGCTGGATTGGCGTGGACAGATTGCCGAAGCAACAGGCGCCAACATTTTCCTTGTGCAAAATGGGGCACTCCACACCCCCACCCCCGACTGTTTTCTTGATGGCATCACCCGCCGCACCGTGATGAAACTCGCCCAAGAATTAGGCTATACTGTTGTTGAACGCGCCATGCTCCCTGAAGAACTGAGCACAGCCAAAACGCAAGAAGTATTCCTCACGGGCACAGCCGCCGAAATCACCCCCGTGGGCAGTATTGACGGTCATGTTTATGGTGTGGGGAAAATAACCCGTCACCTGATGGAAGAATATAGCAAGTTGGCGCGGGGACGTTGATTTCTGGTAAAAACTATGGTATTATCCCCATACAATCACAAAGCGACCTTTTTCGAATGGGATGATAAAAAGAACTTAGCGAACTTAGAAAAACACGGCATTAGCTTTGATTTGGCTCAAGAAGCATTTTTTGATCCCTATCATTTAATAGTTGTGGACGCAGCACACAGCACGCAAGAAGAGAAACGCTATTTCTGTTTCGGAAAAGTCTCTGGTAGGGTTGTGACTGTACGTTTTACAATTCGTAACGATAAAATTCGCCCATATGGTGCAGGATTCTGGCGAAAAGGAACAAAGTATTATGAAGAAACATACGCCTGATACAGACGAACCGATGGAAATTGGCGAGCGGGTTTATGGGCTTATTCCGCCGCCAGAATTTCTTGTGCGCAAAGAAGAGAACACTAAAATTACCCTTGAATTAACACCACTCAGTATTGTTTTTTTCAAACAACAAGCAAAAAAACTCGGTGTGCCCTACACAAAAATTATTCGTTCCGTCTTAAATAGCTATGCTGAAGTACATCACACCCCCGAACAAACATCCTAATGGCACTCGACTTTCCCAACATTGACCCCATCGCCGTAAAAATCGGTTTCATTGCCGTGCGATGGTATTCGCTTGCGTACCTCGCAGGGATTATTGGCGGCTGGTATTACACCGTCTGGCTTGCCAAGAAAATTGGCAGTGTTGTCACCAAACCGTTTTTTGATGATTACCTGCTCTATGCCACGTTTGGGATTATTCTCGGCGGACGGCTGGGCTATGTCTTATTCTATAATTTTGAGTACTATATCAGCCACCCGTCCCACATTTTAAAACTGTGGGAAGGCGGCATGTCATTCCACGGCGGGCTGTTGGGCGTTATTTTCGCAACGTGGCGATTTACCAAGCTGTATCGCCTGCCATTCCTGCATTTCAGCGATATTATTTGCGCGGCTGCCCCCATCGGGTTATTTTTTGGTAGGTTAGCAAATTTTGTTAATGGAGAACTTTATGGTCGAGTGACGGATGTTGCATGGGCAGTAAAATTCCCCAACGGGGGCTATCTACCGCGTCATCCTAGCCAGCTTTATGAAGCCGCCTTAGAAGGGTTGCTGTTGTTTATTATCTTGTTAGTCGTGGCGCGTACCGTGCGCGTTGTGCAGAGAACAGGACTGCTCACAGGAATTTTCTTCACAGTGTATGGGGCATCACGCCTGACAGTGGAATTTTTCCGCGAGCCAGATGAACAAATCGGACTTTACCTCAACACATTCACCCAAGGGCAACTGCTGTGCATCCCGATGATACTGCTTGGTTTATATCTTATGATCCGAAGCTTTAAGCAACTGCCGCCGCAATATCGCATTGTGATTGAGCGGGACTAACGTGCCACTCAACTTCCCCTGCTCCGTCGCCGATTTCATGGCGTTTGCGTTGACTGATCCCGAACACGGCTATTACACCACCCAACAACCCTTTGGGCGTTCGGGTGATTTCATCACCGCGCCAGAGGTAAGTCAGCTATTTGGCGAAATGATTGCCGTGTGGTGTGTTGAACAATGGCAAAAGCTTGGATGCCCGAATGCCTTTGTTTTAGCAGAGTTGGGCGGCGGCAAAGGCACACTGATGGCAGATGTCTTGCGTACCACACGCAAAATTGCGCCTGCTTTTTTTGCTGCGGCAACGCTGGCAATGGTGGAAATAAGCCCTATTCTTCAAGCCGCGCAACAACAAGCGCTACAGCCCTTTGCAAAAGGACAGTGGCACACAACCATTGACAGTATCCCGCAGGATACCCCCCTACTCCTGTTTGCCAATGAGTTTTTCGATGCCCTGCCAATTGAGCAATACATCAAAACGGCGGAAGGCTGGCATGAACGAGGGGTAGATACAACGGGATTTGTGGCAGGTGCGCCCGTAACCCCACCCGCTCTTTTTCTTGATGCACCAGAAGGTAGCATTCTTGAGCATTCCCCCGCCACCACCGCAATTTTCACACAGCTTTGTGAACGCCTACAAAACCAAAAAGGCGCGATGCTGATTATTGATTATGGCTATGCCGATCATGCGTTAGGGGACACCCTGCAAGCCGTCAAAAACCATCAGTATGTGCCTGTGCTGGAAAATGTGGGCAAAGCGGATATTACCGCACACGTCAATTTTGCCGCGCTTGAAGATATTGCTGTGGAAAAAAAGCTGTCCCCTACGCTCTCCACCCAACGGGATTTTCTGCATCAGTATGGCATTACCACCCGCCTTGCGGGGTTATTAAAAAATGCCGCCGCTGCACAACAAGAAGAGTTGATGAGCCAATATCAGCGATTGGTGGGAGTAGAGGGAATGGGCGCGTTGTTTAAGGTTTTGTGTGTGAGTGGAGGTTCTCGGTTTTAGGTTTTCGGTTTTAATAAGGATCTCTGTCTGTGCTGTTGTCCGAAAAGCGAACACCGAAAACCTCCCTACGTATCCAAAAAACTCCGCAACTGCCTGCTTCTGCTCGGATGCTTTAGTTTCCGCAGGGCTTTTGCCTCAATCTGGCGGATACGCTCCCGCGTTACACTGAACTGCTGCCCCACTTCTTCTAACGTGTGATCGGTATTCATGCCGATACCAAAACGCATTCTAAGCACACGTTCTTCCCGCGCAGTGAGGCTCGATAACACCCGCGTTGTTGTCTCGCGCAAGTTGCCATGAATGGCGGCATCGAGCGGGATAACAGCGTTTTTATCCTCGATGAAGTCCCCCAAAGAGCTATCTTCCTCATCGCCCACAGGTGTTTCCAAACTAATCGGCTCTTTAGCGATTTTCATCACCTTGCGCACTTTATCCAGCGGCATTTGCAGCTTTTTCGCCAGTTCTTCAGGCGATGGTTCCCGCCCAATCTCGTGCATCA
Source organism: Alphaproteobacteria bacterium (assembly GCA_947457935.1). Lineage (GTDB taxonomy): Bacteria > Pseudomonadota > Alphaproteobacteria > JAJTHO01 > CANGXP01 > CANGXP01. The sequence continues at coordinate 15,828 of CANGXP010000025.1, read as the reverse complement.
TTTGTCGGCCTGTGCGCACCAACTTGTTGATGGTTTCAATCATATGCACAGGAATACGGATGGTGCGGGCTTGGTCAGCAATCGAGCGCGTTATCGCTTGGCGAATCCACCACGTTGCATAGGTAGAGAATTTATAGCCACGGCGATATTCAAATTTATCTACCGCTTTCATCAAGCCAATGTTACCCTCTTGTATGAGGTCAAGGAACTGCAAGCCACGATTGGTATATTTTTTGGCAATAGAAATCACAAGGCGCAAGTTCGCCTCAATCATTTCTTTTTTCGCACGGTTCGAGAGACGCTCGCCCTTTTGCACGGTTTGCACCACACGGCGCAACTCCCCAATCGGCAAACCACTTTCATTAGAAATTTCTGCGATAGATTCTCGGGTTAGAGTAATTTCATCGCGGTGCTCCTCGACTAACTTTCCCCATCCCTTAGTTTTTTTCTGCGCAATCATGTCTACCCACTCAGGGTTTAATTCCTGCCCAAAATAACTTTCAAGAAATTCCTTACGCTTCACGCCACACGCTTCTGCAAGACGCAACAAGCGTCCTTCTTGCTGCATCAACGTTTTATTGAGACCATAGAGCTGCTCTGTCAGTTGCTCTAAACGTGCGCCGTTAAGCTGCACGTTTTCCATCATCAGCACCATTTCCTTACGCAACGTCTCGTACGATTTCTCCATTTTTGGCTCAAGTTTTTTTCCTTGAGACAACAGCTCGAGGCGGGAGTCTTGCAGTTTTTTCAACTTGTTATAGGTGGTGGTGATTTTGCTGAAGGTTTCTAAAACGATGGGCTTCAGTTTTTCTTCCATAGCAGAGAGGGAAACACTCACCTCATCTTCATACTCTTCTTCTTCCTCAACAACAGCGGCGGGCTCTTCTTCTTCGGGTAATTCTAAATCTTCGTCGTCATCCTCATCATCGCTCTCGTCGTCACTCGCTTCGTCGCTTTCTGCAACAACAGCTTTTTTCGCTGCCTTTGGCTTAACCTCTTCTTTCACAACAATTTTTGCTGCTTCCGCTTGGGCGGCTTCGGTGCGTTGTCTGTCAAGCTCGGCTTGTTCTGCTGCGAGTGCTTTTTCTGCTTCTAGGGTTGAGAAATCTTCGGCAGCCGCCAGTTCTTCCGCATCAACACCCGCTCCGTAGGTGGATTCAAGATCAATCACATCCCGCAATAAAATTTTATTGTCAACAAGGGCATCATGCCAAGCCACAATCGCACGAATGGTGAGCGGACTTTCGCAAATGCCGCCAATCATCATCTCACGACCGCTCTCAATGCGCTTCGCGATTTCCACTTCCCCTTCGCGTGAGAGCAACTCCACGTTGCCCATCTCCCGCAAATACATTCTTACGGGGTCATCCGACCGCCCTAAACTGCCCTCATCAATGTTTCCCGCAACGCGTGTATCGTCGCCCTCGTCTTCAGTGGTGGCTGCTTCTTCCACTTCCTCTTCGCCATCGGTAATATTGATGCCCATTTCAGAAATGGCGGTCATAATGTCTTCAATCTGCTCAGAGGTCATCTGATCAGACGGCAAAATGTTATTGATTTCATCGTAGGTCAAAAACCCGCGTGCCTTGCCCTTTGTCACCAATTTTTTGACAATAGTCGCCGCACTTTCAAGCGTTTTTTGGGTTTCTTGGGTTTCTTGGGTTTCTTGGCTATCGTCCTCGCGCTCGATGGAGGCGGCGGTTGTTTCTTTGTCAGCCGATTTTTTCTTTGCCATGGATGTTCCTAAATTACACTATCTTATATAGGTACTCTTATTAAAATGCCAAGGCTTCTGAAATCTCTTGTTTTTCCATCAGTTGCAAATAGCTATTGCAAAGATGTTGCCACTCTTCCAGAACCTTAGCGTGCGGCGTACTCATTCGCACAAAAGGACAAAAACCGCACACGGCAGGCGATAGCAACGCATCAACTGTTTTTTGAAGCAATCTCTCAGAGAGATAGGCAAGCAGCGTTGATCTATCGCAGGTTGGATTATGCGAAAAAGCACTTAAAAGCTCTTGCCGTACTCTGTCAAGGTTTTCTTGTGGCAAGGGCAAATTCCCCAATTGCTCCAACACCTCTTCTGCCACACGCGGGTGGTTAATGAGGGCAGCCAGCAACGCTTGGGCATAGCGTTGCGGGATATGCTCAGCCGATTTATTGGCAATCACCTTAAGCGATGGTTTTGAAGCCGTGAACGGCACACGCGCCGTTGGTGTGTAGGCAAAGCGTTGTTGTTGCCCCGAGGTATTACGTTGCGCATTACGGGCGGCTTGCCAGCGGGTGTTTATTTCCTGCAAATACAAGTCTTTAATCGCGCTATCGGTAATGGTGCTGATGATACTTTTCAGCGTTTTGAGCGCACCCGCTTTCATTTCAGGGGTTTGCCCGTCTTGTGGCCAGAATGTGGCGATTATTTTATCCAACAGGCTTTGCGGATGCTCTAATAAATTCGCAAACGCGCCCTTCCCTTGGTTTTGAATCAGACTATCGGGGTCTTCTTTGGCAGGAAGTTGTAAAAAAGCGATGCTATGATTGGGTTTTAAAATGGGCAGCACGCGCTCTAACGCCCGATTGGCAGCGCGTTGCCCTGCGGTGTCGCCATCAAAGCATAAAATCGGCGTTTCCGTGTACGTCCACAGCAGTTGAATTTGCTCTTCCGTCAAGGCCGTTCCCAATGGCGCAACGGCACTTTGAAAGCCCGCCTGATGCAGTGCAATCACATCCATATACCCTTCCACCACAATCGCGGGCGCGTCTTGCTGTATTGCTTTCAGTGCAAAAGGAAATCCATATACCGTTGCGCCTTTGTGAAACAAGGCTGTCTCAGGAGAGTTTAAATACTTTGGCTCACTCTCATCTAACGCCCTGCCCCCAAACGCCACCACCTTGCCTTGGCGGTCAAAAATCGGGAAAATCAGTCGCGCTCTGAAGCGATCATAACACGAATTTTTTTGCTCATTTTTAATCAGCACCCCTGCATCAAGCTGCTCTTTTTCGGTGTAGCCTTGGCTGGTGAGATAATTTTTTAGTCCATCCCACCCGTTTGGGGCAAAACCTAAACGAAACTTCTGGATAGTTTCCGCCCAAACGCCCCGTTTGCTGAGGTATTGCCGCACCGACTCGCCTGTATTTTTTTGCAACTGTTGCTGAAACCACACAGCGGCACTTTCGCACACATCATAGCTACGCTGATAGGTTTTTGCCTGTTCGATTGCTTGTGGTGTCAGTGTGGGTAGCGGCACGCCGACATCTTCTGCAACCCGTTTCACTGCATCCATGAAAGAGAGTTTTTCAAACTCCTTCACAAACGTGAACACATCCCCGTTCGCACCACAACCAAAGCAATAATAAAATCCTTTTTCGGGATTTATAGAAAAAGACGGTGTTTTTTCTTTATGAAACGGACAGCAGGCTTGATATTCACGCCCTTTTTTAATAAGCCGAACACGGCTGCCCACCACGTCTACAATAGAGGCGCGTTGCCGAAGGTCATGCAGGAATGCGGGAGGGAAAATCATTATAAAAACCTATACAGGAAAATCGTAGGGTTTTCTAAGTGTATTATTTAAGTTTCAGAGAGTGTTACTTTAAAGATAGATGATGGTTATTCTAAAGAGTGGATACCCGATGTCTCGGGTATGACAATCCGAGGTAAGCGCGTCATTCCCGCCCCCACTTTCGTGAGGGTAAACTCCAGCGGGAATCCACTCTTAAAAATGCATAATATTCTATCTATTATGCACCACTCTCAAGTTTTATTTTGCGCTCCATCGTCCACCCGCCCGATACAACTCCATATACGTTGGCAATATCAAATCAAGGGCGGTGGGCGTGATGCCCAGATTCTCTAGGGTTGCGGCATCTTTTGCAACAATATTATCAATTTTCAGCAACCGTACTTGGTCAACGGTAAGCATAGGCTTGATGAGAGGGATGTTTTGCATAATTTTCCCCTGAATTTTTGCGGCAAAAAACGGCATCAACACAAGGCAGCGATTGCGTCCTGCGTATTCATTCACTTTTTGCAAAAGCTGCTTGAAGGTGAATATTTCTGCACCGCCCAACTCAAAGGTTTTGCCGTGTGTTGCGGGTGCATCTAACACCGTCACAATTGCAGCAGCAACATCACCCACAAAAACGGGCTGAAACCTCGTCTTTCCGCCACCAATCAGCGGCAAAACGGGGGAGTAAATTGAGAGCTTTCCAAACAGGTTAAAAAAGCCATCTTCTGCCCCAAACACAATGCTCGGGCGCATGATAACCGCTTTTGGAAAAGCGGATAACACCGCCGTTTCTCCCGCTGCTTTACTTTGTGCATAAATCGAGGGAGAGCCGCTTTTTGCGCCGATTGCAGAAACCTGCACAAAGTTTTTAACATCTGCTTTTGCCGCCGCAATGCTCAGCATTTTGGGGAATTGGTGGTGAATTTTATCAAACGTGTTTTTGCCCCGCTCAAACAAAATGCCCACCAGATTAATCACTGTGTCAGCCCCTGCTAGCAAGGCTTGCAGCGTTTTTTCATCATGGATATTTGCAGCAACAGGAACAATCTGCCCCACCGCCCCCAAAGGCTTTAAAAACAGGGCTTTTTCTGGCGTGCGCGAGGGAATGACAATGTCATATCCCCGCTTCGCAAGATTTTCCACCACATATCGCCCTAAAAACCCCGTTCCGCCAAAGACAACTGCTTTTTTCATGGTTGTTTCCTTTATGTTCTTGGGCTATACTTATAAAATCTTTGCGGTGGATATACCATATAAAATGAGGGTATGATGATGCGTTCTCCTATTTTTAATCCAGAAATACAACAACGCTTAGAAGCGATTGCGCTGCTTGAAGAACGCCCGATCGAGGCCGTCATTAATACCGCTGTTGAAAATTATCTGAGCAATCAAGACTGGATTGCAGCGCGCATCAACGCAGCTATTGCCGCAGCTGATGCAGACCCCAACGCCAAAAAATACACAACAGCCGAAATGCGTGCGATGGTACAGGAGTATCAAGGGTGAGGTACACAGTAATTTGGCAGTCTCTTGCCAAATTTCACGCACGCGCCATCACCGATTACATCGCGCAAGATAGCAAAGCCGCCGCACGCAAGGCGTTGACCGCTATCATTGATGCGCCACAGCCACTGTTAGAAATGCCGTACATCGGGCGTATTGGACGCGTCGAGGGAACAAGAGAACTTGTCGTGGGGAACTATCCGTACATTCTTGCCTACCGTATTAAAAACGATGTGATAGAAATTTTGGACGTAATCCACACAGCACGAGAATGGCCGACGGGCTTTCATTAAATCATTGCTTGCCATAATGTGATTGCGAAGACAATTTCTTTTTCTGTACTTTTATCATCAAACTAAACGCCAACACCTCAATTACTGCTATGACAACAAGTATGATTTGAAATAGTTGTATATCTTGTTGCTCTCGCAAGCCTTGCGGCAGAACAACAAAGGCGACCGTCAAAAGAATAATAGGGGAAACAATCATTGCTAATAAATAAAGCTTTATCTTGTTTTTTATTTCTTTTGTTTCATCATTTTGCATCATTGATTTCTCCCTAAACCGCTTTCAATTTTTTGTCTTCTTTTGTATTGCCATTAAGGGTATTCTCAAGGTTTTCCGCCAGTTTATCCATGAATTCTTCCGTAGTGAGGTAGCGTTGGTTTTCCCCCACAAGGCTCGCTAAATCCTTGGTCATGAAGCCACTTTCCACCGTATCAACGCACACTTTTTCCAGTGTTACGGCAAAGTTTTGCAATTCGCTATTGTGGTCAATTTTACCCCGATGCCACAAGCCGCGTGTCCATGCAAAAATAGACGCAATCGGGTTGGTAGACGTGGGTTTGCCCTGTTGGTGCATACGGTAATGGCGGGTTACGGTGCCGTGTGCAGCCTCACTTTCAATGGTGTTACCATCGGGGGTGAGCAACACAGAGGTCATCAGCCCTAACGAACCGAAACCTTGCGCCACGCTGTCTGATTGCACATCGCCATCATAGTTTTTGCACGCCCACACAAAGTTTCCATCCCACTTCAAGGCACTGGCAACCATATCATCAATGAGGCGGTGTTCATAAGTGATGCCTTTTTCGGCATACAAATCTTTGAATTCTGCCTCAAAGATTTCTGCGAACAGGTCTTTGAAACGCCCATCATACTTTTTAAGAATGGTATTTTTGGTAGAGAGATAGACCGGCCAGCCGCGCTGCAAGCCATAGTTCAAGCACGCACGGGCAAAGCCGCGGATGGAATCATCCACGTTATACATCGCCATGGCGATGCCTGCTGCTTTGAAATCATAGACGTGGTAGTGAATGTCTTTTTGGCTGCTGTCTTCAGGGGTGAAGGTGATGGTGAGTTTTCCAGGGCCGGGAACAAGGAAATCCGTTGCGCGGTATTGATCGCCAAAGGCATGACGACCAATCGCAATCGGGTGCTTCCACCCCGGCACAAGGCGAGGCACATTCTGACAAATAATTGGCTCACGGAACACCGTGCCGCCCAAAATGTTGCGGATAGTACCGTTGGGCGACTTCCACATTTCTTTCAGGTTAAATTCTTTCACCCGCGCTTCATCAGGCGTGATGGTGGCGCACTTAATGCCTACGCCGTATTTTTTAATCGCAATGGCAGCATCCACGGTGATTTGATCGTTGGTCGCATCCCGCGATTCCATGCCGAGATCGTAATATTTAATATTGAGGTCAAGATACGGAAAAATCAGCTTGTCTTTAATCATTTTCCAGATGACACGCGTCATCTCATCGCCATCTAAATCAACGATCGGGTTTACGACTTTGATTTTTTGAAAGCTGGTTTTCTCGGCACTCATGCGGGTATTCTCCTGTGAAGTTCACTCAATTCAGGAGTTATATAAACGAGGGGGAAAGAGATGGCAAGGGGGGAGGTTGTTTATCAAAAAAACAGTATTAATCTCTCATTAAACGCCCTGCAATCAGTCCGCCACCAGTTAAAAAAACTGCGCCTGTGTAAATAACTGCTGCAGCATTGCCCACAGTGTCCGTTGCCCATTTCCCTAGACCAGACACCCATTTTTCTCCTGTTTGAACAGGATTAACATCTTCCGTTTGATGACCGCGAGCAATTTGTAAATTTGTATAAAAAACTGTTGCGCTATCTGTATTAGAGAAGCATTGCCCCAATACTGCAACCCTGTCGTAAGGGTCTTTGAGTACGTCGATTTTTGCAACATTACGCAATTCTTGCTTTTGTATATCAGTGAGTGCGCCTCTTATGCCTGCCTCTTTTTCAAATGCTGCTAAACGTTGCTGAGCTGTATTTATTTTTGTTTGCAGGGCCGTGGTGTTAAGCGGCATAACATATCGGTTATCAGGGTTCTGTTGCTGCAAAAGTAATGATTTATCAAATTCAAGACCCCGATTGAGAACACAAGCAGGATCTCCTCTCACAAGATCCACAGCCGCTACTTGTAAGGCAATCTGTGCCTCAGCAATTTTTTTTCTATCAAGACTTACTTGTTCCCCTTTTCTTACAAAAACATCATTGGGGTTATTTGTGTTTCCGGACGAGCCGCTAAAAGCTTTGCCCACATTTGAAAATATGGGTGGGACGTATGCAAGGGCTACCATAGCTATTCCGGTGGCTATGCAGTCCCGTATTTTTTTTTGAAACGGGGTCATCTCTTTTGGAGGGGCGGAATCTTCATTAGAATCAGTCATAAATCCCCTTTTGTTAGGATGTAATAAAACGTAAGGCTTGCGCGAAATGGTCGCTCTGCATGTCATCCCCTCGAAAGAAGGGATCCACAAGTCTTTGAAAAGAGTGGATTCCCGTTTGCACGGGAATGACACACACGGCACACTCTTGACGTTTCGTTTAAATCAGTAGTGTCTTTTCGTGTTAATTCTAGTTAATAACAATATTAGTTACTATAATAAATTTTTCAGAATTGTAAATAATAAAATTACTTGTATTTTTTGTTTGTCTGGCGTATTTTAACTCTAGGAGATGAACTGTGCTTAGCTTACCGCTCTTAGGCATTGAAAAAGTTACCGACAAGCTAGGGATTGGTTTTGTCTCTGGTATCGCTGGTTTTTTGCGGCGCAATGTTTTTCGCGTTGAAGCGATTGCCTTGTTAGGGCTGGCAATAACAGCGGTTATGGCAATGTTTGCTAGTCCTGCTGCTGCGGCAATTGGTGGCAGCATGATGTCTGCAATGCAAGCCATTCCTGCTAACGCGGCTACTCATGGTGGTTTGAGCGCATTCGGTAATATTTATGGTGCAGCAATCGTGAACGGCTGGAATGGACTGTTCACAGGTTTGGGCGCATTTTTTACCCCAATTCTTGAGGGGGCGGGATTTGGAGGGCAGGCGGCAATTAACGCAGCTACGGTTAGTGCCACTACTACCAACACAGCTGCTGCTGCCAGCATAACCCCTGTTGCGACAAATGCAGCGATGGTAGGTGGAGGCATTGGGGGGCATGCAATTGCAACCAATGCGGCGCTGCAAGTTGCATCTATTCCTGTTGCAGATCCGAATGCATTAGAGTATATGTGTCAAATCGCACAAAATAAATGCATGAGTGTTTAGGAAAAATAGAAAAATTTGAAATTTTATTTCTGTTCCCCTCTTGACAATGTATAAAATTTTTGAGATACTTAAATATAGATAGATTTATAATTCGTTAATAGATGAGGTTTTTATGATTCAGCCGCTTGATGTGAGCTTTCTTGAGGATCGCGCACCTGAACAAATTGATAACAGCATCGATCCCGAAGACGTTAGAAAGAGCTTAATTGCGGAGGTAAAAGCGCGCGGTTTTTTACGGTTGCCCGAAGAAGAAGCTGCTTTTTTAAAAGCCGAACAGCGAATTGCAGGGCAAAATCGGAGGAACGCTACTAGCGCAGTGACAAGTAGTGTTACGGGGCTTTTTAGCGGCGCGGTGTCTGGCTTTTTTGGGACATTTCAAGCGCAGTGGGATAAGTATGGCAATGCATTTGCTGATAAAGTTCTCGCAAAAGAAGATGCAAATAATTGGACGGCTTTCTCTCAGAAAAGAGCATTGGAAAAACTTGAAGAACATAATGGTGGCATAGCAAATGTTAGTAGATTGTCCGCTAACGCCGCTTTCGCAAATAATTACTTCGGTGTGTTTTTTCAACGCCAAATTAGGAAAGCGGCAGGATTAGTTGGTTCACTTGTTGGATTAGCTTCATGCGCCTTTGTTGCGCCTTATAACTTTTTTCTCAAAGGAGTGGAGCAGTCAACAACAAATTATAATACCCACCGTAAGAAGATAGTGCAATTTGACGATGTAACAAGACAGGCACTGAACAAGGTTCTTTCAGGAAAGACTGGTAAGGATGATTTAGCTTTTGTACCAATAAACAATCAAGAAAGTGTTGCGCAAGCGATTGCAAGAAGACAAAGAGAAATTAGAGAAGAAGAAGAAGAACGGCGTGCGCAGGAAGCTGTGGCAGCAGAAGCTTTGGTTGAAACAGAAAGACCTAAAGTAGTCGCGAAAGATCCAGCTTTTAAGCTTATGGTTGCTGAGGGACAAGAAGTTCCACCAGCTTTGAACAACTATCTCACAAAAGCTGAAAGCAAAGAGGGGAAAACAAGTTACGATCTGAACGAAACAACAGGGCTTGTTGCTGTTTTACATGCCAGTAAATACGGGACTGACAAAGCAGCTTGGGATGTACTCATGTTCGGGGTGCAAGATACCAAAGCGCTAGAAGATTTAGTTTTCAAGCGTGTCGTTAGTTTCGAGACTGATTGTGACAACATTAATAAAGGCGCGACACAATTTGAGAAATATGCCGCCTTGGGTTATGCAATCAAAAAAGTTCTGCCAAGTTATCTTGCCTCTAAACTGGACACCGACACGCAAAAAGCCCTTTTTGTCGGCACCCTTGGAGAGGAAATGAAAGTGTCTCTCAAAACCATGGCAGAGGGCTTAGGCATAGAAGGCGATTATGAGGATATTGCCTCTAAGGCTTTAGCCGCTTCTATGATTAAAGAAAAGCAAGCAACAAGTGGAGCGACGCTAGTTGACGTTGTTACGAACCATGCTGGACTAGAACATAGAGATGGAGATGCACTTGCAGACCATACACGTACTAATTTTGCAAATAACGTGATGGAAATGGCAAGGCTGGAAAATTCGAATATTGATAGTGATATAATCAGAAAATTTAGGGAAAGCAGAGAATTGCAACATGCATCTTAATATTTTGTCTAAACCAACTCCCCCTCACGCTCGATAATCTCTGCGGCGGTAATGGCATCCTCGGGGCTGTCAACTGACCAGTGGGTGCGCCCTTGGTACTCCACCAAGACAATTTTAATGCCGATGCCGTTTTCAAGGGCGCGGAGTTGCTCGAGTTGCTCGAGTTCTTCCAAGGGAGAAGGCGGCAGGGCGTTGAGCCGTTCAAGGACGGCTGTGCGATAGCCGTAGAGTCCTATGTGCCTTAGGTAGGGAGAGAGGCACGAGGCACGAGGCGCGAGGGGGGAGATTTGTACTGAAGGTGTATTTTCTTTTGCGCTATTTTCTTGAACCTCGCGCCTCGTGCCTCGTGCCTCTCCCCGTACAAACGGAATCATCGCTTTGGAAAAATACAGCGCATTCAGCGCGTTATCCACCACCACCACCGTGCCGCTGGCGGGTGTTGTGCGTTTTGCTTCGATCAGTTGATCGACTTGCTCCCACGACATTTGCACCGCAGGGGTGACCATGGTTGCAGCGGGATTATTATTCAGTTCATCGGCAATGGCTTGCAGCACCCACGGCGGGGTGAGCACGGCATCGCCCTGAAAATTAATCACCGCATCAGGTTTTTGGGGGAGATGTGCGAGGGCGGCTTGGGCGCGTTCGGTGCCATTGCGGCATTCGAGGGGTGTCATTACGGCATCCGCGCCAAAACTTTTTGCGTGTTCGAGAATGCGGGTGTCATCTGTCGCGATATATACGCTAGAGACATTTTTCACGGCTTTGGCAATGCGCCACACGCGCTCCAGCATCGTAATACCCAAAATGGGATGCAGGGGTTTGCCCTGAAAACGGGTTGAGCCATAACGGGCGGGGATGATGATGGTGGTGTTGGATGGAGACATAGAGGGTAATTACTCTTTTGAAAAAGGCGAGAGTAGAGAGGCGACGGGCGAGAGAAGAAGAGTGCTTTCGCCTCCCGCCTTTATACTCCCGCCTCAATATTAACTATCCGCCCGCCCTTAAACACCTCCAGTGCTTTTTTCACAAGGGCATCTTGTTGCACGGTGGCAAGGAGGGCTTGATAGTCAGCGTCAGCTTGTTCTTTGAGGGTTTGGACGTTGCCTGCCTCGGTGATGCTAATCAGCCAGCGTTGCTTTGTCCAATCCGATAATAAGGTGGTGAGTTGGTGGGCAAGGTCTTTGGGGGCTTCCGCATCCACCGCGATTTCAAGGTGTTGCGGGCGGAATTGCACCAATCGTACATAGCTTTTTAGATGATGGGCTAGACGGGCTTCACGGTTTTGCTCAAACAACGCCACCACCTCGGTGAAAGATTGCGGTTGGGGGAATTGTATTTGTTCAGGGAGCGGCATTGCCAAGAGTGGTGGTTGCGTGGCAAGGGCTGTATTCCCCTGTGTTTGCGGGGCGTTTTGTGTAGGTGTTATGCTGGCTGCGGGCAACGGGGCTTTAGTGGCGGGCGGGGTGATGACTTCTTGCACATAGCACAGGCGAATGAGCACCATCTCGGTTGCCATCACGCTGTTTTCTGTGCCGCGCACTTCCTCATAGCCTTTGAGCAAAATCTGCCACGTGCGGGTGAGTACGGGGATAGTAAGCCCTTCACTGAACGGCTTGCAAGCCTGTTGTTCAGACGTACTGATCCCCGTTGCTTTGGGATCAATCTTGAGGCGGGTCAATAGGTGGGTGATTTCCAAGAGTTCTTTGAGCACGGCGAGTGGCTCTGCGCCTTGGTTGTAAAGCGTATTGAATTGCGCGAGGGCAGCAGTGGGGTTGCCACGCATCAGGTTGTCATACAGGGCATAGAGCGCGGTTCTGTCTGACAATCCCAACATTTGCGCCACAAGCGGTTCGCTGATGGGTTCCGCATTGCTGAGGGCGATTGCTTGGTCAAGCAGAGACAGGCTATCCCGCACGGAGCCTTCGGCGGCTTTGGCGAGCAAGGCGGCGGCGTCATCTTTCAGTTCCACAGACTCTTTTGTTGCAACATTCTGCAAGTGTTTTGCGAGAGTTTCTCTGTCCACACGCGGCAAGTCAAACCGTTGACAGCGCGATAGGACGGTAATCGGCACCTTGTGAATATCGGTGGTCGCAAAAATAAATTTGACTTGGGGTGGTGGCTCTTCCAGCGTTTTCAGCAACGCGTTAAACGCGTTTTTGCTGAGCATATGGACTTCATCGATGATGAACAGTTTATAGCGGGCGGCAACGGGTTTATAGCGCACGTTGTCGATAATCTCGCGGATGTCATCCACGCCTGTGCGACTCGCCGCATCCATTTCTAGTACATCAACGTGGCGATCTTCGGCAATGGCTGTGCAGTTTTCGCATACGCCGCAGGGCTCTGTGGTGGGCTGCGTCAACGTGCCATCCGCGCCAAGGCAGTTCATGGCACGCGCCAAAATACGGGCGGTGGTGGTTTTCCCCACCCCGCGCACCCCTGTGAGAATAAACGCGTGGGCAAGGCGATTGCTGTTAATGGCGTTGGACAACGTGCGCACAAGCGCTTCCTGTCCGATGAGATCGGCAAACGTGGCAGGGCGATATTTTCGGGCAAGAACGCGGTACATAGAAGAAATCAGGCTCGAGGGTAGAGGCGCGGGGCGCGAGGAGGAAACAGTTATGCGTACATAAAGGCAGTCACAACTCTCGTGCCTCGTGCCTATAACCTCGTGCCTCGCTAAAGGAAACCCACCAACAACCCAAAAGGAAACGGCTGTGGCTGCTTTGTTCCCAACCTGACCAATTTCACCGCTATTCTGCCTGCTGGGGGCTTCCATCTTGTGTTGTAAGAAGATTGCAGCAGAAACGCAAGGGCTGCTGCAAGAAAATGTTTTCAGATTTTTACTTGTATACGGGTGTGTAGTTTGCTAAGAGCGTCTTCTACCTAAGTTATCGACGTGCGGTCATGGCGGAATTGGTAGACGCGCAGCGTTGAGGTCGCTGTGGGGCGACCCGTGGAAGTTCGAGTCTTCTTGACCGCACCAAAGTTTTAAAGAGTAGATCCCGTGTCAAGAGCACGGGACGACAGCATCCCTAAGGGCAAGCGCCCGAGTGATGCTAGTCGGTTCGAGTCTTCTTGACCGCACCAAAATTTTAAAGAGTGGATCCCGTGTCAAGAGCACGGGACGACACCATCCCTAAGGGCAAGTGCCCAAGTGATGCTAGTCGGTTCGAGTCTTCTTGACCGCACCAAAGTTTTAAAGAGTAGATCCCGTGTCAAGAGCACGGGACGACAGCATCCCTAAGGGCAAGCGCCCGAGTGATGCTAGTCGGTTCGAGTCTTCTTGACCGCACCAATTTTTTAAGAATACATCTTGTATCAATCATGGGACAAAAAATCTTATATAGTCGCGCTGCTTCTTAAAACCTAGCTGTACTGCCCAACATAGCGCACCAACTCTCCGCCCATACCCTCTTTAAAGGCTTTAACACCCGCTGCACCTGCATCATTCACGCCGCCTAAATCAAGGTCTTTGATGCCTGCTTGCCTTAAAACGGCACACGCTTGCCAGAGCAAAATATTGTGGGCACTGTGGTTTTTGCCCAATGCAGATGCCCACCCCGTTTGGTAGGTGGCAGACGAACCATGCAGAAAAAATAGCACGATACCAACGGGGGTGTCGCCAAGACGCGCTGTGCCGATGAGCATTTTTTTGCGCGGTAAAAATCCCTTTGCCAAGGCAATGAGCAACGCGGAAGACGCACTTTGAAAGCCTTTTGAGGCTTTGTCTGCTTCGTATTGCTTTAATAAAAAGCCTAAGTCTTTGCCCGTCCAATCCCAGTCTATTGCAAACTCTGCTTTCTCCGCGACATTGAGCCGATTGCGCCACTTGCCTTTAAGCTGTGCGCGGAGTGTGTCATCGGGTTGTTCTATATCCAGCCAGATGGTTTCATAGCCTTGCCTAGGAAGGCGTTTATAGCGCAAGTCTTCAAGCGCTTTGCGGTTAAACTCTGTATCAGGGAGTTCGGGCAAAATGCGCCGTCCACGCAAGAATCGTGCGGGGAAAGTTTTCGCAATGGTGGTGAAGAAGGCAACAACATCCTCTGGTGAGCCATATCCCTCAAACCACAATGCACCGCGATCCAGCAACAGCGTGTGGACTAAATTTCTTAAAATTCCCACCTCTAAAATTTGGACGAGTCCTGCTTCTTTGTCATTGATGCGAATGAGTCCCCACCGCGCCCGTTGCCTGTGCAGGCGACAAAGCACCCGCGCATACTCATAGCTTTGCAACAAGTTTGAGCGGCGAATTTGCGCGAATTTTTCTTCCCACACAGCAAGAGGCAACGCGTTCCATTCAATATGACACTGTATTTTATTATTATTTTTTTGTGGCATGGTACGTCCTTAAACTCTGTGCTGCCCTTTTCTCGCTTGTACAATATTTCTTGTCAACATAGCCTAAAAACTTTTACCATAGACAGCCCTGCCCCTCGTTCTTATAACAACTCAATATGTCTCTTACCCTTTACAACACGCTTACCCGTACGAAACAACCGTTTACCCCGCATAATCCTGAGCGTGTCACGCTCTATGTGTGTGGCCCGACCGTGTATGACTACGCCCACATTGGCAATGCCCGCCCTGTGGTGGTGTTTGATACTCTGTTTCGGGTGTTGCAACGGCTTTATCTGCGCGTCGATTATGCCCGTAATATTACCGATATTGATGATAAAATCATTGCCGCAGCAGAGCAGAACAATGAACCGATAGAGGCGATTACAGCGCGTTATACGACAGCTTTTCATACAGATATGGCGGCGCTCAACGCCCTGCCCCCCACATTTGAACCCCGCGCCACTGAACATATTGCAGACATGATTTCCCTCATCGAAAGCCTCATTGCGAAAGGCTTTGCGTACGTTGCTGAAGGGCATGTTTTGTTTGATGTAGCAGCGATGCCGAACTATGGCAGTCTGTCGGGTCGCACGGCGGAGGACATGCTGGCGGGTGCGCGTGTTGAGGTGGCGGATTATAAAAAAAATCCTGCTGATTTTGTGTTGTGGAAGCCGTCTGTCGGCAACCAACCTAGCTGGAACAGTGTCTGGGGCAAAGGCCGCCCCGGGTGGCACATCGAGTGCTCCGCCATGAGCGGCAAACTCCTCGGATTACCACTAGATATTCACGGCGGCGGGCATGATTTGATTTTCCCGCACCACGAAAATGAAATCGCGCAAAGCTGTTGTGCCCACGATGCTCCCGTCTATGCAAATTACTGGATGCATAATGGCTTTGTGACGGTAGACGGGCAGAAAATGTCGAAGTCCTTGGGCAATTTCACCACTGTGCGCCAGTTGTTAGAGCAAGGCTTGGGTGGAGAAGCCATTCGCTATGTGCTGCTCATGGCGCATTATCGGCAACCCGTGGATTGGTCAGCAAAAAACTATGACCAAGCAACGAATAATCTTGAGAAAATTCACACGGCATTGCGCGGTATAGAACTGCCCGAAAACAATACTGCTGAACCAGACTCGGCGTTTCTCGATGCCCTGCTGGATGACCTCAACACCCCGCTTGCACTCATGCGCCTGCAACAACTTGCCAACACGCTGCACAAAAACAAAGATGCAACCGTTGCCGCCACCCTTAAAGCCTCT
>CANGXP010000024.1 GCA_947457935.1 Alphaproteobacteria bacterium | reverse complement strand
GTTATACTCAGGCCAATTCTTTATTTTGTACTTTGACTTCGGCTTATTATTATCATTCATGGCACTGATCCGGCTTCTTATTGTTAATTAAGCCTTATCAGGGATAACACCTCTTGCATAACTCTTATTTGTGCAACAAAGCCGGTTCTTACTCTTTACAGTAACACCACGCTTAATGCTGGCGCGGGAACCTTAACTTTTAGCGGTACGGTGGATACGGCATATACACCTATTTCCAGCGTGCAGACTCTTGTTGTTGGGGGGGGTGGCGGTGGTAATGGTGGTGTTAATAGTGCGTTTTACGGCTCAGGCGGCGCAGGCGGTATCGTTATTTATGATGCAGCGGTTGCTGTCACGGCTGGAAGTACAGTTGCTGTCACAGTGGGTGCAGGTGGGGTAGGTGCAACACCCACACCAGGCAATGGCGGTAGCTCGACATTCGGCGGGATAACAGCCACAGGGGGCGGCGGGGTTATTAACACCTCACGAACAGGTGGTTCAAATGCCTTGTATAGCGGCGGCACAAACAGCACATCGTTCTTCGGAGGTGCAGGTGCTGGTGCTGGAGGAAACGCAAGCGGCAGCACCCCAGGTATTGGTGTCACTAGCTCTATAAGTGGCACAGCTGTTACTTATGGAACGGGAGGACTTGGTGGTCAAGATTCTATTATTTCAGCATTATCCAATACCGGAGATGGTGCAGCAGGTGGCGATTCCATCACTTTTCCAAACGGCGGATCTGGGATTGTGATTGTGCGGTATAACGGATCGCAAAAGGCATCGGGCGGAGTGGTGACTACAGTGGGGGGCGACACAGTGCATACCTTTACTAGCGTCGGATCGAGTAGTTTTACTATAGGAGATGGTTTAATTAATCTAACGGCTTCAGCAGGGAGCATAATATTTGGCGGAGCCGTTGGTGGCTTAAATGCTCTTAATACTGTGTCATTGACTGCAGCAAATAACCTCTCTTTATCTGCCGTCAACGCAGCAATAATCACTGCTGTTGCAAACGGTGCGATTAGCAGCACTGGCGCTTTAACTGCTGGCAAAGTAGATCTGCTTGCTTTGGGGGGGAATTTAACAATCGGTGGCGCTGTCTCTGCTGCATCGGGAACAAGTGCTTTAAATTTCCTTTCTGCACAGAATGTTAGCTTCAACGGAAGCGTTCAACATGGCGGCAGCGGTGCAATAAACGTTGTTGCGGGATGGGATGGAACAACAGGATGGAACGGTAGCACACTTACGCCGAGTAGTGTAGTATTAGGTAGTACTGCCCGCACTATAACGCGAACAGGAGCGGTGACACAGACTGCTAGCACTATTAATTTATATAGCTCGTTGAAGACAACGGCAGTGCAAATACGTGGATTGAAGGCACGGGCGCGGGCACGGTGACGATTACAGGAACAGGCGGTACAAATGCTGTTTCAGGAAGTAACTTCATGCGTGGCATTCTGGTTTTCAACGGCGGGATTATACGCACGACTAGCAGTACAATCACACTAAACGGCACGGGCGGCAGCTGCGCCGCAGCAGATACTACGAATGCAGGCGTTGCGCTGGATACTAATAGCCAAGTGTAAAGCAACAGTGGCACGCTGCGGGTGAACGCGAGCACGCCAACCACCAACAGCATAGGATTCCAAACCGCGACAGGCAGCAATATTCTTGGTGGCGTGGGAGTTTCAGGCAACATCGAATTGTATGCCGACTCGTGGAGCATAGCAAACGCCAGCATTCGCACCACGGGTACTATAACTTTTGCACAATATACACCGTCTGCAACCATCGGGCTTAATGGAGGCACAGGAGCCGTGCAAATTCCTAACACGGCACTCAGCTCTATTAGCGCGCTTTCCACGCCTGCTAAAGTTGTGTTTGGCAACAGCAGCAGTGGCACGGTTACGATTGGTGCAAACTGGGATCTCTCT
Organism: Alphaproteobacteria bacterium; assembly: GCA_947457935.1. Classification (GTDB taxonomy): domain Bacteria; phylum Pseudomonadota; class Alphaproteobacteria; order JAJTHO01; family CANGXP01; genus CANGXP01. Next base: position 22,348 of record CANGXP010000024.1, on the reverse strand, counting down.
GCCTACAGCTTCCCTGTTGAGGTTTACGGCAGCAGTATTGCTACGGAATCCATTACGGCAGGTGCAAACAGACTTTTGTTGCGTGCTAACACGGGCAACATAACTTTAAGTAGTGGTGCGGCTCTTTCTAGTACGGCAGCAGGGGATGCGATGATTCTTGCTGCTGCCGGTAATTTCATCAACAATAGTGGCTCTGCAACACCGATAACGGTGACGGGTGGTGGGCGGTATTTGGTGTATTCAACAAGTCCCTTGCTAGATACGCTGGGTACACCTGCTATCACGCGCCCCAACAAACGGTATAATTTCAGCTATGGCGCAAGCACAGCAGGGTTATTTTCAGGCGCAAGTGGGTTTTTATACAGTGTTGCGCCCAGTATTTCTGTTGCTGCGGATGCTGGACAAACCAAAACCTACGGCGCAGTTAACCCTACCCTAACATATAGTCTGAGCGGAAATATTGATAGTGATACAGGATTGCTTACGGGGGCGTTGACTACAGCTGCTCTTCAATACAGCAATGTTGGTACTTTTGCTATATCTCAAGGAACACTCAGCCTTTCCGCAGCAGCCACTGCACTTGGCTATACATTTTCGGGCTATACGCCAGACAATCTTAGCATCACTCCTGCGGTTATAAGTTTATCTGGTAGCCGTGTTTATGATGGCCTAACAAGCTTCGCGAATATTGATTTTGGGAGTTCAGGAACAATTAACACAGGAATTAATGGCGAAACCCTTGTTGTCTCTGGCAGCGGGAGTGTGCCGTTGAGTACCGTTGTGGCAGGCACCCAAACGCTTACATTAGGAACACTGGCGCTTGGCGATGGCACGGGGTTAGCAAGTAATTATACACTTATAATCGAGAGTGCAGATCCCGGATACGACTGGGTTTTTAACTTTTCTCTTGCGGGACTGGTCACTAAATACGGAGGTTCAAATTCACACATGACAATACATCCGCCGCCAACGCTTCTTTCGACAGCTTACGCTTGCGACCACTCGGCTTCTTGGGTTCCAAGCTATCCCGCTGTAGCCAGTCGTACAATGTACGCCTGCCTACATTGAAAAGTCTGCTCGCACTCGTTTGGCTCCCGCCTTCTCGAACGTATTTTACTGCCCGTTCTCGCAGATCTATGCTGTAACTCATAATACATTATATAATGGGCAGTTTATTTTGGGAATGACTATAGCTATGATTTTGGCAGTGTTTGGGCGATTGATACAGAGACGCGGTTTGATAAACGGACAGCGGCGAGTGCCGCGCTGGGCATTCGTTTTGATGTAAGCAGACGCTTTAGTATTGATACGCAGTTGGCAAAGCCGCTTACGCGTCCCATCTCAGAATTTAATGACTCCAGCAGTAATAATCCCCGTGGCTTTGTAAGTGCGACGGTGCGGTTTTAGTCATCTATAGCGGCGAGTAACCAATGACGCCAATAGTGTGTTGATATAGTCATTCCCATAAATACCTGCCCATGCCTGCGAACTGCCTTTACCCTCGCTCATGTACGGAAGTGTACATTTCGTTCAGGTGCAGTTGTTCTCGGCTATGGGCAAATATTTCTTGAAACGACTATATTTGCGCCGACAAATATCAATTCCCAAATTTCTTGCGAATGAGATAATCAACCGACAATTTCCCAGCCCCTTGTGTGAGAATAAGTGTAAGCATGAGTGCCCACACAAGGTGAATAGGGAATGATAAATAGGTGAATTCAATAACGGCAGTCATGAATAATAATGCCAATGCGCCAAAGCGTGCGCCGAGTCCTAAAGCGACCAATACAGGGGCAATGAGTTCCACTGCCGTGCCAGAGTAGGCAGCAAGTTCAGGGGAGATGAGCGGGACTTGGTATTCATCTGCAAACAGCGCAACAGTCCCTTCCCAATCATTCAGCTTGTTGAGACCAGATTTCCAAAAAACATCCGCAATCCACAACCGCATGCCCAACACAGGCAGAAATGAAATTTTATCAAGCAGGGGGAGGAGGCGGTGAGCTATAAGAGTTGTGGCTTTGCGGATAAGAGAGGTCATGTAATGTTCCTTTTGTGATGAAGAGTATTACTTTAAAGATAGATAACAGTTATTAAAACGTGGATTCCCGCGAAGGCGGGAATCCACTCTTAAAAATAGTAATGGTCTATCTATTGTGCACTACTCTCTTATTACGTTCTGTTGTGAATTCGTTCGCAGCAAGCAAACCGTTACGCATCCACCGCGAAAACCATTCAGATAAATTTGCCATCAAGGTTTCTTCAGAGAGTGTGCGTTCTGTTTGCACGGCTTCGAGTGCTTCGCCAATGGGCAACCCTGCAAAAAGTTTAGTCAGGAGATGATATTCTTCTTCGCTTAAGTCCATACGCCACACCACATCCTCATGGCGGAACACAGCAAGAAAGCTTATTGCGGGTGCGGGGGGTAGGGGAGCGGTCTCTTCTTTCACAGCGCGATAATACGCATTCACGGGATAGTCAAACGCGAACAGGCGCAAGGCGGCACGCGGATGCAGCGCTGTTTCCATAAGGGCATCAGGTGTCATGCCTTCTAAATGGGAAGGATCTAGCGGGATGGTTTCTGGGGCATCCGCCAGTTGCGAGATGGCATCTTCCAGCAGCGCCAATTCCATCGCAAAGGCATCATATGCAGCATGGCGGGGCAAGAAATCCAGCAATAAACTTGTGTATCTGCCGATATTAAAATGCTGTGATTGCGCGACGTTTACAAAATCACGGAGGAGTTGATCAAACGTATCCTCCCCCAAATACTTTTCTAAAACAGGGTATTCCGCTTTGGTAAGATTATAGAGGCGATAGCGATAGGCATTAACATACACGCCTAATTGTTCGGCAGGGGTGAAATATTTTTTAGCAAGAATCCATGTATCGGGCGCAGTATCAATGCCCGCTCCTAATAAAATTGCGTCTTGCAGGGTGGCTTGTGCTGTTGCCAGCGGCGTGATGTTGTTGGGAATATAGCGGGTGTTTTCTGATAATAAATCAGGGAGCGGCGCAAAGTTCGCGGCATCGTTGGCTGCTGCTTTTGCTTTGTCTAGCTCGGCAAATAGCACAGGGAAATCGGGAATATTATCATCCCATTCCACCATGGTGTTGGGCACGCGCCCTGCCTTATGCACCACATATTTATAGAGTGCCCACACCTCGTCTACGACATGATCATCATGGGTATCCACAATATGCGTGCCGTTGTTGGTGTGTCCTGAAAGGTGAATTTGTGCAACCTTATCAAGGGGGAGGGCATCAATATAGGCTTTAGGGTCTAGGCGATGGTTATAGCAACTTACGTAAACATTATTCACATCGAGGAGGAGATTACAGCCCGATTCTTGCGCCATATGTGCAATAAATTCTGCTTCGGGAATAGTAGACGTTTTGAATTCAAGGTAGGTGGAGGGGTTTTCGAGCGCAATCGGGCGACCTAAAAAATCTTGCACCTGTTTGATTTTTTGAACAGTGTGCGCCAGTGCCTCTTCTGTGTAGGGCATGGGCAGCAAATCGTGAGAATTTTTGTGGGCAATGCCCGTCCAGCAAAGATGGTCTGAAATCCATGCGGGATTGAGCCAATCTATCAGCTTCTTAAGTTTGTGTAGATATTCAGAATTAAGCGGATCAACCGTGCCAATGGAAAGCGCAACGCCGTGCATCACCACGGGGTATTGTTCGCGAATTTTGGCGAGGTTGCGCAAGGGGCGACCCTCTGTATCCATGAAATTTTCCGAGATAATCTCGAGCCAATCCACGGGCGGGGTGTGTTCAAAAATATAAGGATAGTGGTTGACGCGTAAGCCAAGACCAAAACCTAATTGCGGAAAGTGTGCGGTGTTTTGCATAAAATTTTTTCAAGAAAAAGGCGGAGATGCAAGCACCCCCGCCTCTATTATTTTCTTAACAAGAGTTACTTCTTGTCTTTGTTTGTAGCGCAACCACCTTGGCCTTTGCACTCATTGTGGCCTTTGCAAGCGTTTTTGTCTGTTTTGCAGCCACCGTTGCCTTTGCAAGAGTTCTGGCCTTTGCAACCGTGCTTTTCAGCACCTTGTTCGCCAGATGCCGCTTTTTCATGCCCGTGATCACCCGCGTTTGCGGCAACGCCGATAGACATAACACCAAGGCTCATTAAGCCAGCAAGAGCAGCAACAGCGAATTTATTTGTGGTAGACATAGAAGAACTCCGTTTGAAGATTAAAATTTAAATTAGCAAAAACAGTTTTTTACTATCGGTTGCCTATAAGGAGTTTTCTTGTAAATCTTACAAAAAGGAGACACCATCATATCAACTTACACCCTATTCGACGAGGTTTAGCGGATGGTTACAAAAAAATAACAGTGCCATAATTTTTTTCTGTAACTATTATGTGTTATGCATCGAATAAGCAGTACAGTTAACAACAATAGAAGGTTTTTCAAATGAATAAACAACTTATGACAGCGTTAGTTTTTGGCGCATTGGTTAGCACAAGTGCAGTTGCTGCGGACAAAATGGAGAAAAAAGCAGAGCGTGAAAAGTGCTATGGCGTTTCTAAAGCAGAGAAAAATGACTGTGCGTCAAAAGATGGCAGCCACTCTTGTGCAGGCAGTGCTAAAAAAGAAGGTGATGTAAACGAGTGGGTTTATGTACCCAAAGGTTTGTGTGACAAGTTAGTTAACGGCATCACAGGTTAAGTTCCGCATTCGTAATGCAGTTAACAACAAAAAAGGGTTGCACCAATGCAGCCCTTTTTTTGTTGTTTGCACATACGGTTGTAATGGTTTTTGTGCAACGAATAGCGAGTTTTCAAGCGCGTGACAGCGTATTTATTAACAGTGTCTTAATGATTTCATGCAAGTGTATGTTTGGAGTTTTTATTGTTCATGCGTGTATTCCAAGCCTTAAAGAGGAGGGTTCTGGGCGGTTCCTTATTGCCTAGAAGAGGTGTGTGCACTGAAATATCAAGCATTCCCTTGTATGTTTCAGCTCTTGTTTTGCTTGGCGCACCGTGCTTTGCACAATCTATTAGTCCAACTATCCTCCCCACAAATCCCCAAGTAACGGTGGGCGCGGCGCAAATAACCAGCACGCAAAATGTGCTGACAGTGCAGCAAAACACGACAAAAACAGCGATTAATTGGGATTCATTCTCTGTGGGGGAAAATGCAAAAGTAAAATTCAAGCAGCCAGATGCGAATTCTATTGCCCTAAATCGTGTTGTGGGCAACGAACAAAGCATTATTAATGGGGCGGTTGAGGCAAACGGCCAAATATTTATCCTCAACACCAACGGTGTGTTGACGGGAAAAAATGCGCGTATTACAGCAGCAGGGATAGTGCTGGGGGCGACAACCTTAAGTGATGCAGATTTTCAGACAGGTAAAACAACTTTAGAGCGCAATGCCAACAGCGGCGATGTTATTAACCAAGGCACTATTACCGCAACGGATGGCGGTTATGCCGTGTTGGTGGGCAAAAATGTAAGCAACCAAGGCATTATTACCGCCCGTTTAGGCACGGTTGCCCTTGCGGCGGGAGATAAAGTCATGCTGAAGTTTGCGGGTGCATCGTTGTTAGATGTGACGGTGGATAAAGCAACGCTTGATGCGTACGTTGAAAATAAACAGGCGATTTATGCGGATGGTGGCGTGGTGCTGCTTACCGCCAAAGCAAAAAATGCACTCCTTGCAACGGTAGTGAATAATGACGGCGTTATCGAGGCAAAATCGATTAGCAACAAAAATGGCGTGATTCGTCTTGAGGGTAGCAGCGAGGACGGCACTGCCTTAACCCAAGTAAGCGGTGTGCTCGATGCCTCAGGGCTGGCAACAGGGGAAAAGGGCGGCGAGATTGCGGCGTTGGGCGACCGCGTGCAAATTAAAGATACTACGGTGCTCAATGCTTCTGGGGATAACGGCGGCGGAAAAATTAATGTGGGGGGGGATTATCAGGGTAATAATCCGACACAATATAAAAATGCCAAGCGCACACAGGTTACAAAAACCGCGCAACTCAAAGCCGATGCTGTAAAAAAAGGTAATGGCGGTCGAATTATCATCTGGGCGGATGATGCAACCGACTATCGCGGCACAACCACCGTGCGCGGTGGCGCACAAGGCGGCGATGGCGGCTTTGTTGAGGTGTCGGGCAAGAAATACCTTTCTTATAAAGGCACGGTGGATACAACAGCAGCGCAGGGAAAAACGGGCTTATTGCTGTTAGACCCCACCGATATTGTTATTTTAAATGGTTCTGGCGATGGTGCCGCCGACGGCAATACTAATTTTATGGGGGCTGCAACCAGTGGCACGGTTGCGGGGGGGGATAGCCTTTCCACCATTTATGAATCAGAGCTACAAGGGATTACCGCAACCACCAACATCTCGCTTACCGCAACCAACAGCATTACCATAAATTCACTCACCACAGATGGCGTGTTGAACTTGGCGCAAACAGCAGGGCGCACCGTGTCCTTCACCACAGGGGCGGGCGGCTTTATCATGGCGAACACCGCTAATACTATTCAAACAGCGGGAGGTGCCCTGACAATTATCACGACAGGGGGCACGTCTAGTTTGGGAAATCTTGCCACGGCAGGGGGGCTTATTACGCTGAATATTGGCGGCACGGCAACGGTTTCGGGTGTTATTAGCGGAACGAATACGGCTTTAACAAAAACAGGCACTGGCACTGTAACCCTTGCAGGATTAAATACCTATACAGGGGCGACCACAATCAATGCGGGGATTTTGAGTGTGGGTACGCTGGCAAATGGCGGCACAGCAAGCGGGATTGGGCAATCTGCCAACACAGCAGGGAATTTGGTGTTGGGTGGCGGCACGCTGCAATATACGGGGGCAACAGTAAGCACCAATCGCGCCTATACTTTAACGGCTGCAACCACAAACACGATTGATATTGTGAGTGGGGCGGCAACCTTAACCATTTCAGGAGCAGCAGCAACCACGACGGGAGCTTTGACAAAAACAGGCAGTGGTGGATTAACACTTTCTGGTGCAAATGCTTATACGGGTTTAACAACCGTGAGTGCAGGTACACTAAATTATGGTGTTAATAACGCTCTTTCAAGCGGTGCAGTGACGGTCAATGGCGGAACATTAAACCTTGCCACGTTTACGGATACAGTAGGCACTGTCACCTTGATAGATGGCACAATTACAGGGTCAACGGGTGTTCTTACTGGCACGTCTTATGCGGTACAAAATGGCACAATCAACGGGATTTTGGGCGGTGCTGTTGCTCTAACAAAAACAACAGCAGGTACAGTTGTTATATCGAGTGTGAATAGCTACACAGGGCTAACAACGGTGAGTGCAGGCACATTACGCTATGGCATTACAAATGCACTTTCAAGTGGCGCAGTCACGGTGAATGGCGGGACGTTAGACCTTGTAAACTTTACTGATACGGTGGGTGCAGTAACGCTAACCAGCGGCACAATTACGAGTACATCGGGTGTGCTTACAGGCACATCGTATGCTGTGCAAAGTGGCACTATAAGCGGGATTTTAGGCGGTGCTGTTGCTCTAACAAAAACAACAGCGGGAACGGTTATTTTATCCAGTGTGAATAGCTACACAGGGCTAACAACGGTAAGTGCGGGTACGCTGCAATATGGCGTTAATAATGCCTTGTCTACGGGCGGTGTGACACTCAATGGCGGGACGTTAGACCTGTTGAGTTTTAGTGATTCAGTGGGGGCGGTAACGCTGACAAGCGGCATAATTACGGGCACAACAGGTGTCTTAACAGGATCATCTTACGCCGTATCAGCAGGGACAATCAGCGGGATTTTGGGCGGTGCTGGCGCAATGACGAAAAGCACCGCAGGGTTAGTGACCTTAACAGGAGCAAACACCTTTAGTGGCGGCACAACCATCTCAGGCGGAACGTTGCGCGCAGAAGGGAATGCAAGTGCGCTGGGTACGGGTAACGTAAGCGTAGGAGCAGGCGTGCTGCAACTAGCAGGAGACACACCGCTTGTGTTTAATAATAACACCATCATCACAGGGGGGACGGGGAATGCGATAGTTGTTGACCGTGTGACAAGTGGCGCAGGTGTGACGCACACACTGGGAACTTTAAGCATCGGGAATGTTACAAGCACGGTAAGTCTTGGCTCAAATGTTACCAGTGGTACAGCGGGGCTAATATTTGGCAACACCACGCTTACTGCTGCTACGTCTATCTTCCAAGTTTTCACAGGCGTGGACGTGACATTAGGCGCGTTAAGCAATCAATCGGCGAATCGGAGCTTAACAAAAACAGGCACAGGCACGCTGATTTTAGGACAAGCCGCAACAGCGGCGTGGGGAACAGCCACAAACACCATCACGGTGAATAATGGTACACTACGAATGGGCGCAAACAATGCGTTTGGCACGGGCACAAATAGTAATATTACCATTAACGCGAATGCAACGGGTGCAACAGCCACGTTAGATTTAGATACATACACCTTGAACACGGGAACTATTACTTTTGGCGGCACGGGTGGCACAACCACCTCAACGAACCGTATTACAGGCACAACAGGCATTTTAAACCTTGGTGGGGCGGTTACCGTTACAACAACAGGAAACCCCCTGGGCGCAACATGGAGCGGCAATCTTAATTTAGGCTCATCAGCGCGCACTTTCACAGTGAACGATTCTACAACAGCTACCGATGATTTGACGATTAGTGCTGTTATCTCAGGCGCCTCTGCAGCAAGCCTTACTAAGACAGGAGCGGGTAGATTGGCACTAACAGGGTTGAACACCTACACAGGTGCAACATTTTTTAATGGCGGCGTTTTAAGTGCGAATACGTTTGCGGATGGTGGGGTTGCCAGCAGCTTCGGCGCGGCAAGTGCTGCGCTGCAGAACTTAACCTTTGTGAACGGCACGCTGCTGTATACAGGGGCAAGTGTAAGTACCAATAGACCGCTAACTTTTAACAATAGCACAACCAACACAATTAATATTTCAGATAGCACAGCAACACTTAATTTCACGGCTGTTTCCGATACGCGGAGTGGTGCAATAATTAAGACAGGGGCGGGAACGCTGTATTTTTCGGCTGCCAATCAGTTCACAGGGAATGTGACAATTAATGCAGGAGTGCTAAAAGTAGACACCCTTGCCAATGGCGGTGTTGCAAGTGGTATTGGGCGTTCAACCAATGCTGCAACAAGTCTTGTTTTTGGCGGCGGCACGCTGCAATATACGGGTGCGACAGTTACCACAGACCGCGCCTATACTTTAACGGCTGCAACCACAAGTACGATTGATATTGTGAGTGGGGCAGCAACCTTAACCATTTCAGGTGCATCCACTGCAACCACAGGGGCATTGACGAAAACAGGTAGCGGGGGATTAACACTTTCGGCAGCGAATTTATACACAGGCTTAACCACAATTGCTGCTGGCACGCTGAATTATGGCATCAACAATGCTCTTTCAAGTGGTGCAGTGACGGTGAACGGCGGCACGTTAAACCTTGCTACCTTTAATGACACAGTGGGTGCAGTAACGCTCACAAGTGGCATAATTACAGGTTCTACAGGGGTGTTAACAGGCACGTCATATGCCGTGCAAGACGGCACGGTAAGCGCGATTTTAGGCGGCACTGCTGCATTAACCAAAACCACCACAGGTACAGTAACCCTCACTCGGGCAAACACCTATACAGGCGCAACCACGATTAATGCAGGTATTTTAAGTGTGGGCACGTTGGCAAACGGTGGCACGGCAAGTAATATTGGGCAATCAACCAACGCAGCGGCAAATTTAGTGTTAGGCGGCGGCACGCTGCAATATACAGGGGCAACCGCAAGCACAAACCGTAATTATACGCTTACAACAGCAACAGCCAGTACAGTTGAGATTAGCAACAGTGGTGCTGTGCTCACCCTGTCAGGCGCATCCACCGCAACGACAGGATCGTTGGCTAAAACAGGGGATGGCGTGTTGGTGCTAAGCGGCGCGAATCTGTTCAGCGGCGGTATTGATGTGAGTGCGGGAACATTACGCCTTGGTGCGTCGAACGTGTTGGGGGATGGTAATGCGCTTACCATTGCCAGTGGCGCGGTGTTTGATGTGAATAGTTTTAATGAAACAGTTGCCTCGCTGAACAGTAGTGGCACGGTTATCCTTGGTACGGGCAACACCTTTATCACCAGTGGTAATCAGACTTACACAGGGCAAGTGACAGGCGGGGCGATAACCCTGAACAGTACAGGCGGCAGCATTATTGCGAACAATACCACCAACGATTTCACAGGTACGGTGAGTGTGTCGAGCACAGGGGCAGTATCCCTTGTGGATGCAAACGCTTTAACCCTTGGCGCGGTAACGGCAAATACTTTTGCAGCACGCACCCTTACAGGCGCATTAACAACAACGGGTGTGGTGAATGCTTCCGCAACAACAGGCACAGCGTTAGAGCTTAACATCGCCACCAACTACATCAACACAGCGGGTGCAAGTGCCTTGCAAACGGGTGCGGGGGCGCGGTGGATTGTCTATTCCAATAGCCCCATTACTGATGCAAGAAACACTCTCGTGGCAGATTTCCGTCAATATAACGCGCCTATCGGAACAACACCCGTTGCGAGTGGTAACGGCTTTTTATACACCGTTGCGCCCACGATAACCGTGAGTTTAACAGGCACCGTATCGCGTGATTATAACGGCACAACGGCCTTCACATTAGGGGCATCAAATTACGCTTTGACAGGCATGTTAGGTACAGACAGCGTCACGCTCAACAACCCAGCATCGGGCGATGTGAGTAGTGCTAATGCAGGTAGTAGTGTAGCTCTTTCTGTAACGGGTATTGTGATAGCAAGTGCTGTGAATGGTGCAGAAACAATTTACGGCTATACGCTAACAAGTAGCACCGCAACAGCAAACATTGCCACGATTAACAAAGCGGCTTTAAGTATCAGCACCACGGATGTAGTGAAAGACTTTGACGGCACAGTCGCCGCATTGGGGAATGCAGTGTTGGTGGGCGGCACGCTGTTTGGTTCAGATAATATCAGTGGTGGCACGTTTGCGTTTACGAATGTAAACGCAGGTGTGGGCAAGACAGTGACAACCACAGGCGTAACAGTGAATGATGGCAACAGCGGTGGGAATTACCAAGTTACCTTTGTTGACAACACGACGAGCACGATTAACCCTGTTGTTATCCCCGCACCAACAACAGATACAGCGATTATTGAGAGAATTGTGAGCACAATAATACGCGTCAATACAAGTTTTAATATTTCAGAGATAATAATAGACTTGTATCCCGTGAATACAATTTTCGATACGAGCATTTTCTCGCAGAAATCTTTTTATTCGAGGCAGTTCACAACGCCTGTTTTGGAGGAGAGGAAAGATTCTAATACATAAAGGCATTTCTTGCCTCGTGTGCCCCGCACAATATTTTTATGCTTTGTCATCCATTAAGAGGCGTGCTAAACCGCCCTCATGCAATATGTCATCAAGAACATAGCCAGCAATATTGTGAGACTGTTTCCCGTTGTGTTGTTCAGCACACAGACGGCCGCGCAAACGCCTGATATTGCGGATGCATTGCGTCAACTGCCCAACACAAAAAATATCGCGCCGCAACAGTCTTTTCCTTCCATTCTCGCGCCTGCAACAGATGTGCAAGACACAGCCAAGCAAACAGAGCAGACGTTTGCGGTGAGTCGCATTATTCTTGAAGAGAATACCGTTCTCCCAGCAGAGGAAACAGCAGAATTGCTTGCATCCTTTACGGGCAAAAATCTTACGCTTATGGATTTGCAATCCCTCGTGCAACAGCTTACAGAGCGGTATAAGCAACAGGGCTATATTACATCCCGTGTTGTGCTCCCAGCCCAAGATATTAAAGATGGGGTAGTGCGTCTGAAACCCCTTGAGGGCGGATATGGTACTTTTACGCTGAACAATACCTCGCTTGTCTCAACAGAAACACTCACAGCTATAGCAAGTCCGCTGCAAGATAATCCTGTTGTTGCGCTGCAAGACATTGAGCGCACTCTGCGTGTGATGGGCAACAGGGCGGGCGTTGACGTTGCTAATGTTCAGGTAGCGCGGGGCGCAACACCAAAAACATCTGATTTTACCGTCACAACCACAGCGAAACCCCGCCTTTCAGGGTATGTGCTGGCTGATAATTATGGCTCAGACTTTACAGGGGAAAACCGTGTCAGTGGCAGAGTGGATATTGCTTCCCCCGCAGGGATTGGCGATAAAATTTCTTTAAGCGGCTTAACAACCGATGGACAACACCTAGAGAATTATCAAGCGGCGTATAGTCTGCCCTTAACCGCAACAGGGCTTAAAGCAGAGGTTGCGTTCTCCCGCACTACCTATCAACTCACCAGCACGTTTGCAGCCCTTGATGCACAGGGTGTGGCAGATTCTTTTGAGGCAACCCTCTCGTATCCGTTGATAGCATCACGAACACTCTCTTTAAATGCGGCAATAACAGGCGTGCGCTGCAATTTGGTGGATGAAATACGCTCAACCAGCACTAAAATCCCCAAAGCGATTGATGCGGTAACTGCCGAAGTATCCGCCATGCGGAATGCAACTTTCTTGTCCTACCCCAACATACTTGATGCAAGCGTTGCCATGACGTGGGGCAATCTTGATATTAAAGATGCTGTTACCGCAGCCCAAGACAGCCAAGGCGCACAAACCGAAGGCGAATTTGCTAAAATAAACGCAGAAGTAACCCACACCACAGCACTATCACCCCGTTGGGATGTGTTGCTGTCTGTCCGTGCCCAACAAGCCTTGCATAACAAAAACCTTGATGGCAGTGAGGATTTTTCCATCTCGGGCATCAATGCCGTAAAAGCCTATCCGTCGGGGGAATTTGCCGCTGAGAATGCTGTATTGCAAAGCATAGAGGCGCGGTATCATCTGCCTGATTTAGAACGTATCAAGGTAACACTTGCGCCCTTTTTTGAAATAGGACGCGCCATGATGGAAAACAAAACGGGCACCAATGGCGCACAAACCTTGTCTGACGTGGGGTTGAATATATACACACAGTATCAGCAATTTTTCCTCACCACCACCGCTGCCCAACGCCTGTCAAGCGCGGCAACGTCTGAGAAAACCCCTGAGCGGGTTTTGTTGGTGAGTGGGGGGATACGGTTTTAGCAAGACTGTTTTATTTGGCTTTTAGCTCTATATTCCTTCCCAGAACAATCAGGAATTTTATTATGAACATCTGGATTATCGGTGCAAGTCACGGCATGGGCGCGGAACTCGCCAAGCAGTTGGCAGGGCAGGGCGCAACGCTGGCGTTATCGGCGCGGTCAGCAGAGGCACTCAATGACCTCAATCAACAGCTTGGCGGTAAGCATATCGTGTTGCCGTTTGATGTGGCGGATAGTGTGGCGGCGAAAAATGCGGCTGAAACCCTGCAACAGCAATGGACACAGCTTGATAGCGTGATTTTCATGGCGGCGTTGTATACGCCCATGAAATTCGGCGCGTTGGATTTAATCGAGACACAAAAAATCATCACTGTGAATATCGGTGGGGCATTTAATGTGGTGGAGGCGGCGTTGCCGTGGTTGAAACAACAGGGCAGGGGGCAGCTTGCGTTGTGTGCCAGTGTGGCGGGGTATAACGGGTTGCCGTTTAGTCAGCCATATGCGGCGACCAAAGCAGCAATGCTGAATATGGCAGAAAGCCTCTATGTTGAGATGGCTGGTACGGGGATTGATGTGCGGGTCATCTGTCCAGGATTTGTGCGGACACGTCTTACCGAGAAAAACGATTTCCCGATGCCGTTTGCCATGCCACCAGAGGCAGCCGTGGCGCGGATAATCAAGGGTTTGCAGGGTAAAAGCTATGAAGTGCATTTCCCGAAACGCCTCAGTGTGTTTCTAAAAGTGTTGCGGATACTGCCGTTTTTTGTGCGGTCACGGATTTTAAAGCGGCTTGTTTGAGAAAAAACCGCGCAGGATGCGTTTTAAAGCATTGTTGGAAATTTTTGGCTACCATAGTAGCCGAAAAACTCTAGACCACATCAGAAATCAATTTAAGCGCGATTAAAGCGTATTTTAAAACTGGAGGTAGTAAGTTTTAGCGTGAAATATTTCGTCATCATCGCATTGACGTTATTTCTTCTTCCGCACCCGCCGCTTCATCGGCTTCATCGTTTTGGGGTCAATCGCAATGATTTTGCCATTTTCTTCCGTATACAACGGCGTTTTGTGGAGGAGTGCCATTTTACGCGCAGTGATGGGGGCAGTCAGTACGCCGAGCATCATGTTGTAAAGTGCAGGGTTTTCTGATTCTGTAATGGGGAGGTTGAGTTTTTTCTTAGCCATGGGACATCTAGCCGTTAGGTGTTGCGTCAAGGGCAATCAAATGAGTTTTAAAATGTGAACTCGAAGCAGTGCTTAATGATTTCTCGTATGTTTCCCGTGCGTTGTCTATATAAGTCAGTACAACACAGCGTTTGTCACCAAGGTCTTTCGTAAATGAAGAGTCTCTAGACAGACCTTCTGTGATATTTTGATCCCAATCATGTCCAAGTCTTTCTTGAACAGATCTGTGTGAATTTTCAACAAGGTCATCAAAGCCTTGAGCAACGATAACCACAACCTTTTCTTCTCTAGCGAGAATTTCTTGCTTGTGTTCAAGAAGATGATCCTTAACGCTTTGATGGCCCTTCGTTGCCTGTACATAGAGTGGGTTATCGGTTTTTAATTTATTACAGATCAATTGTGCCATTGAAGGTAATTCAAGGTTTGTACATGCAATATATACGCTGTAAACGCCTGCTTTTGAAGCATTAATCTTTACAGACATGTGCGATAACTCGTGCTCTAGTGACGTTCCATTTGTGGTCAATCGACTTGTGTCTATGGGCATAAAGGAAAAAGGTTCACGACCTCTTGGATCCATAAAGCAATTACCTCTGTATTTATTTTTTTGAAGTATAGATTTGTCTTATGAAAAAAAGATTAAAGAACAGATTGCTCACCCCCCTAATTCACCAACCCATTAAACGTGCGTGGTGCGCCCTGCACCTCCACAAGTTGTCCACTTTGAAGGACGAACACCGCAAGTCCGCGCTCTGCTGTGCCGTTGGGGGTGAAGCGGAAAATGCCATCCACACCCGTAAAGCCGTTGGGATTGCTGAGGCTTTCAGGTGTAATGCCCTGTTCCGTGCCGGCAAGAAGGGCAGCAAGCGCGGTTGCGTCATATGCAAGGCTACCCATGGCAAGCGGCGGATTTTCAAAGGTCGCACGGTATTTTTGCTCAAACGCTTGTTTGTTTTTGAGGGAGGGGGCGGCAACAACACTGCCCATCAAAAACGGATTCTGCAGGGCGGGGGCGTTTTGCCATAAGCTTGTGCCCAAGAAGCGCACATTTGCAGGCACAACGCTGTTGCTTTCTAATAGCGAAGCAATTGTTTTAAGCTGGCTGCCGCCTGCAGGAATAATCAGAGCTTGGAAGGCATTGCCTGCTGCTGCAGTGCCGGCCGAAAGAGGGGTGGTTGCGGCTTTGATGGCAAGCCGTTGTACGGCTCCTTCAAGGCTTATTTGGCTTTCATTGTAATATTCCACTGCCACAATGGTTGCTGTGCCGTTGCTTTGTGCGGCTTGCACTGCTTTTTTGCCGTAAGGCGTATTGGGGGCAAGAATGCCAAACGCGTTAATGCCTTGCCGTTGTGCATAGCGCATGACTTGCGTCACTTGGTCATCGGGCATTAACCCCAGTGTGTAAACGCCTTCCCCTGCAACGCTATCATCATTAGAGAAGCTGATAACGGGCACGTTTGCAGCACGGGCAGCAGGTGCAATAGCGCGTACTTGTGCGCCAAACAAAGGGCCCAGCACCACGGTGTTTTTCTCCGCTAACGCTTGTCTTAGGGCGTTTTCTGCCCCTTTGGGGGTGTCCCCACTGTCAATGGGATTGAGTTTAATGGCGTTGCCGCCCGTATCAAACATCGCCAAGGTCGCGGCATCTAATAATGATTGCCCCACGGCGGTGCTTGCGCCGTTTAACGGCAGCAATAACGCAACATTAACAGGGCTTTTGGGGGCAAAAGTTTTTTGGCTAGCCGTGGAGGGGGCGGGTTTAAGCGGTGTGGAGATTTGTTGTGGGGCTTTCGAGGCAACACCGCCCGCCCGATAGGGCGCGGGTGCTCCTGCGCTTTGACAGCCCACGAGAAGCAGCGTACACAGGGCTATTGCAGGAAAAAAAACATGCTTGAATTTGAACATCAGAAAACACCTTCTACTTTGCCTCAAGGGTTATATATCGTTAGCACGCCCCTTGGCAACAAGCGAGATATAACGCTGAGAGCACTCGATATTTTGAGTGCAGTTGATTGCATTGCCTGTGAGGATACCCGCCATTCTGCGCCCTTGTTGCAGTACTACGGCATTAAAAAGCCGCTGATTTCTTACCATGATCATAATGCCGCTAGCAAACGCCCTGTGTTGCTGGAAAAATTGCAGCAAGGAGCGCGGGTTGCCTTGATTAGCGATGCAGGCACGCCCCTGATTGCTGACCCTGGATATAAGTTGGTGGCGGCCTGTGCGCCGTTGGGTATTACCGTTTTTACGATCCCCGGATGTTCGGCGGTGATTGCGGCGTTGAGTATTGCGGGGCTACCCACCGATAAGTTCTGTTTCCTCGGGTTTTTGCCACCTAAAACAGCAGGGCGGCGCACCGCTTTGGAGGCTGCCAAGCACTACCAAATGACACTTGCCTTTTATGAGACACCGCAACGGATTGTGGAAACATTAGAAGATGTGGCGGCTGTGCTGGGCAATAGGCAAGTAGCGCTTGCGAGAGAATTAACAAAATTATATGAGCAGGTAATACGCGGGACAGTGGCGGAAGTACTGGCGTTGGTAGGGGCGCAAGCCGTGCTGAAGGGCGAGATGGTGTTGTTGATTAGCGGGGCGGAAGACGCGCAAAGCTATGGTGAGGCAGCGTTGCTAGAGATGCTGAAGAAAGCACGAGAAACACAGTCGGTAAAAGAAGCGGTAGCAACGGTTTCAGGCGCAACGGGACTACCGCGCAAGGAGATTTATCAGCTTGCGTTACGCGAGGGGGTGTAGGGGAAGAAAATTTGACAGTAACGTCTAAAGTGTTGAAATATGAAAATCGGCTGAAACGACCTAAAACTGCGGCTTTCCGCTTGCGCAAAAAATACGCTGTTTTGTGTGGGTGTTTTTCAAAAAATAGTGTTGTAAATCAATAACTTGTAGTTTTGTGATTAAGGTAATTATCGGCTGAAACCCGCACAAATCAATCGTTTCAAGCCAACTTGAAAAAACGGTTTAGAAAAATAGTGTTTGGGTGAAGAGTAAAATCATTATAAATCAATGCGTTATAGGTAGTTCTTTGCATAAAAAAATCGGCTGAAAGCAAGGGAAAAGGCGGCTTTCAGGTCATCCTGTGTTGTGAATATTTTTTTTGCGTGTATAAAAAGCAGAAATAATATTGTTATATATCAATAAGATAACGCGTTTTTAGATGTGTAGAAAATCGGCTAAGGACAAGGGAAAAAGCGGCTTTCAGCTCATCTTGAGAGGAGATTTTTGCTGTTTAGGGTGTTTTTTGGAGAAAAATAGAAGAGTGGATTTTTCGTTGTCAGAGCCATTTAATTATTTTGTCATTCCCGTGAAAACGGGAATCTACTCTTCTTCAAAAAGTGTGGATCCCCGATGTCTCGGGGATGACAAGCAGCGTTAAAAATATGCTTTCATCAATAATTAAATTGCTCTGCTGCTTTGTGGGGAGATGACAAATTTTGGTATATTTCAAATTATTTACGCTGTATGGTTTTAATTATTTTGCATTGAATACAAAATAAATATGAAAAATAAATATTGACAAAATGGGGGGGGTGATAGGCTGTTTTTATAGTTACTCAATTCAGTTACATGAAATTTTCTAATTTTTCATTTTCTTTATTAGTTGCAGTCTGTATTGCGACTTTTGGTGGTTCGGTGGCGGCAGAAACCATTAACGGTGTCACAAATACCAGCAATGGAGTTGTCACGGAAGTACCCGCAACGCTGGTGCCAGAATTTTCTTGCCCAGAAAATACGATGGATTTCTCAATATCCATTGGGGTCGGTGGTTCATCTGTCCACAAAAAAATATGCGTGGATCCAAAAGATCCTACAAGGGCAAAAAAGTTTTTGCCCTTTGTGGATAAAATCATCAAGCAGCAGCAGCTGCTGCTTGAGATGATGGCGAACTAGCCATCAAGCAACACCCACTCCTTTGAAAGGCGTGGGTGTTTGCATTTCTAAGCGAAACCACAGCACACAAAACCAAGGCTGCCTGAGTTGTGGACAGCATCGTCTGAGAACTGAGAAAAACATTGTATTTCAATGGTTTTTTTCTGCTGGACCCCAGCTTCCGCTGGGGATTCGCTCGGAGAACGCGCTCACTCAGGACGAATCCCCCAGTCCCCGCCTCCCACTGCGCAAGCGCCTGCGCGGCGAGTCGCGAGGATAAACTCCAGCTGGGGTCCAGTTACTTGATTTACAAGACACTCCTTTAGAAATTTAAGCGGATTGGTATTATTCATCACTACAAAAAGTCTCTCCAGACCCCGCACTTCCTCTCCTTTCAGTCGAGGTGGCGGGGTGACGTTCTGTGGTGATGGAAGTCTATCCAGACCCCGTCATGCGACGGGGTGACGGTTATACCACGGACGTCTCCCCGTGCTTGTCACGGGGGGGCTGGTTTTTAGAAAAACGGAGTGACGTTCTGTGCAAACGTTTATATAAAGATGTTTGAATGACCGAATCACCCTCCAAATCCCCGTCCTCAAAAGCCCCTCATTGGCAAAAAGGGTGGGATGCTGAAACGCGTGTTGCGGCGTATTTGCAGGAAAAAGGCTATGCCATTCTTGCTCATCGCCTTAAAACCCCGTTTGGCGAGATTGATGTGCTGGCGGGGATGCCTGATATGCTAGTGGTGGTGGAAGTAAAAGCCCGCAAAACTGTTGTAACAGGACTAGAAGCGATTTCCCCCAAGCAACAGCAACGTCTTGCGGATGCTGTAAGCTGGTTTATCGCGCAAAACCCTGCCTATAATAATCATGCAATTCGTTTTGATTGCGTGGTGGTCGTGCCGAACAAGCCGCCGATGCATCTTGAAAATGCATGGTTCTAATACGTTGCAACCAAAAAGTCCGTAGCAGAGTCTTATACCAATCCGCTTAAATACCTGAAAGATTTCTGGATACCAGCTTTCGCTGGTAATTCGCACCACAGGCAGTCGTTGCGGGAGTGGCGAATCACCAGCGAAAGCTGGTGTCCAGTTTCTTGATTTACAAGGTATTCCTTTAGAAACTAAGCGGATTGATATTAGTTGGATTTAATGCACAGAATGCTGGCGGCTTGCGCCATCATCATACAACGACAAAACATTGGTGAAGCGTTGTTCTGTTTTAATTTGCTCTTCTGCTTCTTCTTCAAAGATGCCGACTTCATAGCCCTCAGGCGCAACGGCATTAAACATGGTTTTTACATCTTCTAAGAAGCGTTTTGGCGATGTTGCCAAGCCTAATTGCTCTAAATAGGCATCAAGCAACCGCTCGTGGGTATTGGCAACTTGTACTTCAGTTGAGGGAACAATAAAATTGGGGATGACACGCGCCATAAAAATATCCTTTTCTGTAAAATTTAGAATTTGTGGGTTTTGCTGAGTTGCTGTGCATCACGCACCGCATTGCTCATGGTTTGTGCGCAAAGGTGCAGCAGGTGGTCTTGGTGCATTTGTTTTAAGCGATTAATCTGTCTTTTCCGCGCTTGTTGATAGGCGTTTGGAACGGGAACAAAAGTTTGGGTGGTGTAGATATGCCCGCGGCTGTCGGCTTCTAAGCCACGCACCCGCATTTCCATCAGCACTTCAATTAATCCTGCTTCGTGCTCTTGAATGGTTTCTTCGCTATAGCCATTATCGCGGAGTGATTTCACCTTTTTAAACGTAGCCGTAAAAACATCTTTAAGTTCCGCATCATTGCTGCACAGCAGTTTAAAGCGAAGGTCTTCTGACGCCCCTTGGATGCTCATGGAAAGGTGCGCAATGTTTTCTGAATTTTCACTAGGGGTGGTGTGCAATAGCATTTTATTTCCTGTGTCCTGTTCTATAAGACATAATATAACTTAAAAAAGTGATGCTGTAAACAAAGAAATTGCAATGATGGCAATAAAAGTGATTCTTGTCACTTTTATTGCGGCCAAGGATGGATGTGAGCGGAAGGCTTGCGTGTTGCTTGGGTTGTTGCTAAGCGTAAATTCCAAATATGCACTGGAATTGTTAATATTTTATGACCCTCGTTTTTTCTGGCATTCAGCCCACTGGCAACCTTCACCTTGGTAATTATCTGGGCGCAATCCGCCAATGGGTAACGCTGCAACAGCAATATCCCTGCCTGTTTTGCGTGGTGGATTTGCACGCGATTACCGTGCCGCAAGACCCCGCTGCGTTGCGTCAACACATCTATGAAACCGCCGCAACCTATATTGCTTGTGGCATTAACCCTGAAAAATCGCCCATTTATGCGCAAAGCACGGTGGCGGGACATGCGGAACTGGCGTGGATATTGTCGTGTCACGCGCCGCTCGGCTGGTTGAATCGCATGACGCAATTCAAGGAAAAGGCGGGCAAAGACAAGGAAAAGGCGGTGTTGGGGCTGTATAGCTATCCCGTGCTGATGGCGGCAGATATTTTGCTGTTTCAAGCAACCCACATCCCCGTGGGGGAAGACCAGAAACAGCACTTGGAACTAGCGCGGGATATTGCGGGGGCGTTTAATCGCCACTATGCCCAAGAGTTTTTCACCCTGCCTGAGCCGCTCATTCTGCCGCAAGCCGCGCGTATTATGAGTCTCCGCGATGGCACCAAGAAAATGAGCAAGTCTGACCCGTCTGATTATTCGCGCATCACGCTGACCGATGATGCCGATACCATTCGCCTGAAGCTCCGCAAGGCAAAGACCGATCCCCTGCCGTTGCCTGAAACAGTGGCTGAATTAGAAGAACGCCTTGAGGCAAAAAACCTGCTCACACTTTATGCGGCATTCAAAGAGGTGACGCTCGCGGATGCTGTAACCGCCCAAGCAGGCAACACGTTTGCGGTGTTTAAGGATACCCTTGCAGACGTGATGATTGAACATCTTGCGCCCATCAGCACAGAGATTAAGCGGTTGTTGGGGGATGTTGCGTTTTTGGATACGGTATTGCAAAAAGGGCAACAGGCGGCAAGTGCGCGGGCGGCGGGGGTTTTAAACGGTGTTAAGGAAATTATTGGATTGCCAACGCTATGACACGCCCCACCTTTTCCTTATTGCTCTGCACCCTCAACCGCACGAAGGAAGTGGGGGAGTTTTTTGATGCCCTCAAGCTCCAGCAATATCCTTTGGAAAACGTCACCGTGGTGGTGGTGGATCAAAACCCTGATGACAGGCTGGTGCCGTTCATTCAAGCGGCGCAAGAGTTTTGCACGGTGGTGCATTTGCGTTCCAAAATTGGGCTGTCACGCGCCCGCAACGTGGGTTTGCCGCATTGTACGGGTGATATTGTCGCGTTTCCCGATGATGATTGTTGGTATCCACCGCAACTGCTCGCGCAAATTGCGGACTATTTCGCCCAACACCCGCAGAAAACGGGCGTTAGCGTAAAACCAACCGATGGCAAGGGCAATATCTCTGTGGGGCGATTCACGAATGTTGCAGCGAGTCTCAACAAGCAGAATGTGTGGCAACTCGCCTGTTCCATTTCGGTGTTTTATAAACGGGCTGTCATCGAGGCAGTGGGCGGATTTGATGAGAATCTCGGCGTGGGCGCAGGCACCCCGTGGGGCAGCGGGGAGGACACCGATTATCCGCTCCGCGTTTTGCAAAATGGCTTTGAGATTGAGTATATCCCGAGCATTGAGGTGCATCACCCGCAAGTGGTGCTGGAATATTCAGGCAATGCGTTTAAGCGGGGATTCAGCTATGGCGCGGGTATGGGCTATGTTTTACGAAAACACCATTATGGGTTTTTTGCCTGCCTCCGCCATATTATCCGCCCGCTTGGTGGCGCGTTGCTCTCGTTAGTAAAAGGACGTATCGGCAAAGCACGGTTTCATGGAGCTGTGGCACGGGGGCGGGTTTGGGGGTTGTTTGTTAGGGGGCGTTTACATTTGAAAACTTGATAGGTATTATGATTCGTGTGTTTGGAATTAAGAAATTGAAGATGAGAAGATAAATGTCAACAACTGAAGCCTTGTTTAGTAAATTCATAGACTCCCTTTTTTCTGTATATGGGATAGCAATAGTATTTATTATTTTATTATTTAGCTTCTC
>CANGXP010000023.1 GCA_947457935.1 Alphaproteobacteria bacterium | reverse complement strand
GCTTGGGTTATCCTTAAACGCGCCGCATATGCCCTCAAAACTACCGTCTATCAACTAAAAGAAAAATTACTCTATGACTATGTATATTCAGCGTTGAATAATCCACTCAGACTTGTGATGTGAATCACTCAGCTGCGTAAGTCCTGATATATACAATAGCGATAAAGTCAATAAAATTTATTTTATTCTATATCTGACAAAATGGACAAGGCTTTCTAAGTGCTTTTTTCGATCACCAAAACCCCCCAACGCCGCAATCGCTTTGTCCCGCAAGACATCCGCCTGTTTTTTAGCAGCGGAAATACCCAGCGCATTCACCATGCTTGCTTTTTCGGCTAAGGCATCTTGCCCTTGGGGCTTGCCTGTAAGCGTGGTATCGCCTTCCACATCCAGCAGATCATCGGTCAGTTGAAAGAGCAAACCTAGCGCATCACCATACTTTTCTAATGCATCATCCGTGGCTTTGCCCGCCAACATCGCCCCTGCCACACAACTAAACCGAATTAATGCGCCTGTTTTAAGGCGGTGGAGCGTAGTAATATCGGCAACGGGGAGGGTTTGTTTTTCCCCCGCCATATCGAGCATTTGCCCCGCAATCATGCCCGCCCCGCCTGCCGCTTTTGCAAGATGTGTGATAAGCGTGCAACGTACGGTGGCATCAGGGTGTGTTGCGGGGTCTGCCAACGCTGCAAACGCCAGCGTCAGCAGGGCATCGCCCGCCAGAATAGCGGTTGCCTCAGTAAATTGTTTGTGACAGGTGGGCGCACCACGGCGCACATCGCTATTGTCCATGGCGGGCAGGTCATCGTGGATAAGCGAATAACAATGAATCATTTCCACAGCGGCGGCAACGCGCAAGGCTTGCGTTTCAGGCACATCAAACAACGCGGCGGTGGTTAAGACAAGAAACGGGCGAATGCGCTTGCCACCGTTAAGCGCACTATAGCGCATGGCATCATAGAGCGTTTTTGCACCGCCGCTGGAAGGGGGGAGGAGGGCATCCAGCATGGCTGTGGTGCGCGTCGCTGCTGATTGCAGCAAGTCTTCCACGTTATGCCTCAAAAGGTGTGGTGGTGAGCGTACCATCCGCCGCCTGCAACACTTTTTCCACCCGCATTTTTGCATTGTGGAGGTGTTGCTCACACTGTTTTTGCAAGACAGTGCCGCGCTCAAAAGCGAGGAGGGCATCTTCAAGGGAGGATTGCCCGCCTTCTAACTGCCGCACCAGCGCTTCAAGCTCGCTAAGTGCTGTTTCAAACGGAACGGGAGGGGTGGATTTTTTTTGTGTCATAAAGGAATTTCTATAAGATTTCATGCTGCAACGCAAAACAAAAAATGGCGGTTTTCTGCACTGTGTGCGGCATATCACACCAAAATATTTTTACATAATTTATTGCTATTATTTTTACAAACAGCTATATTGTTTTTAGGTAGTTAATTTTTTATAGGAGGGTTTGTGCAATCAAGAGACGTAACACAGCAAACAACACACTCCATTGTTGCCGTCTCAGGGATTCGTGACCAAGCCTTCACGCCCTTTGCTGCCCAAGAAACATTCGGCGCAGGGATTGCCCACGCCGCCCCCGAAAATATTGCGGATAGTTATTACGATGCGGAATCGGGCGAGTATATCTCCTATAAGCGGCGGCAGAGCCGTATTCCGCTGTTAAATTTGCTTGACCATGAAGGTATTGTGCTGAATCGCCACGCGGGCATTATTGCCGTGATTGGCATCGCTAGCATTCTGCAAGCCTTGCTGATGGGCGGCTTTATGGGCATGTTCTTTGCGGGGCTTGGCGGCATGAGCACCATTCTTGCCTCCCTGCAACTCACCAACACGCCGTTGATGAGCATTCTGCAAGAAACACAAAAATGGATTCAATTCGCCGAACAACAGGGGATTCCTGTTGAGCAAATCGCCGCGAAAATGCGCGGAAAAATGACAAGTCATTTCAAGCCGAAACGTCTTGCGAATTATGCCTTATTAACAGTGTTAGGGCGGGGCGCGGGATCATTTTGGTTGGGCACGGTGTGCGTGGGGCTGTCTGCTTTTGCGCTGCCTGATTTATTGGGCAAGGGCGCGTCTTTGCTCAGTGGGATGATGCTGTTTAAAAAATCTTTTGAAGATTCCGCCACCGACATTGCTAACTATAAAATGACGCATGATCCGAAAATTCTTGATCAGCGTGTGGCGATTGTGGTGCAGCAACTCATGGAAATTCAGGCGAAAAAAGCCGAGAAAAAGAAAGATCCGTGGGCACAAGAAAAACAAGCCGTGAAAGAAGTGGCGCAGCAAAAAGGGCAGGAAATTGCGAGGCAACATGCAGCGCAGGCTATCTCCCAACTACCGCCAGAACAACAACACCTCGCAGATGCCTTGATGCGCGTGATGGCGCGGCGCATGAATACGGCGGCGGATGTTCATGCAACGCGGGATCAACAGGTGGCACAAGTGGCGCAAGCCGTCCTCACCCGCGTGCCCGTTGCAACCGTCTCCCAAGCCGTGTTGCAGCAAATTAAAAACACAGGCATTGTGCCTGCCGATGTGTCAAAATTGTTGGAAGTTAAAGCAAAAATGGCAGCGCTTAAAGTGCCCGATCTTGCCAATGCTCCACAAAACGTGCAACAAGCGGCACAGTCTTTGCTGTCGGTGCAAGAAGGAATTTCCCTGCAAGGGGGGCTTGCCGCGATGCAAGGTGTGCTGTCACCCCCGCCGTTTAAAATGGAAATTCCCGAGGAAATGCGTGCGGCGATGAAAGGATTTGCGACCAATGCCCAAGAAGCCTTCGCGCGATGATAAAAACAAGTTGTTAACGGAAGAAAGTATCCTGCCGAAAAGCTGGCGGTTTTTGCTGGATAGCAATAAGCTGACGCTTGCGATACTGCTGTTATGCGGCATTGTCTTGCTGCTGACCCTTGAGAGTGTATCTAAGGGATTAGGGATGCTTGTTGCCGTGATTGGCGGCGCGATTGGTATTTATACGTTGCTGTTTAGGAAGTAATATATATCGGAATGTCATCCCCTCGACTCGCCGCGCAGGCGCTTGCGTAGCGGGAAGAGGGGAACCACGTTTTTCTAATGTAAGGGTGGATTCCCGTTGGAATTTACCCTCACGAAAGTGGGGGCGGGAATGACACCCACAGCATAACTTTAGACGTTTCGCGTAAGTCTATAATTTAGTTCACGGACTGCTCAGTCTTATACTGCCCATACCAATCTAAAAATTCTTCCATGCTGAGCGTATACCGCTCGCACGCATCCCGCAAATTTAAAAAGCCCGAACAAACCGCTGTGACAACATTCCGCTTGTCGCGAGCTTTCCAGCGTTGGTGTCCCTGAGGGGGCAGGGGTGCAGTTGTTGCAAATCCCCCGATAGAGGGTGTAAAAGAAAAAGAATGAAGATTGCTCATAGATGATAGTATCCAATAAATTGTTTATTGCATACTGTACTATCGCATAACTTTATTACCAAAGTACTACCAATAGAAAAATAAATCAACCTATAGGTTTATAAATGAAATGGACTTCCCCCCTTGTCACGGGAACATTGCTGAAACGCTACAAACGTTTCTTGGTGGATGTGCGCCTTCCAAACGGCGATGTTGTGATGGCGCATTGCGCGAATACAGGCGCAATGCTTGGCTTACCGAAAGAAAATGCGCAAGTGTGGTTGTCTGTTTCGCCGAATCCCAACCGCGCATTGCCGTATTCTTATGAGATGATTGCAGTAGAAGGAACGGTATACCAACCTCAGAAAACATCCGATGTTTTTGTGAGCGAATCAAGGCTGAACGGAGTTGGCTTAACGCCAATGACTGAGCGAGGAGACAAAAAGCAAATGCTTTTTGACCCGCAAGCCAGTGAAGCCTTGCTTTCTGCAAGCCCGAAGGGCACGGCGGAAAGTTTGGGCAAACTGGATGATGTGGCGCAGCAAAACAGCGGGGGTTTAATGGGGTTGGTATTGATTGGTGTAAATACCAGCCATCCCAATACGTTAGTTTTTGAGGCATTACAGGCGGGAAATATTCCCGAACTACACGGCTATGACACCATCAAGCGCGAGGCAACCATCGGCAAATCCCGCCTTGATTTTAAGCTGAGCAAAGCAGGATTGCCCGATTGTTATGTGGAGGTGAAGAACTGCCATCTTAAGCGAACAGATGATGTTTTAGAATTTCCTGACGGAGTGACATCAAGAGGTGCGAAACATCTTGAAGAACTGATTGCGCTGAAACAACAGGGGCTACGCGCGGTGATGTTGTATATCGGGCAACGGAATGATTGCAGTGCCTTTAAAATCGCCGCCGATCTTGACCCCGCATATGCCGAAGCGTTCACCGCCGCCCACCAAGCGGGTGTGGAAATGTTGTGTTATGATTGTGTTTTAACCACAGAAACAATACAGCTAGGGAAAAAGCTACGCGTTATCGGATGATATTTCCCAAGGAAAACAAAGCCACGTCTCTTGCGGCACTTCTTCCACAAAAAAATCCACAAACGGTTTGCCAAGGGGTTTTGCATACAAGGTTGCCATGACCGCATTGGGTAAAAATTTTCGTATAGAGCTAAGCGTTTTGCCCGTGTCCACCAATTCATCGATGACCAAACAGGGTGCATCAGTATGTTCCAACGTGAGCAGGAAATTCACCGTGCCTTGTGTTGTGTCCGCATAGCTTTCCACATTGATTGTCTCAATGCGTTTAATATTGAGGTGGTGGGCAAGTAATCCTGCGGGAATAAGCCCACCGCGTGTAACCGCAATTAAACGATGCCATTGCCCCGCTTGTTTCAGGATAATACTAAGTTTTTCTGTGACAATACAGATGTCTTTCCAATCAAGGGTGCGGATAGAAGTCACGATACATTCTTTATCTAAAGAGGAAGCAAATTCTTAATAAATTTACGGCATAGTGACAACAACAAAAGTTATCGTAAATTATGACAACAACAACAATGAATCCTTCTTTTGAACAAACACGCCGTGAGCGTGACAGATTTGTTGCGTTCTCTTTTGCAGCAGCGGATGTTTTATTAGAATTAGATCCTGCAAGTGCCAATATTCTTTATATTTCAGGTGCTGTTAAGGCAACCACGGGCTTTGCCAACAAAGATTTATTACAGCATTCTTTTTTTAGTTTTGTAAGCCCGAGTGATCGCCCCTTTTTGGGTAAAATGTTTCATCGTATTGCCAAAGGGGGGCGCATTCCGCCCGTTATCATTCGTATTGTTCATCAGAACAGCCAGCCCGTGAGTGTGATTATCGGCGCGTGTTTGTTAGAAGGCAGCCCCAATTATTATGTTGCCTTAACTCTTGCAGAGAAAATTTTGCGTCAGGGAAATAATAATCAAGCGCGGGATGATGCAACGGGTATGTTGGATGCAGACAGTTTTTCAATCCGTGCCACAGAAACACTAGCTAATGCTCAAAAACAAGGCGCAGATTGCCAAGTCACCTTGCTGGATTTAGGTGATTTACAAAAATTTACGGGGAAAGCTGCACAAGAAGACGTGGAATTATTTTTCAGCAATGTGGGGGCGTATTTACGCTCCACCTCTGTGGATGGCGACACGGCGGGCTTACTTGATGCAAGCAAATTTGCGATTGTACACGACAGTAACACAAGTGAGCAGCAGATTAAAAAATACGTCTCTCAACTGGCAACAGGCACCATCGATCCTAAACAAAAACTCAAGGTGATGGCCGCTCCTATTGAGATAACAAAAGATGCCTTAAGCGGGCAAGATACGGCAAAAGCCTTGCGCTATGCCGTGAATAAATTTGTGGAAGAGGGCGCGGAAAACTACACGATTAGCAGCCTTAATGAAAGCATTGGCGCGCTCATGGATGAAACGTTAGGGCGTGTATCCAATTTGAAAAGTACGGTTACAAATGATTCCTTCCAAATTGTCTTTCAACCGATTGTTGATTTGGAAACACAGCATGTTCATCACTACGAGGTATTAAGCCGTTTTGAGAGTGGAAAATCGCCGTTTGAAGTTATCCGTTTTGCCGAAGAAATTGGCATGGTGCATGAGTTTGACTTAGCTGTATGCCAAAAAACTATTGATGCGTTGACAGCGCACAGAGGAAAACGACCGCATTTCGCGGTGAATCTCTCTGCAAAATCGTTGGAAAGCAGTATTTTTGTTGCATCGCTACGGAAACTGTTAGCCGAACACCCCACCGTGCGTGGCGATATTATGTTTGAAGTTACGGAATCCGTGCAAATAACAGATTTCACCCTAATTAACAATGTACTTCAAATATTACGACTTGAGGGACACCTTGTCTGTTTAGATGATGTGGGCGCGGGTGCAACCTCGTTTGATTATTTGCGCTCGCTGTTTGTGGACATCGTAAAAATTGATGGCTCTTACATTCGCGGCATGAAGCAGGCAACGCGCAACATTGCGTTTGTGGAGGCGATTGCCCATTTGTGCCAAAACCTAAACATCAAAACCATTGCGGAGATGGTGGAAACGAAAGATGAAGCGGAACTGCTGAAAACCCTTAAAGTCAACTACGCACAGGGATATTTTTATGGCAAGCCCTCGCCGTTGTTGTCCACCGCTGATTCTGGGCTAGAGGGCATCACCCCTAAAGACAAGATGCGTTGAAGTTTTATTAATGTTGGAGGCGGGTATGGGGGTTCGGGTATAGAGAGACGTTTTTGAGCGATACCCGATACCCCGAACCCGTTTTCCCAAAAACCCCCTGTATTTTCGCCCCACTCTTGTTTATAGTGTCCGTCTTACAAACGAACACATGACGAGACTATGACAAACTGGACACCTACCTCTTGGCACGCTTTCCCCATTAAGCAACAGCCGCACTATGATAGCCCCGAGCAATTAGAGGCGATTAAAACCTACCTGAAGAAAATGCCGCCGTTGGTGTTTGCAGGGGAAGTGCGCCGCTTAAAGACGCTGCTTGCCGATGTTGCAGATGGCAAAGCATTCTTGCTGCAAGGGGGCGATTGCGCGGAAAGTTTCGCGGAATTTAGCGCGAATAACATCCGCGATAGTTTTCGGGTGTTGCTGCAAATGGCGGTGGTGCTCACCTATTCGTTGGGCACGCCTGTGGTGAAGGTTGCGCGCATGGCGGGGCAGTTTGCGAAACCCCGCTCTGATGACATGGAAACCAAAGACGGGCAAAGCTTGCCTGTATATCGCGGCGATATGGTCAACGCGATGGGCTTTTCGCCGCTTGAACGCACGCCAGACCCCGAACGCATGGTGCAGGTGTATAATCAGTCGGCTGCCACGCTGAACCTGATGCGGGCGTTTGCCCAAGGCGGCTATGCAGACCTCCATAAGGTGCATGGTTGGAACTTGGATTTCGTGGCGCAATCCGCACAAAGTGAGCAATATCAGCGCGTTGCGGATAGAATTGCAGATTGTTTGCGGTTTATGAAAGCGTGTGGCTTAACGGCGGAAACCTCCCCGCAAATTCGCGAAACAGAAGTGTTTGTGTCCCACGAGGCGTTGTTGCTGGATTATGAAGAGGCGTTTGCGCGGGTGGATAGCACCAGTGGCGATTGGTATGATACCTCTGCCCATATGGTGTGGATTGGCGACAGAACCCGCCAGCTTGATGGCGCACACGTGGAATTCATGCGTGGCATTCAAAACCCGATTGGCATCAAATGCGGGCCCACTACCAAACCCGAAGAGTTGCTGAAAATCATTGAGACCATCAACCCCACCAATGAAAAAGGGCGGATTGTGCTTATCGCCCGTATGGGTGCGGAAAAAGTGGCGGAATTCTTGCCGCCGTTGCTCCGTGCCGTCAAAAAATCGGGCTATTCGGTGGTGTGGTCGTGCGATCCGATGCACGGCAACACCATGAAAGCCGCAAACGGCTACAAAACCCGCGATTTCAATAATATCTTGGCAGAGATTAAGGGCTTCTTCGCCGCCCATAAAGCCGAGGGGACGCACGCAGGCGGCGTACACTTTGAGATGACAGGGCAGGATGTTACCGAATGCATTGGCGGTGCACAGAACATCACGGTGGATGACCTCTCCAGCCGCTATCACACCCATTGCGACCCAAGACTTAATGCCGCACAGGCGTTGGAGGTGGCGTTTCTGGTTGGGCAGGGGGTTTAAAATTATTTATGCTTTACATACAGCATAAAATAGTGTAATGTGTTGCTATGTAGGACTTGCAGGACTTGCAGGAAACGTATCAAGTACGTTACGGTTGTCATTCCCGCGCAGGCGGGAATCCAGTCTTTTAAAATAGTTCTGGATCCCCTCCTTCGAGGGGATGACACGCGGAGCTATTATTTCGCATAAGTCCTAACCATGAAATCCGCCATGATTGAAAATAAAATGCCGCCCATCCACGCAGGGGAAATTCTGCAAGAGGAATTTCTTGCGCCCCTCAAACTCTCTGCTAATAAATTGGCGGCAGCGTTGGGCGTGCCTACCAATCGCATCACGGCTATTATCAAGGGACAGCGCGGTATTACAGGCGATACTGCCTTGCGCCTTGCCGAATATTTTTCCACCACCCCACAATTTTGGATGAATCTGCAAAGCACCTACGAATTGAGGCTTGCAGAGACAACGCTTGCGCCTGAGGTGCGCGAAAACATTAGAGCGGGGGCAAGAGTTTTGGAAACGGCGGGAGCTTAACGGAGAGATGTTTAAAGAAAAAACAGTTTTGATTTTAGGCGCGGGGGCGAGTCGGCACTATGGCTATCCGACGGGGGAGCAACTGATTCTCAAGGTTTGCAAGTTGGCGGAAAAGTGGAGAAAAGAAATTAAGAGTATAATGCATCCTCATGAGCATTCAATCCCAGTATCTTTGAATATGCATAATGATCTTTTTCCTCTGTTAAATTTCCCCAATAATTACTGTCATGATAGTCAGCTAGTTCTACCTAAACAGAAGATTTTACTCGAAAAACTTGAAACTTTAGCCAGTAAATTGAAGTCTCTAGACCCAATCAACATTGATACGTTTTTGCGCGATCATCCGCAGTTACAAGAAATAGGAAAAATCCTTATAGCCAGCGTGCTGTTAGATTGTGAGGAACATTCCATCAAAATTCCGCATATCGACCATCAAAGAAAATTAGAAATGACAACTGATGCCGACAAACGAGACAACTGGTATCGTTTTCTTATTCATGCCCTTGCAAGTGCGGGTTCGAAGGAAGAATTGCTAAAAATTGCGACTGACCGCAAACTCATCATCATCACTTTTAACTACGATGTGTCGCTTGAGTATCATTTATACAAAGCATTAAGTGAAATAGAAGCAATTG
The DNA here is from genome assembly GCA_947457935.1 of Alphaproteobacteria bacterium. Lineage (GTDB taxonomy): Bacteria > Pseudomonadota > Alphaproteobacteria > JAJTHO01 > CANGXP01 > CANGXP01. The sequence continues at coordinate 15,499 of CANGXP010000023.1, read as the reverse complement.
GCGAACAAACCGCCAAACAGTTTATGAAAGAGTTAAAAATCATCCATGTTTATGGTGAATTAAGAAAAATAGACTGGGTTGCTAATGAGCCTCTTAAAGACTATGTCGTCGTTGATAGTAATATCGAACTTGCAATGCAATGTGCGAAGGGTATTGAGACGATTGACAGAGATAAACAACAAAAACTAGCCGATACAGAGGATATTGTCACAGCAAAAAGTGCAGTGGCAAATGCAAACCCCATTGTTATCTTGGGCTATGGGTTTGATGATGCAAATAATGAAATTATTGGGTTGAATGAAATAATTTCTAAACGTAGCGGCAGAAATGTATTATACACAAACTACAATGATTCTGCCCGAATTGAGCGAAAAATAAAGCTTGAAGAACGCTACAAAATAAAATCCACCAAAAACGTCTATCTCGCCCTTGCGGAAGACTTTGACCTCACTTAACCCCCATCCCCCGCACCAACTCTGTCACATTGTGGCGGAACATCTGCTGATACGTTCCCGCCACGCCATCTTTAGCAGACAGCGCATCGGCATAGAGCTTGCCGCCCATCACCACTTTGGCTTCTTTGCCCATTTGCGCCACAACGGCGGGGTTTGCCATGTTTTCTAGGAATAATGCTTTCACATCACCCTTTTTAAGTTGTTCAATCAGCAAGCGCATTTCTTTCGCGCTGGGTTCATCCTCGGTGTTCAGCCCCACAGGCGCAAGGAATTTCACGCCGTAAGCACGGGCGAAATACCCAAACGCATCGTGGGAGGTAATCACCGCCCGTTTGCTCGCAGGAACGCTTTCGATTTGTGCTTTCACCCATGTATCTAACGCCGCCAAGTCTGCATCCAATTTTGTTGCATTGGCTTGGTAATAGGCTGCATTGCTGGGGTCTTCTTTGCTTAAAGCCGCCGCAATATTTTTCACATAGAGCCGCGTGTTGGTGATGTCTTGCCATGCGTGGGGGTCTTGTGCGCCATGATGGTGATGTCCGTGTTCCTCTTCATGTCCGTGCTCTTCTCCTTCCTCTTCTACCTCCAGAGGATTCTTCAAGCCGTCACTCGCAACCACCACTTTTCCTTTGTAATTTGCGGCTTTGGTAAGGCGTTCCATCCACCCTTCAAAGCCAAGCCCATTCATAATCACAAGGGCAGCGTGCGTGACTTTTTTCGCATCGTTCGGGGTTGGCTCAAAAACATGCGCGTCACCATCCACATCCACAAGATTGGTGACGGCAACTTTATCCCCGCCGATTTGTTGGGTTAAATCGCCCAAAATGGAAAAACTTGTCACCACAGGCAGCGGCGCTGCCAGCGCGAGGGAGGAGGTGAGGAGGGAAAAGCCAAAAACGGTGAGAGTAAGAAAACGACGCATAAAAGTTCCTAAGATTGAAGGTGTTTAAAGGGAAAATACCGTGCTCTAATGCTGCCCCACCGCCCAAACAGCAGCGAGAGAATATACATCCCGCCCGCCACCAAAATAATGGCAGGGCCAGACGGCACGTTAATAAAATACGAAAACAACAAGCCGCCGATGCTGGAAAGAATGCCAATCCCCACCGCCACACTCGCCATGCTTAAAAAGCGTTGCGCCCAAAATCGAGCGGCCGCTGCGGGCAACATCATCAGACCCACCGTCATCAACGTGCCCATGGTTTGAAACCCTGCCACTAAATTCAGCACCACCAGAATGAGAAATAACAGGTGATACACGCTATTGCGCCGCCCCAAGGATTGCAGGAAAATCGGGTCAAACGCCTCAATAATCAACGGGCGATAGGCAAGCGCAAGCACTGTCACCGTGGTTGCAACAACCCCTGCAACGAGATTCAACGCAGTATTGTCAATCGCCAGCACACTGCCAAATAACAGGTGCATCAAGTCAATCGTGTTGCCTTTGAGGGAAATAAGTATAACACCCAGCGCAAGCGCAATCAGGTAAAACGAGGCAAGATTCGCATCTTCTTTTAAGCTCGTATGGCGCGTCACCAACCCCACCAGTACGGCAACAATAACCCCCGCCACTAACCCGCCTAAACTCATGGCGGGAACAGAAAGCCCCGCCACCACGAAACCCACTGCCACCCCAGGGAGCACCGCGTGTGACATCGCCTCGCCCATTAAACTCATGCGGCGGAGCATCAACAACACGCCGAGCGGCGCACTGCCTAACGAGAGCAACATACAGCTCACCAAGGCTTTCCGCATAAAGGCATAGTCGGTGAAGGGGGAGATAATATCAAACATCACAACGCGCACGCCTCCGCCGTCTCATGCCAATGTTCTGCCATCAGGCGTGCTTTGTGCAAATTCTCCTCACACAAAACATCGCGCGTTGCGCCCCATGCAATTTTTTCCCGCGCCAGCATCAGGGATTCGGGGAAATAGGCGGCGGCTTGATGCATATCATGCAGCACCGTGATAATCGTTTTACCTGCTTTGTGCCATGCTTGCATTAGCTGTAAAAGGTCAGCCGTGGTGCGGGTGTCTATGGCGGAAAACGGTTCATCCAGCAACAACACATCCGCCTCCATCAGCATCAGCCGCGCAAACAACACGCGTTGTAATTGCCCTGAGGATAACGCCCCAATCGGACGATTCGCAAACGCCACCATCCCCACCGCTTCAAGTGCGTGGAGGCATTGCTCTCGTTGTGCGGGGCTTGCCCCGCGTAGCATCCCTAAAGTGCGCGATGCCCCCAGCATCACCGTATCAAATACCGTAATCGGGAAGCTCTTATCAATCTCGCAGGTTTGCGGCAGATAGGCGATGTTTTGCCGTTCAGGCGATTGCAAACTGCCTGATAATGGGCGCAAAAACCCCGCAATAATTTTCAGCAATGTGCTTTTGCCGCCCCCGTTTGGGCCTACCACCGCCGTCAGTGTCCCTTGTGCAAACGTGCCGCTTAAATGGTGCACAGCGGGGCGGCGATCATAACCAGCAGTGAGGTTGGTAAGCGTAATCATTGTGCCCACAGCACCAATCCATAAATCCCCAACAACAACACCGCAACCACAGCAAGCCGCTGAAAAACGGAGGCAGATAACGCTGTTGCAGGATGTGAGTGATGTGCCACAATAAAAGTCCTTTACCATACCCTTTTTGATGTTACAACATAACATGATGCGACGCAGAACTTTTTTTATCCTCCTTTCTTTACTAACATTCGTGTGCAACAGAAATGCGCTTGCCCATCCCCATGCGTGGATTGATGTGCAGTCAACAGCCGTGTTTAACGAGGAGGGCAACATCACTGCTTTAAAAATGCGCTGGCTGTTTGATGAGTTTTACACAGAATTTGCGATGAGTGATTACAAGCAAGCGCATAAAAATGTTTCAGACCAAAAAATGCTAGAAGACCTTGCAAACGATAATCTCAACAGCCTTAAAGACCATCGCTATTTCACCGAAATCACCGCCAACAAGCAAAAACAAGACTTTAGCAGCATTAAAAATATTGCCTCAACTCTAGAAGACAAACGCATCGCGCTTGATTTTACCGTGGTGCTCACAACCCCGCTCAATCCTCGCACACAAGCAGTGGAATATCGTATTTTTGACCCCAGCTATTACATTGAAATGAAGCACACGGCGAAAAAATCCATCACCTTTACGGGCGATGCGTCCGCCGATTGTGCGCCGCGTCTCACCCGCCCCACGCCGAATATTGAATTGTTGGGGCTGGCAACCTCCTTAGATAAAAACGCCACAGCCCCCGATAATTTAGGCGCATCTTTTGCAGAAATTGTGAGTATTCAATGCGGAAAATAATCATTCCAACGCTTATCCTCAGCAGCATCCTTGTGCTCTATTTGCTCATGCCACAGGGCACAATGGCAGAGATTTTATTGAGCATTCAAGCGCAACAACGCCTGTTCCGCGAGACAATCGGCACGGATCTCCGCGCCATCAAAGAAACGCATTCTTTTGCCGCCATGCTAAGCCTCATCACAGCAGGGTTTTTATACGGCGTGTTTCACGCCATCGGGCCGGGGCATGGCAAGGTGATTGTCGCAAGCTATATGCTCGCGAACGAAACAACACTCAAAAAAGGCTTGTTCATTACGATTATGTCGTCGTTGCTGCAAGCGGTTACAGCAATAGTATTGGTTGTGGGGGCGTTTTCCATTATCGGGTTGCAACGCGCACAAACCGAACAGGCAGCGGAATATCTAGACATCGCCAGTTTTGCCCTGATTTTTCTGGTGGGCGGGTTGTTATTCAAGCGAGGTATAGTACCGCTGTTAAAATCTAAATCCCAACACGACCACAAAGCGCATCACCATCACCACCATGATCACCACGACCACGATCACAAAGCGCATCATCACCACGACCATGATCACAAAGCGCACCATAATCACGATACGCATCACCCCCATGCACACAAAAAGGAGCACCACCACCACGAGCATCATGCAGGGTGTAATCACGCCCACGCGCCTGATGCACAAACTGTCGCAGCAGCAGTATCACCCCGCCAAGTAGGCTTGATGATTCTCTCTATTGGTATTCGCCCCTGCACGGGGGCAATACTTTTATTGTTGTTCGCGTGCATCATCGGGATTGTTTGGGCAGGCGTGCTCGCCACGCTGGCTATGGCGGTAGGCACAGCCTTAAGTACGGGGACTGTTGCTTTTGCCGCCATGCATTCCAAAGCATGGACACTGAGGTTGTTGAAAGATTCTCCCAGCCGTGTTGCAAAAACGCATGCCTGTTTCAGTGTTGCAGGCGGGAGTTTTCTGATGCTGATAGCAGGATTATTTTTGGCGGCGGTTTTAACGACACCTGAAGTAAAAGGGAATAATCCTTTAAATGCCCATCCCTTGCGGCAACAGGGGGTAATACAGTGATTCCCCAAGCAGTAACCACCTATTGCGCCCAACAGCAGGTAGACCTTTCGCCGATTCGCTGCGAAGTATTAGCATTTTTGTGGCAGTGTGAAAGACCCGTCAAGGCTTACGATATTATCCCGTATTTAAAAGAACAAGGTATCGGTTCGCCTGTGCCGATGACAGTTTATCGCGCCCTCGATTATCTTGCAGCACATCACCTTGTACATAAATTACACACGCTGAATGCCTACATTCCTTGCCATTTCCACGAGGGCGCACATCAACCCGCTACTTTTTTGCTGTGTCAAGATTGCGGTGTCGTGCAAGAAATGTGTGATGATAACGCGGAAAAATTTGTGCAGTCCACGGCAGCAAAACACCATTTCGCGGTGAAGCAACAGGCATTAGAATTAGTGGGGCGTTGCGCGAGGTGTTCGGAGGGGTAATTAATCAGTGATTAATTAATGTTATAGTTGTTTCAAAATAAAATTGCCCACTGACGAAAACGACCGCAACCGAGCGAACATGTACATTTAAGTACATGAGTGAGGTTAAGGGAAGTTTGCAGGCTTGGGCAGTTTTATTTGGGAATGACTATAGCTTTCAATTAGCGACTTGTGCGAACCGATTGCTCGGTGCGTCATCCCCTCGACTCGCCGCGCAGGCGCTTGCGTAGCGGGAAGAGGGGATCCACACTTACTTCCCCGCCACAGGAAACCGCCAATCCTTCCCAAAACTTTTAGACGACAGTTTCACTCCCGTTGCCGATTGACGACGTTTGTATTCGGCGCGGCGCAACAGTGTGTAAACCTTCAACACTGTTTCAGCCGCAAAGCCTTCATGTATAAGCGTTTCAGGCGATTTATTCTGTTCAATCAGTCCTTCCAGAACCGCATCTAAAATAGGGTAGGGGGGCAGCGAATCCTCATCTTTTTGGTCAGGGCGCAGTTCCGCCGAGGGTGGCTTCACGATGACACGCTGAGGAATAGCGGGTTTCACAGCATTTTTTGACCCAACGGGCACGTGTTCATTGCGCCAGTGACACAGTGCCACAACATCCCGTTTATACATATCTTTCAACGGGTTGTATCCGCCGCACATATCGCCATACAGCGTGGCATAGCCCACCGCCAGTTCCGACTTATTACCCGTGGTGACCAGCATCGCGCCTGTTTTGTTGCTAATCGCCATAAGAATCAACCCTCTCAGGCGGGATTGCATATTTTCTTCCGTCAAATCTTTAGGGCGATTGCCAAACACAGGGGCAAGCGTTTGCTCCAGCACCGTCATGGCGGGGGTGAGGGGGATAGTCGTGAGGCTAATACCCAGATTTTCAGCGGTTCTCAACGCATCTTCCAAACTTTCCGCACTGGTATAGGGCGAGGGCAGCAAATACGCATGCACATTCTCACACCCCAACGCATCGGCGGCAATGGCGGCAGTCAACGCAGAGTCAATACCCCCTGAAAGCCCCAGAATCACTTGGGAAAAACCATTTTTTCGCACATAATCACGAAGGGCAAGGGTGGCGGCTTGATAGAGGTCTTGTGTGGGTGTCATAAAAAAACTTCTATTCTGAGGTACTTGAAAATTCGCTAAGCAGCTAGCGAAAATAGGTCAGTAAAAATCAAAAAAACCAGCTTGTCATTTTTTATAAACATGATAACCATTGCATAAGCGAGGGTTATAAGTAATGAAAAACTATGTGTCTGTTACAGAAGCTGCTTTTGAGCTTAAACTTTCCGTTGATACCATCAGGCGATGGGAAAAAAAAGGTCTGATTAAAGCGGTGAGAGACAAGAACAATCATCGGTTATTTGACACAGTCGAGCTACAAAAAGCTTACGATAAATATATTCGTGGCGGTGATTCCCATCCATTCGAAATATTAAAATCTAACAAGCTACATAACGTAAAGTGTATAGAGTTATTTGCAGGTGCTGGTGGTCTTGCTTTAGGACTGGAAAATGCTGGCATAAAAAGTGAAATGTTGGTTGAAATTGATAAAGATGCCGCGGCAACGCTGAAACATAATTTTCCTGATTGGAATGTCGTTTGTGATGATGCAAGAAACTTAGATTATACTGGCGTTAAGGCTGATATAGTTTCTGGAGGCTTTCCATGTCAGGCTTTCAGTTATGCGGGTTCCAAATTGGGTTTTGAAGATGCTCGCGGTACGCTCTTCTTTGAGCTGCTGAGATGCGTAAAAGAGGTGCGACCTAAAATTGTTCTTGGTGAAAATGTGCGGGGTTTGTTGCGGCATGAAAACGGTCGAACGCTCTCGACCATGGTGTCCCTACTTGAAGAGCAAGGATATAAAGTGCAGTATAAGGTTGCCAGAGCACAGTATTTAGATGTTCCTCAGAAAAGAGAGCGTTTGATAATTTGGGGGATACGTAACGACTTAGATTACAATTTTTATTTTCCTAAAGAGCGTAACTATACTATCTCGATGCGCGAGGCTCTTAAAAACGTTCCTGATTCGACTGGTCAGAAATATCCCAAGCGAAAAGCAGAAATAATGGATCTCATTCCATCAGGCGGGTACTGGCGTGATTTGCCTCTGGAACTACAAAAAGAGTATATGAGAGCTAGTTTTTACATGGGGGGAGGGAAAACAGGCATGGCAAGAAGATTAGCTTGGGATGAGCCGTCACTCACGCTAACTTGTGCACCAGCTCAAAAACAAACAGAAAGATGCCATCCTGAAGAAACCAGACCGTTAAATGTTAGAGAATACGCAAGAATACAAACATTCCCAGATACATGGGAATTTTGCGGAAAAATAACATCACAGTATAAGCAGATTGGTAATGCTGTTCCTGTTAATCTCGGTTACTATCTTGGAAAGTGCATTCTCAACATGATGAAGCTAGAAAATACACCACATGAAGTGGAGATGTATGAGCATTTAAAAGAGAACCATCAGAATGATCTCCCTCTTTTTGCAAAAGCTAGTTAATCATGTAAAAGCTTTTTCAAAAAGTTCTAAAAATAGCCCGTCACTTTCTGGTTTAATGCTGCTATCGTCAAGTGCGATTCTGATCATCTCGGGCAACCCCTTATATAACTGGGATAAGGCATCCTCTACACCTGTAACAATCTTATAAAACGACCTGCCGTCAATCAATCTTATATCATCACGCGCAACAGCCCGTTGACCTCCTTTTGTATTATCGGATGGCACGAAAGGCTTATCATATAATGTCTTCGCCCCACGACCAGAAGGAATAATCTCAACGTAATAACCGATAAATCCTTTGTGGTCTGTCTGATCTATTATCGTCTTAAGATCTCTGTAAATCTGAATTTTGTGATTGCCTTTGGTTGTATTAAATTTGTTCTTAGTCTCTGCGACGATACGACGTTTTTTATTCCTGATATCGACTATACTGCCTGTGCCTAAATCTTCCCAGTCCTCGAAAGAGGCTATAACAGATTGATGGAAATTTCCTATGCAGTTCTGAAGAGTTTTCTGACTCTGGCGAACCTTACTCTTGTGTTAACCAGTTCGAGAGAGGTATCCCCTGAAGCATTGAATCTATCAAGGCTGAAAATGGGTCTACCTTATTTTTATATAGGTTTGTTTTTGCTTCATAAACTGATTGCTTGGCTTTATGAACCAAACTTGTCACCACAGCTTGTGCGGCTTGATTTGGAAAAACTACTGTCATCGTCGATTAACCCCCAAATTTTTAACTGTAACACATTGATAGTTTACTGTACTTCTTCGTACATGAGCACCGTATCGCATAAAAACACCATTTGCAGCAAGGATTAGTATAATTATGCAAGTGCCTCAGACTTGAGACCGAGGCTTTCCGCGCTTATCAGGGTGATTTTCTCTTCCCACGGCGGCATCTGCAACACGGGCTGTCCCGTGGGAGACAGGCAAAAGCTACGTCCGTCAAAAACGAGTTCATCTTGTCCGCCAATTATGTTCACATACACTAACGGTGTTTTATTTTCTCTCACCCGAGAAGCCGCAATATCAAGGCGTTTAGCGGGTTTGCCCGTTTCGAATGGCGAGGCATTTAAAACGCAAAATAGGTCTGAACCCCGCTGTTTTAGGGCTTTTGCGACATCAGCAAACCAGAGGTCTTCACAAATCATCACGCCTAGTTTAAGTCCTTGAAATATAAGGGGATTTGGCAAAGTGCCAGCGGTGAAGACGCGTTTCTCATCGAACACACCATAATTCGGCAAATGATATTTCGCTGTAACGCCCGAAATCTGCCCGTCTTGGAGCAAAATTGCGGCGTTATATACATTCCCATTCTCAAGCCATGGTGCGCCAATAAGCAAGGCTGGCGCGGCTTTCGTGGCACGCGCTAAATCTGCAATCGCTGCATCAATTTTTTCCATGAAAACTGGCTGTAACACTAGGTCTTCAGGAGGATAGCCTGACAAAACAAGTTCAGGAAAAATGAGCAAATCCGCCTCAAGATTGGCTGTTTGCAAGCGTTTGATGAGGGCGGTGTTGCCGTCAACATCCCCCACGGTGGGATTACACTGCACTAGCCCCAAGATCATTGCTTTACAACGCTTTCAGCCGTTGCAACATATGTTTTTTTTAGCATCAAGTGCGACAACGGCACGAGGGTAATTTTTTTTGCTGCCAAGGTGGGAAGCCATTGACGCAAGGCATTCAGCGTGTTCGGGCGTGGATGCCCAATCGCCACAGCCTGCCCCGTTTTCAGGGCAATTTTCTCAAGATGGGCGAGCTGTTTTTCAACGGCGGCTAGTGTATCGACATCATCTAAAAAAACATCGCGGTTGAGCGTGGCAAGCCCGTTTTCTGCGGCAACTACGCCCGCCACACTTTTTGGCGTTGTGCGGGAATCAAGGAAATAGCCGCCGTGTTTTTTGAGAGCGAGCATCACGGGTTGCAGCAGGGCGCGGTCTTGCGTAAATTTACTACCCATATGGTTGTTCATGCCCACAAAGCCGCTGAATTGTGAGAAATTCCAATCGATACGGCGTTGCAGCTCTTCTGCTGAAAGCGTGGTGGTGAGGGCGTTTATGCCTGTGTTCGCATTACCCATAGGCTGCATGGGGATGTGTACCATGAGTTCATGCCCTGCGGCTTTGGCGGCGGCTGTTTGTGCGGGCAAATCCTCAGCATATGGCAGAAAAGACAGGGTGAGTGCGCCGTTTAAGGCAATCGCTTGTTTAGAATATTTTTTCACAACCCCCATATCATCAATCACCACCGCGATTTTTGCCGTGGGTTTTAATGCCTCAACAGGGGCGAAGGTGGTGGGCATTGCGTCTGGTTTCGCGACCGCAACGGCAACGGCTTGGGGCTTATTGCCCGTGAGCGGCATGGCAGGGTTTTCTGCAAAAAACTTTTCAGGGCGGGGTTCAATTTGCCAGCGGCTGCTATCAATGAAAAAATCATCTTCCGCATGTGCAGGGGATGCGGCAGCAAGCCCCATTAAAATGGCAGTTGTGAAAAAAAGATTGGAAAAGTGTTTCATCATAGACGATAACATATTTATCGCACGTTCCCTTGTTTTGCTAGAAAAAGTTCATGTTCCTTCTCATCGATAATTACGATAGTTTTACCTATAATCTGGTGCATTATATCGCCATATTGGGCGAAGAGGTGCGGGTGTATCGCAACGATGAAATAAGCGTTTCTGCCGTCTTGGCGATGAATCCGACAGGGATTATTTTGTCCCCTGGCCCGTGTGATCCAGACCAAGCAGGGATTTGCTTAGAACTCGTTTTGGCGGCGAGTGTTGCAAAAAAACCGCTGCTGGGTGTGTGTTTGGGGCATCAGACGATTGGGCAAGTGTTCGGCGGCAAGGTTATTCGTGCGCCAGAACCCATTCATGGTAAAACAAGCCTTATACATCATCAGCAACAGGGGATTTTCGCGCATATCCCTGCGCCGTATCAAGCAACGCGCTATCATTCGCTGATTGTGGAACGGGCAACATTGCCCGATTGTCTGGAGGTTACGGCAGAGACAGACGATGGCTTGATTATGGGGCTGCAACATAAAGAATTGCCGATTCATGGCGTGCAGTTTCACCCTGAGAGCATCGCAACGCATTATGGGCATCAGTTGCTGGATAATTTTGTGAAGCTTGCTAAGGGGCAGAAAACCGCCACGTTGACACAGGAATTCGTGTTATGAGCGGAGAAGCAAAGCACGATATTAAGGATTTGTTGAAGCGGTTAGAGGCGAAACAAGATTTACCGCGGATTGAAGCCAAAGATAGATTTACGCAAATCCTGAAAGGGGAATTTACAGACGCACAACTCGCTGGTTTTCTGCTGTTGCTGAACCATAAAGGTATTGATCTTGATGAATTTTTGGGGGCACTGGACGCGTTTGATGCCTTTACGGTGAAGGTTAATGCGCCCGCTGGCGCGATAGATGTGTGTGGCACGGGCGGGGATGGACACAACACGCTCAATGTTTCCACAGCGGTGGCGTTTGTGCTGGCGGCGTGTGATGTGCCTGTGGCGAAGCATGGAAATCGGTCTGTTTCGTCTCGTTCTGGTTCAGCGGATGTGCTTGAAGCCTTAGGCGTGCGTCTTGACTTAACTGTGCCGCAAATTGAAGCCTGTATGCGGGACACAAACTTAGGATTTATGTTCGCGCAAAACCATCATCCCGCCATGAAGCATGTTGCGAAGGTGCGAAAAGAACTGGGTGTTCGTACGATTTTTAATCTTTTGGGCCCGATGCTGAATCCTGCAAAGTGTGCGTTTCAGTTGGTGGGTGTGTATGACCCTCAGTGGTTGCGGATTATGGCGTTAACGCTGGATGAACGAGGTGTGCAAAACGCTATTGTTGTGCATGGTAGCGATGGCATGGATGAATTTACTGTCACAAGTGATAGTGTTTATGTTCAGATGCAGAATGGAGAAGTAACAGAATTTTGTGAGTTAAATCCGAAGCAAGTCGGATTGGGTATTCATTCTCTCGAAAGTCTGCGTGGCGGCGATGCAGCCCATAATGCTCAAGCGATGCGGGATCTTTTTGAAAAAGCTGCGCCTTCTGCCTATCGTGATATTGTGGTGCTGAATGCAGCGGTAGCGTTAATGGGGGCAGGAAAGCAAAAATCGGTAGTGAGTGCGGTGTATCATGTCTCAAAAGTATTAGTGTCTGGCGCGGTTGCAAAAAAACTCGATGAGTTTGTGGCGTATACCAACGATGTGGCGACAAAATGACAGAAACCATACTCTCCAAAGAAATCACACATACACAAGTTGCAGAGGTGCAAGAAGCGATTTTACAGGGGTATAAAGATTGGGCAAACGGCGCGTATTATCAATCAACAGGTGATTTTTTTAAAGATAGAGAGATCGTTGCACGCAAGGAAGCAGAAGGCTGGAAATGACCAACACCCTAGAAAAAATTATCACTCATACCCGTGACAGCTTGACGGCGCGCAAGGAAGCCGTTCCCTTGTCTCAGTTAAAACAGCAAATTGCCGAGCAAAAACCGCCACGGGGTTTTGTGGAAGCCATTTTAGTGCATTATGCTGGGCGCGGCTTTGGGTTGATTACCGAGATTAAAAAAGCTTCGCCCAGTTTTGGCGTGATTCGGGAGGATTTTGACCCTGCCACCCATGCGGCAGAGTATGCAGCAGGCGGCGCGAGTTGCCTTTCTGTGTTGACGGAAGAGGCGTTTTTTCAAGGCTCTGTTGAGCATTTAGAGGCGGCTCGGGCGGCGTGTGCGTTGCCTGTGTTGCGGAAAGATTTCATCGTTGACCCGTATCAAGTGTATGAAACCCGCGCCATGGGGGCGGATTGCCTGTTGCTGATTATGGCAGCGTTGACGCTTGATCAAGCTGAAGAATTGCAGGAATTGGCGTTTTCTGTGGGGCTGGATGTGCTGGTGGAAGTGCATGACGAAGCGGAGATGGAACAGGCGTTAAAACTCACAACGTACGCTAAAGTCCCTAGTCATTTTCGGGCAGATTTTTTTGGCGAAAATATCCGCCCGTTTGACCGTACCATCACCCTGATTACCCAACCACGGGCTATTATTGGGATTAACAATCGCAATCTCAAAACCTTGACGACGGATTTAGAAACATCAGAGCGATTGAGTAAAATGTTGCCTGAGCATACCCTGTGGGTGAGCGAGAGCGGCATTTATACGCGTAATGAGGTGGTGCGGTTGCAGCGGGCAGGGGCGGGGTGTTTCCTGATTGGTGAATCACTCATGCGGCAAGAGAGTTTGAGTGCGGCGGTGGGCGCGTTGTTGCCGCAGGCGTAGCTTTTTTCTTGCAAATTAGGCCTGTTGATATAACCGCAATCATCCCACATGTTAATAAATATAAAAAATTCTTGACTAATATATATATCTTATGTTAAATCCACTAAACTTAGTATGTCAGTTTTTCTGACAGGTGCTTTCTTATGAATACATACAACTACACGAAAGTTGTTAGAGGATTTCTGAAATTAAAAGGGCTTGATGAAAAGGATTTCTTACAAGCCGTATCTCTATCTGAACAGATGGATCAGCTTGACACAGACATGAGGAATCTTGAGTGTCTCCCTCCCTCAAACGCGGTTATTCGTAAAGAACTGTACGAACAGTACGGCGAACTGGGACGGCAGCTCGTTAAGTGTTTTCTGGATTATCCTGAATTTCAGGATGCCTTGGAAACATACAACTACACAGACGGCGAACAATACTTTATTGATGCAGCGTCAAGTTGCAAGCTAAAATGGGTTGAAGTGGTGGAAAACACCACCTTGGTGCCTTGGTATTAAAACCCACCGTCCACTAGCCCACCCAAAGAGAAGTTGCTCAAAAGCAGCTTTCTCTTTGGTTCGTGGCGCAACCACACCAATCATAGACCGAAAGGCAGCACTGGCAGGTTTAAGCTGGATGCTTACAGCCGCTTTGTGAGAAGTTTATCAGACCTCAACAACACAATTGTGTTGTCACAGCCAGTATATTACAAACACAGCAATCTTAAATGTTGGGGCTAGATTAGTTTAAACATAGAGAATATCTGGTTTAAACGGATTATCAGCCTACGTAAGGCGAATGACAAGGAGAGGCAAAATTATGAAAGAAGATGTTCTTGACGATACTCTTGTTGATTTTGATGAGGATGATGCCCCTGAACTCACCGAAGAATGGTTTAAAAAAGCCAAACCCTTTCGCCAATTTTACGAGGAAAAGTTCGGGGCTGGTGCAGCGGATGCCTTTTTAGAGGCAGTTGCAGACATGCGAAAAACACGCGGCAAGCAAAAATCCCCCTTAAAAGAACGCCTCAGCATTCGCCTTGATAGCGATATTGTAGAGCATTTTCGCGGTACGGGGCGAGGGTGGCAATCGCGCATGAATGAAGCGTTGCGCCATAGCATCACGACTCATTAGACGGCATGAAAACCCGCCTAGACACCCATTTACTAGAAGCAGGACTCGTTGAGTCGCTCGCTAAAGCCCAAGCATTGATTATGGCGGGGGTGGTGCTGGTGGATGATAAGCCTTCTACCAAAAGCGGGACGACGATTAACCCTGCAAAACAATCCGTGCGAATTAAGGGGCAGGAGCACCCGTGGGCATCACGCGGGGGATTGAAACTTGCGGCGGCAATCAGGGCATTTAAGTTGAATCCACAAGGGGCAGTTGCCGTGGATGTGGGCGCGTCAACAGGTGGCTTTACGGATGTGTTGCTGCAGCATGGCGCGTCAAAAGTCTATGCGGTGGATGTGGGGCAGGGGCAGTTGCTGTGGCGATTGCAAACAGACGCCCGTGTGGTGGTGTTAGACAAAACCAATGCCCGTGCGTTGGATGCAACCCTGATTCCTGATGCGCCTGACTGGATTGTGTGCGATGCAAGTTTTATTAGCCTGAAGAAGGTTCTTCCCGCAGTGCTTGCGCTGGCAAAGTCGAATGCCACATTGGTTGCGTTGATTAAACCGCAGTTTGAAGCAGCGTATCGTGATATTAGCGAGGGCGGGATTGTGCGGGATGCGACCGTACAACAAGCCGTGTGTGCGGATATTCAGACATGGCTAGAAAATGAGATGCATTGGCAAGTGAGGGGATTGATGCCAAGCCCGATTTTTGGTGCAAAGGGGAATACGGAGTTTTTGGTGTGGGCGGTTAAAACTCAGAAATCTGCCTAGTAGGAACAAGCACGGGTTTATCTTCTAAAATCACCCCATGATTAAAGGCGCGGCTTTTAACGCGTGAAAGCAGCGTGCCATCCGTAACAGAGACGGTTGATTCGTTGATGACTGGGGCATTCGAGGCAACAAGTTTGTCAATCGCTGCGGGCTTGAGTTTGATTTGCGAATTTTTGTGAATAGGAATAAAAATTCCACGACTTTTGTTATTTTTCGGTGCGTCAACAGGTGCAACGGCTACAGGAGGTAATATTGCTTCAGGTTGTTGAATTGCAGCAGGTGTGTGCATGATTTCTGCTGCCATGCTATCAATCGGGTCTGCCGTTTTAGGATCAAGCGGAAGAGGTGTGCTCGCAACAGGCAGTGGCACAGGCTGCCCTGTTGGTGCTGCTGGCGTTTGTGGCTTTGCAAAAACCATTTTGCCTTTCGGCATTTTTTCCATCAGCGCATTCAGCGTATCGGGATTTCCATCATTTGGTATTTCAACGAGATCAATTGTTGGGGGGATTTCAGAAGGGTTGCGTGCGAGTTTTTTATCTGGTGTTT